>JBBINL010000126.1:0-7134 GCA_037443905.1 Burkholderiales bacterium | reverse complement strand
CATGAGCATCATGGCGATCCCGCTGGTGGGCACCCTCAGCGCCACCCTGATCGTGAACGAAGTGCCGGGCTGGCAAGACCTGGTGGCCGTGCTGTGCGTCATGGCCGCCATTGCCGCCGTGCTGCTGCCACCCCGCAAACCTGCAAAATCGTTATGAAACTCAATCTGATCCTCGCGCGCGCCCGCAACGGCATCATTGGCAGGCAAAATGCGCTGCCCTGGCATTTGCCCGAGGACATGGCTCATTTCAGGCGCACCACGCTGGGCTGCCCGGTCATCATGGGGCGCAAAACCTGGGACTCGCTGCCGGCCAGATTCAGGCCCCTGCCCGGACGTCTCAATGTGGTGGTGACGCGCCAGACCGGCTGGCAGGAAGAAGGTGCGGTGGTGGTCAATTCATTGGAGGCTGCCTGCGCCGCCTGCCCTGCCGATAGCACGGCCTGGGTGATTGGCGGCGCCGAGTTGTACGCCCAGGCGATCGGTCTGGCAAGCGCCGCAGTGGTGACTGAACTGGATGCCGACTTTGCCGGTGACGCCTTCGCGCCGGTTTTTGGCCCCGATTGGATCGAAACCGCCCGCGAATCACACATCAGCAGCACAGGACTGGGCTACAGTTTTGTGACCTACCAAAAGCAATCGCTGTAAACCGGCGCAAGATCAAACCGGCGCAATTGATTGCACCGACAGCTTGAAGCCCATGGCGCGCATCACTTTGAACAGGGTGTCAGTGCTGGGGACACGCTCGCCAGAAAGGCTTTTGTAGAGGCTCTCTCGTGACAGGCCGGTGTCTTTGGCCAGTTGCGCCATGCCGCGCACTTTGGCGATGTCACCCAACGCAGCAGCCAACTCGGCGGAGTCGCCATCTTCGAGTACCTGGCTGAGGTATTCGGTGATGTCGGCCTCGCTCTGAAGATAGTAGGCCATGTCAAATGGCCGGGTTTTGATTTTGCTCATGACAACTCCTTGGCCAGTTTTTTGGCCCGTTCAATGTCGCTGACTTGGCTTGATTTATCACCGCCACCCAGCATGACGACCAGCGCGCTCCACGTAGTACAACCGCCAAGCGGGACCAAAATATTCACGCATCTCCATCACGCCTTCGCCCACAGGTTTGATGTCTCCCAGATTGCCACGGCCTGCTTTATTCAGCCTGCGCGCCAAACGAATACGGGTGGCGCGGTCTCGCAATCCACCCAATCATTGGCTGAATTCGTCGGTTTCAATCACGGTGTACATCAGCTTCATTGTAGTCAGTTGGCTACAAAAATCAACTTCAGGTATCATTCAAACAAAATGTAAACTATTCAATAAAATCAATAGGTTAGTAAATATATGAAGCTTGCTACCTGGAACATCAATTCACTCACCGTGCGCCTGCCTCAAGTGCTGGACTGGCTGGCGGCCAACTCGGTCGATGTACTGGCGCTACAGGAGCTCAAGCTCAGCGACGACAAATTTCCGCATGCCGCGTTTGCGGCGGCAGGCTACCAGTCAGTCTGTTTTGGCCAGAAAACCTACAACGGCGTGGCACTGATCAGCCGTGCGCCGCCTGACCAGGTGGTGCGCAACATTCCGGGCTTCAGCGATGATCTGGCGCGCGTCATCAGTGCGACGTTTGCTCCTGGTGATGGCGCGGTGACCGCATCAACGGACAAGGCGGCAACCGGCATCCGGGTCGTGGGCGCGTATTTTCCCAATGGCCAGGAGCCCGGCAGCGACATGTTCGAGTACAAGCTGGCCTGGCTCAATGGACTGCGCGACTGGTTGCGTGCCGAGCTGCGTGCCTATCCCAGACTGGTGCTGATGGGCGATTTCAACATCACCTTTGACGATGCCGATGTGTGGGACCCGGTGGGCATGAAGGACCAGATTCATTGCACCGATGAGGAGCGCTACGAACTCAACGCCCTGATCGCGCTGGGCCTGCATGACGCGCACCGGCTGTTTGCCCAAGCCCCGAAAAGCTATTCCTGGTGGGACTACCGCGACTTTGCTTTCAGGCGCAACCACGGCATGCGCATTGACCACATTCTGGTGAGCAACGCCCTCAGGCCCCGAGTAAAGGCCTGCTGGATCGACAAGACCCCACGCAAATACGAGCGCCCCAGCGACCACGCGCCGGTGGTGGTCGAGCTGAACTGAGTCGGCGTTTATTCCAGACCGAGTTCCTGGATCTTGCGGGTGATGGTGTTGCGGCCAATGCCGAGCTTTTGCGCCGCGTCGATGCGCCGTCCACGGGTGGCAGCCAGGGCAGCGTGAATCAGCCGCGACTCGAAGCGGGCGGTGAGCGTGTCCCAGACGTCGGTGCGATCGGTGGCCAGCAAGGCGCCAGCCTCATCCTCCAGACCCTGTTCCCAGCCGCTCGTGTTCACGACCGGAGCCTGTGGAACTTGCGGCAACACCGCAGCCTCGGGAAGCGTGCGCGGGGCCGCAGGAAAATCGATCGGTGGCAGCGCGGCTGCCGTGATCACCGGCGCAGCTGGCGCCTCGTTCGACACCCCGACCTCGGGCGGCAGGTCTTTGGGCTCGATGAGTTGCGCCGGCGCCATGACGGTGAGCCAGTGACACATGTTTTCCAGCTGGCGCACGTTGCCGGGAAAAGCAAACTGCCCCAGCCATGCCAGCGCAGCTTCGGAAATGCGCTTGGGCTCGACCCCCAGCTGGCGCGCGCTTTGCTGCAAAAAATGGCGCGTCAGCACGGGGATGTCTTCGCGCCGCTCGCGCAGCGCCGGCAGGCGCAGGCGGATGACGTTGAGGCGGTGAAACAGGTCTTCGCGAAACGCCCCGTCCTTGACGCGCTGTTCCAGATTCTGGTGTGTGGCCGCAATCACGCGCACATTGGTCTTGATGGCGCTGTGGCCGCCCACCCGGTAGAAATGGCCGTCACTCAGGACGCGCAGCAAGCGGGTTTGCAGGTCAAACTGCATGTCGCCGATTTCGTCCAGAAACAGCGTGCCGCCGTCGGCCTGTTCAAAACGGCCGCGGCGCATGCTTTGCGCGCCGGTAAAGGCGCCGCGCTCGTGGCCGAAGAGTTCGGACTCGAGCAGATCCTTCGGGATAGCCGCCGTGTTGATGGCCACAAACGGCCCGTTGGCCCGCGGCGAGTGCTTGTGCAGCGCACGCGCCACGAGTTCCTTGCCCGAACCAGATTCGCCGGTGATCATGACGGTGACGTTGCTCTGGCTGAGGCGGCCGATGGCGCGGAAAACGTCCTGCATGGCGGGTGCCTGGCCCAGCATCTCGGGCGCATCGACCAGGGCCTCGTCGGCCACTTCCTCGCGCTGGCTTTCCTCGACGGCACGGCGAATCAGCTCCACCGCCTTGGACAGATCAAATGGTTTGGGCAGGTATTCGAAAGCGCCGCCCTGGAAGGCCGAGACGGCGCTGTCGAGGTCGGAGTAGGCGGTCATGATGATCACGGGCAGGCCCGGGTATTTGGCTTTGACCTTGTCGAGCAGATCCAGCCCCGAGCCGCCGGGCATGCGGATGTCGCTGACCAGCACCTGTGGCGGCTTGTCTTCATCCAGCGCCTTCAGCACCTCGCGTGCCGTGGTGAAACTGCGGCTGGGCAATTGCTCGCGCAGCAGGGCTTTCTCCAGCACGAAGCGAATGGACTGGTCATCATCTACGATCCAAATGGGCTTCATTACGTTGTCTTACCTTTCGTTGGGACCTGGCCGCAAAGGCATTCAGCCAGCTTGCGATCAGGGCAGAGGAATCAGAATCCTGAAATCAGTACAACCCGGCACACTGTCACACTCGATCAAACCATGGTGCTGCTGAACAAAGGTTTGCGCCAAGGTCAGGCCCAACCCCGAGCCGCCTTCTCGCCCTGACACCAGCGGATAAAAAATGCGGTCCTTGATCTCTTCAGGCACACCCGGCCCGTTGTCAATCACATGCAATTCCAGTGCCAACCGGTAGCGCTGCCTGCCAAAAGTGGTCTGCCGTGCCACCCGGGTGCGAAAAATGATCTGGCCATCGCCCTGGTTGATGCGCTCGGTTAGTGCCTGCGCTGCGTTGTGGACGATGTTGATCAGCGCCTGGATGAGCTGCTCACGGTCGCCACGGAACTCGGGGATCGAGGTGTCATAGTCCTGCACCACTTCCAGCCCCTTGGGGAACTCGGCCAGAATCAGCGAGCGCACCCGCTCGCAGACCTCGTGAATGTTGACATCTCCCACCACATGGGGGCGCCTGTGCGGCGCCAGCAGGCGGTCCACCAGCGACTGCAGCCGGTCGGCTTCATGGATGATGACCTGGGTGTATTCGGTGAGCTCGGGTTGCTCCATTTCCAGTTCCAGCAACTGCGCTGCGCCGCGGATGCCACCCAGCGGGTTCTTGATTTCGTGCGCCAGATTGCGGATCAGCTCCTTGTTGGCCTGCGCCTGCTCAGCGAGCCGCTCCTCGCGGTCCTGGCGCGCCTGTTGCTCCAGCGGCAACAGCTCGACAATGATGTCGGAGAGTTCGGTCTGCGACACAATGACGTGCACCGGCAGCGTTTCCCGCCCCAGCCGCAACAGCTTGGCGTCGTAACGCAGCGCAGCAAACTCGTTGCTGCCGGCGCCCTGCAAAGCGGTTTGCAAATGGGCCGGTTCGGTAAAAGCGTCAGGAAAATGCGAGCCCACAATGGTGCGTCGTGAAATACCCATCGCATCTTCCAACGCGGCATTGGCAAACACCACCGTGCCATCGCTGTGCACAACTGCCACCAGCGTGGCCAACAGATCAAAAGCGACAAAACACTGGCTCGTCAGGCTGGCGGCGTCTGGCCTGGACTTGGAAAATGGCAGCTTCAAAATGGTTCGTGCAGATTCGTCTAGCGCGCACCATTGCTGGCAGGCAAGCGCTCAAGCTCGCGACGAATGCCGGCAATATCGCTGTCGTTGCGCGCCAGTTTGGCCTTCAACTCAGCCACACGGTCCAGGTAGCGCTGTTGATTGCGTGTCTCATCAGCACGCTTTTCTGGTGCGCCATTGTTGTATTCCTTGAGCAACTCCGCTTGCAACGCCTCGGCCTTTTGCAGTTCCGACTGCAAAATCAGGCGTGCATCAGCGTCACGCGACTTTTGTTCAGCCGTGTCCACGCGTGGGCCTGAACTGGCGCTGCCGGGTTGGGAGGACGCTTTGGCCGGGCGCGTGCCCTGAACCACCGTGACGTTGCCGCCGTCGATCAACTTGCAATTTTTGGCCTGCTCCTGCGTCACGGTATTGGTGTAGGCATTGCCGCAACGGTAGATGCGGTTTTGTGCCTGCGCCACCGCGCAGGCACACATGGCCAGCAACAACAAGCCTGTCCTGAAGGTGATTTGTGTCATGACAATTCAAGCCCTTTTCTGGCATTCAGCCGTGCCGCATCCTGTGGACGCACAAGCACACTGATCGGATGGGGAGTTTCCCACAATAAAAAAGGACGGCCAAGGCCGTCCTTGTATTGCCCCTGGCAAGCGATCAAAGCGAATAGTACATGTCGAACTCGATCGGGTGGGTGGCCATGCGCAAGCGCGTGACTTCGCCCATCTTGAGCTCGATATAGGCATCGAGCAGACCGTCGGTGAAAACGCCGCCCTTGGTCAAAAAGCCACGGTCGGCATCCAGGCAATCGAGAGCCTGATCCAGGCTGTGGCAGACCGTTGGAATCTTGGCGTTTTCTTCGGGTGGCAGGTGGTAGAGATCCTTGGTGGCCGCCTCGCCGGGATGGATCTTGTTTTCAACCCCGTCCAGGCCGGCCATCAGCAGGGCCGAGAAGCCCAGGTAGGGGTTCATCAGCGGATCGGGGAAGCGCGCCTCAACACGACGGCCCTTGGGGTTGGCCACGTAAGGAATGCGGATCGAAGCAGAACGGTTTTTGGCCGAGTAAGCCAGCTTGACCGGTGCCTCAAAACCCGGCACCAGGCGCTTGTAGCTGTTGGTGCCCGGGTTGGTAATGGCGTTGAGAGCGCGGGCGTGCTTGATGATGCCGCCAATGTAGAACAGGGCAAAGTCGCTCAAACCGGCATAGCCGTCACCGGCAAACAGGTTTTTGCCGTCTTTCCAGACCGACTGGTGCACGTGGCAGCCGCTGCCGTTGTCACCCACCACGGGCTTGGGCATGAAGGTGGCGGTTTTTCCATAGGCGTTGGCCACGTTTTGCACCACGTACTTGAGCACCTGGGTCCAGTCGGCGCGCTGCACCAGGGTGCTGAACTTGGTGCCCAGCTCGCATTGACCAGGGGATGCGACTTCGTGGTGGAACACTTCGACAGGCACGCCCAGAGATTCCAGAATCAATGCCATTTCGGCGCGCATGTCCTGGGTGCTGTCCACGGGCGGCACGGGAAAGTAACCCCCCTTGGTGGTGGGACGGTGGCCATGGTTGCCGCCTTCCATCTTCTTGCCTGAGTTCCAGGGCGCTTCGTAGTCGTCGACCTTGAAGAAGCAGCCCGACATGTCGCTGTTCCAGCGCACGTCGTCGAAAATGAAGAATTCAGGTTCCGGCCCGAAGAAAGCGGCATCACCCAAGCCGGATGCCTTGAGGTAGGCTTCTGCGCGGTGGGCCACCGAACGCGGATCCCGCTCGTATCCTTTGCCGTCGGTGGGTTCGATCACGTCGCAGCTCATGAAGAGCGTGGTTTCTTCAAAAAATGGATCAATGTTGGCGGTGTTGGGATCTGGCATGAGCTGCATGTCAGAGGCTTCAATACCTTTCCAGCCTGCCACGGATGAACCATCAAAAGCATGACCAGAAGTGAACTTGTCTTCGTCAAAATGGGACACAGGTACGGTCACGTGCTGCTCTTTGCCACGGGTATCGGTGAAGCGGAAGTCAACGAACTTGACTTCGTTGTCTTTCACCATTTTCATTACGTCTGCGACGGTCTTGGCCATTGATTACTCCAAAGGAATAGTTGTTGAAAGGGGTTTGTGATTGAGAATGCAGGTTTTGTGCCAGATTTGGGTTTTGATCTGATCCACCACGGGAGCCTATTTTGCCTTGAGTTGCAACACTTTCGCACATTCTGTTTGAACCGTCGGAAGTACCAAGTCCGAATTGGTGCATCAAGAACCCATGATTGCACCATATTTGTGCGCTTCAAGATTTGAACCTAAATCCGGCAGTTACCCCGCCCCAGCAATAGCAGTTTGCGGTCCCTGG
>JBBINL010000125.1:0-7193 GCA_037443905.1 Burkholderiales bacterium | reverse complement strand
CAATGCCGCGGGGCACGGGCACACCGAATTGACGCAAGATATCCTTGCCTTGGTACTCGTGAATTTTCATGAGCTCTCTCTCAGGAATAAGTGATTGGATCGCCACCTGATTTGAACCGCAGGACAACATCAGGGGCACCGTGCGAAGCAATTGCGGACTGTATCATGATGCATTGCGGCAATCTGTTGCCAGTCTTACAAGCGCGGCAATTTTCAGGATTTGACTTCATCATGCAAAAAATCTTCATCGACGGCGAAGCTGGCACCACCGGTTTGCAGATTCGCGAACGGCTGCAGGCCATGGCTGGCATCGAGCTGCTCAGCATTGCGCCCGAGCAGCGCAAAGACGCCGCCGCCAAGCGCGAGCTGATGGCGCGCGCGGACATGGTCATCCTGTGCCTGCACGACGATGCGGCGATTGAATCGGTGGCCATGATCGACGAGTTGACCAGGTCCAGCGCCCTGGCCGGCCCCAAAATCATCGACGCCTCTACCGCGCACCGCACCGCACCAGGATGGGTTTACGGCTTTGCCGAACTGATACCGGGCCAACGCGAGGCCATCCAGGTGGCGCGCCGCGTCAGCAACCCGGGCTGTTATGCCACCGGTGCCATTGCACTGCTGCGTCCGCTCATCGATGCCGGCCTGATCCCCACCGATTTCCCCCTGTGCCTGCCCTCGGTCAGCGGTTATTCGGGTGGAGGGCGGCCCATGATCGAAGCCCATGAGCAGGGCACGGCGCCGGCCTTTGAGCTGTACGGCCTGGGTTTGAAGCACAAACACATCCCCGAAATCATGGCCTACACCGGCCTGACCCGTCGACCCCTGTTTGTGCCCGCCGTGGGCAACTTCAGACAGGGCATGCTGGTGCAGCTGCCGCTGCATCTGGACCTGCTGCCGGGCCGGCCAGACGCCGAAGACCTGCACAAGGCCCTGGCGCAGCATTACGCCGGCAGCACATGGGTCAAGGTACTGCCCGCCACGCCGGACAACAAGCTCGACGCCGTGGCACTGGCCGGCACCAACCAGCTGGAGCTGCGGGTATTTGCCAACCGCGAGGCCGGTGACAGTTTCCGCCATGCGGTGCTGGTGGCGCGGCTGGACAACCTGGGCAAGGGCGCCAGCGGTGCCGCGGTGCAAAATTTGCAGCTGATGCTTGGGCTGCCACAGGCACCCGCTGAAACTCAATCGTCATCAGCCCCGGACACCAGCCGGTGAATGGTGTCGCCGCCGAAGCCACGGCTGGCCAGAAAACGCATCTGCCTGGCACGCTCGGCAGCGTCTTGCGGTGGCTTGCCGAACTTCTTCTGCCACACCTCGCGCGCGCGCTCCCGCTCGCTCGCGCGCAGGTCAGCAACGGCCTGGGCCACCAGCTCGGGTGGCAGCCCCTTGGCCTGCAACTCCTGTTTGATGCGCGACGCACCGAGTTTGGCGGCGCGCTGGTTGACGACGGAGTCGACCACCCGCTGCTCGCTGATGAAGCCCTTGGACTGCAGGTCATCAAGCGCCAGCGCCAGCGTGCCTGGCTCTTCTTCGAATCGCTGCAGCTTGCGCTCCAGCTCGGCGCGCGAATGCTCGCGCCCACTCAGCAGGCGCAGCGCACGACCTTTCAGCGAAGGTTGGTCAAATGCCATGGGGTGCCAATCCGGGCCATGACCTTGTCATCATGGCCATGCAATGTACTGGATAGCGGGTCAAGTCTGCCATGACATGATGCTTCAGGGCGTGATGGCTGGCAGAATCAGCCACGACACCATTTTCATGCCCTGGGCGGCTTCGCCGTTGCGTCAGCCAGGCGGCTTATTTGCTGGCTGCCTTGGCGTCGACCAAGCCAGCCTCGCTGCCAGCCATCAGCGCAATGCCCAGCGAAGCGCGCACCTTGTTTTCAATCTCGCGCGAAAGCGCCGGGTTTTCCTTCAAAAACTCGCGGGCGTTGTCGCGGCCCTGGCCAATTTTTTCGCCGTTGTAGGCGTACCAGGCGCCGGACTTTTCCAGGATGTTGGCGTTCACACCCATGTCGATGATTTCGCCTTCGCGGCTGATGCCCTGGCCAAACATGATGTCGAACTCGGCGGTCTTGAAGGGCGGTGACACTTTGTTTTTGACCACCTTGACCCTGGTTTCGTTGCCAATCGATTCCTCGCCTTTCTTGATCGTGCCGGTGCGTCGAATGTCCAGCCGCACCGAGGCGTAGAACTTCAGCGCGTTACCGCCGGTGGTGGTCTCGGGGCTGCCAAACATCACGCCGATCTTCATGCGGATCTGGTTGATGAAGATCACCATGCAGTTGGTTTTCTTGATGTGGGCGGTGAGCTTGCGCAGCGCCTGGCTCATCAGGCGCGCCTGCAGACCGGGCAGGCTGTCGCCCATTTCGCCCTCGAGTTCGGCTTTGGGGGTCAGCGCGGCGACCGAGTCGACGACGATCAAATCGACCGCGCCCGAGCGCACCAGGCTGTCGACGATTTCCAGCGCCTGCTCGCCGGTGTCGGGCTGGCTGATCAGCAGGTCTTGCAGGTTGACGCCCAGGTTTTGTGCGTACTGGATGTCCAGCGCGTGTTCGGCGTCGACAAAAGCGCACTGGCCACCCTGCTTTTGCATCTCGGCAATCACCTGCAGCGTGAGCGTGGTTTTGCCGCTCGATTCCGGGCCGTAGATCTCAATCACGCGACCGCGCGGCAAGCCGCCCACGCCCAGTGCAACGTCCAGGCCCAGTGATCCGGTGGACACAACCTGAATGTCTTCGATGGCCTCGCCTTCGCCCAGACGCATGATCGTGCCTTTGCCGAACTGCTTTTCAATCTGCGCCAGCGCGACTTGCAGCGCCTTGGCTTTTTCGGGGTTGACGGGAGTGGCGGCTTTGACGGGTGTGTCCATGGTTTTCCTCCTGGGGTTGAAGTCGATCGGTTAACTCGCAGCCTCTGTTTTTATCAACAGGCTGGATGCTTGAACAGTAGTTTATTTCGATTATCAAACACCGTAAACCCATTTTTTAATCAATTTGGTTTACTATTTGGACATGACCAACATGCCGCTGAACAGTCGCTGGCGCCAGGCCCATCCGGGCTACTGGTTGTCCCAGGCTTCAGCACGTTTTGACGCCCGCGTGCTCGCGCTCATGGCGGCCAATGACAGTGTGCCGCTGGCGCTGGCCAACCTGGCGGCGCGTGGTCACTTGACCGCCTCCCATGCGCACATCACCCAGCACCTGGCGCTGACGGGCTCGCGCCTGACCGAGCTGGCGGCCTGCGCAGGCGTGAGCAAACAGGCCATGGGCAAGCTGGTGGACCAGTGCGAAGCCTGGGGCCTGGTGCAGCGCCAGCGCGATCCACGTGACGCGCGCGCCTGCCTTGTGCACTTCACCCCGGCAGGCCTGAGCTGGCTGCAGGCGTTCCAGCAGGCGGTCATGCAAGCCCAGACCGAACTGCACGCGGCAGTGGGCGACGAGGTGGCCACCGTCATGCTCCTCGGGCTTGAAGCCTATGCCGCCTAGAATCACCAGAAACAAGAGGCCATCAAGCCTGAAGCACAAATCCAACCGAGCCCAAAAGAGGAGACATCGATGCGTATATTGATAGCCGAAGACGACCAGGTGCTGGCAGATGGCCTGTTGCGCACCTTGCGCAGTTCAGGGGCCGCCGTCGATCATGTGGCCAGCGGCACCGAAGCCGATGCCGCCCTGATGACCAACACCGAATTCGATTTGCTGATCCTGGATCTGGGCCTGCCCAAAATGCACGGCCTGGAGGTGCTCAAGCGCCTGCGCGCGCGCGGCTCCACCTTGCCGGTGCTGATCCTGACCGCCGCCGACAGCGTCGAAGAGCGCGTCAAGGGGCTGGACTACGGCGCCGACGATTACATGGCCAAGCCTTTCAGCCTGCAGGAGCTCGAAGCGCGGGTGCGCGCCCTGAGCCGGCGCGGCATGGGCGCGGCCAGCAGCACCATCAAGCACGGGCCCTTGATTTACGACCAGGGCGGTCGCGTGGCCAGCATCGACGGCGTCATGGTGGAACTGTCGGCGCGCGAACTCGGTCTGCTCGAGGTGCTGTTGCAGCGCGCCGGTCGCCTGGTCAGCAAGGACCAGCTGGTGGAGCGCTTGTGCGAATGGGGCGAAGAGGTGAGCAACAACGCCATCGAGGTCTACATTCACCGGCTGCGCAAGAAGATTGAAAAGGGCCCGATCCGGATTGCCACCGTGCGCGGCCTGGGCTACTGCCTGGAAAAAATTCCGGGGTGAGGATATGGCCCCCACGCTTGTCGCTACGCGTGCTGCGCTGTTCGTGACTCAGCCAGAGGCAACGCCTCTTCGGGCTGTCCAGTCCTGCGCAGGCAGGCCCGAAGCCGCAGCCCTCAGCCCCTCGGGGGCTGGCCTGGCTTGGGGCGGCCCGGCGCTGCGGTCATTGTTGTGATTCCGAATCCGCGCGAGCAACGTTCGCTGTTTGGCGAAATCCTGGACTGGATGCTCACGCCACTGCTGTTGCTGTGGCCGCTGAGCCTGGTCATGACATGGCTGGTGGCGCAAAACATTGCCGGCAAGCCGTTTGACCGCGCCCTGGAATACAACGTGCGCGCCATGGCCCAGCTGATTACCTTTCAGCAAGGTCGCGCCAGGTTTTCGCTGCCCCGGCCGGCGCGCGAGTTGCTGCGCGCCGACGACTCCGACACCATTTATTACCAGGTGCTTGGTCCAGGCGGCGAATTGCTCAGCGGAGAGCCAAGTCTGCCGGCACCGCCGCGGGTGGAGCAGGTGTTGCTCGACGAGGTTCGCATTCGCGATGACGTGGTCCGGGGGTTTGACGTCAAGGTGGCTTATCTGTGGATCGATGTGTCGGGTCAGGGCACCCGACCAGCGCTGGTTCAAGTGGCAGAAACCATGGAAAAACGCTCGGTGCTGGCCACCGAGATTGTCAAGGGCGTGATGTTGCCGCAGTTTTTCATTTTGCCGCTGGCGGTATTGCTGGTGTGGCTGGCGCTGGTGCAGGCCATCAAGCCCTTGCACCAGCTCGAGGAACGCATCCGCGCCCGCAAGCCCGACGACCTGAGCCCGATCGATGCGCGGGCGGTACCGGTCGAGGTGACCCCTTTGGTCGATGCCGTGAACGACCTGCTGCTGCGCCTGACCGACTCCATTGCCACCCAGAAGCGTTTCCTGGCCGATGCCGCGCATCAGCTCAAAACGCCGCTGGCCGGCCTGCGCATGCAAGCCGAGATTGCCCAGCGCGAAGGCGCCAGTGCCGACGACCTGAAACATTACCTGCGCCAGATTGGCCGGGCCAGCAGCCGCGCCACTCACAGTGTCAACCAGTTGCTGGCGCTGGCGCGTGCCGAAAGCAATGGCTCGGCCATGCCGCGCGAAGTGTGCGATCTGGCCGAGCTGACCATGTCGGTGGTGCGCGACTGCGTGCCGCGCGCGCTGGAAAAACGCATTGACCTGGGTTACGAGGGCACGCAACCCGGCTCCCCCGGCTGCACCATGCTGGGCAATCAGACGCTGCTCAAGGAAATGGTGCGCAACCTGGTCGACAACGCCATCAACTACACGCCGTCGAGCATGGAAAAACCCGGTGTGATCACGGTGCGTGTGCTCACCGACCCCTTTGGCCACATCCTGGTGCTGCAGGTCGAAGACTCGGGCCCGGGCGTGCCGGCATCCGAGCGTGAGCTGATTTTTCAGCCCTTTTACCGGGCGCTGGGCAGCGAGGCCGACGGCTCCGGCCTGGGCCTGCCAATCGTGCTTGAAATTGCCCAGCAACACAATGCCAGCGTCAGACTGGAAGATGCGCACCCGGGCCAGACACCTGCCGGAGCACGATTTGTGGTGCGCTTCAACGCCTACACCGACGATTCGGCTTAGCGCATTGCACCGTCGTGCGGGCAGGCTTCGAGCCCGCTGCCGGGCAACAGGGCGGTGAGGGGTGACAACTGCGCTTGCTGCGCGGCATCGACGGCAGGCAAACGCAAACGCCAGCTTGAACCGTCTGCCAGTTCCTGCAACAGCCAGCTTTCGGGCGGCCATGAACCTGCCAGCAGGACACGCACCGCGTCAGCCTGGGCCGGGTTCAAAGGCTCCGATTGCAGGCAAACGGTGGACTCAGGCGCAGCGGCCAATGGCGGCAGCGGCCCTTCAGAGATCTCCAGAATCGTCAGCGCTTGCGGGCGAATCTGCTGCGCCAGGCGCTGCGGTTCGCGCTGCGGCGCGGGTCCAAAACCATAGTCCAGCAGCCAGCCCTCGCCCCAGGCCCAATACAGCGCGTTGAGCAGCAGCAACAGCAGGGCAAAAGTGCGCCACTTCATGCGGCAGTCTTACAAGCTGGCATAACTCGGCCCCTGCTGGACACGCACACTGACCTCGGCGCTGGTGACGCTCTGGACGCCCCCTGCAGTCGCCACCCGCAAGGCGCCACTGGCATCCACGCCCTGCGCCAGCCCCTGCACGCCATTGCTGAGCGTCACCGGAAGCTGCGCCAGCGCATCGCGCGCATTGAATGCCTTCTGAAACGGAGCAAAGCAATGGGCTTCGAAACGCTGCACGGCTTGCACCAGCGGGGCCACGACACGTGACAACACCTGTGCCGCTGTCACCTCGGGCAACAACTCACGCAGACCAGCCGGGGCGGTGGCCAGGCCGGTAGCATCCGGCGTCAGCATGTTGATGCCGATGCCGATCACCACATAGCGGCTCGCGCCAGCCGCGCCCAGGTTGGCGGTCTCGATCAGGATGCCGGCCAGCTTGCGGTCATGCCACCACAGGTCGTTGGGCCATTTCAGGCGAATGTCCGGGTGCAGGCATTGCGCCACGCTCAAACCCACCGCCAGCGACAGACCGGACCAGTCGGCGGGTGCCAGACTCAGACCCAGGGAAAAAGTCAGGGCAGCGGGTTCGCAGCCTGCCGTGGCTTTGCCACTGTGCCAATGCCGACCCATGCGGCCGCGCCCCGCGGTTTGCAGCTCTGCCACCAGCAGCACCGGCTCCAGACGCCCGGCGCGGGCGCGACGCATCAGCTCGGAATTGGTCGAATCCACTTCGGCCAGCACCTCGGCGGTAAAGCCCGGCAGGACCGGGGCCACGGCCTCCAGGACGGCCTCGACAGGCCAGTGCACCGACAGAACAGCGGGGGCAGTCATGGCGGCCTACTTGCGTTTGCGTTTGGGCGCGAGCAAGGTGCCGCGACAGTTGGCGGCGCCGCACCAACAGG
>JBBINL010000124.1:0-7217 GCA_037443905.1 Burkholderiales bacterium | reverse complement strand
TCGAAAAATTGGGTTTGAGGCCGAGCGCCGCGCCGTCCTCGCGCAGCAGCCGCACACCGAGGGCATGAAAAGTGCAGATCACCGTGTCTTTGGCCGCCTTGCCAATCAAGCCCCGGGCGCGTTCGCGCATCTCGGTGGCGGCCTTGTTGGTGAAGGTGATGGCAAAGATGTTTTTCGCCGCCATGCCCGACTGGATCAGGCGCCCGATCTTGTGGGTGATGACGCGCGTTTTGCCCGAGCCCGCGCCGGCCAGCACCAGGCACGGGCCCTGCATGAAGTTCACGGCCTCCTGCTGGGCCGGATTCAATCCGGCGCTCACCTCAACCAGGCCGCTTGACGGCAGCTTCGAGCGCCTGCACAAACAGGGCGGCGACATCACAACCGGTCTGCTCGGCAATTTCCTGAAAGCAGGTCGGACTGGTGACGTTGATTTCGGTCAGGCAGTCGCCGATCACGTCCAGACCCATCAGCAACAGGCCGCGCCCGGCCAGCACCTGGCCGATGGATTCGGCAATTTCACGGTCGCGTGCGCTCAAGGGCCGGGCGACGCCCTTGCCGCCCGCGGCCAGGTTGCCACGCACCTCGCCACCCTGGGGAATGCGCGCCAGGCAGTACGGCACGGGCTGGCCGCCGATCACCAGAATGCGCTTGTCGCCCTCGGCAATGGCGGGCAAAAACCTTTGCACCATCACGGTCCGGGCGCCATGCTGGTTGAGTGTTTCGATGATGGCACCCAGGTTCAGCCCATCTGCCTTGACCCGGAAGATGCCGGTGCCACCCATGCCGTCGAGCGGCTTGAGGATGATGTCGTGGTGCTCGGCATGAAAACGCCTGATGTCCTGCGCCTCGCGCGTGACCAGCGTTGGGCCGATGAACCTGGGCCATTCGAGAATGGCCAGCTTTTCGGGGTGGTCACGCAGCGCACGCGGTCGGTTGAACACCCGGGCGCCCTCGCGCTCGGCCTGTTCCAGCAGGTGCGTGGCGTAGAAAAACTCGGCATCGAAAGGCGGGTCCTTGCGCATCAGCACGGCGTCGAAGTCCTTGAGGGCCTGGCCGTACTCATCGGGCTTTTGCTGGCGGGCGCTGAACCATGCCAGCGGATGGCCGGTGAGCGTGATGTCGCGCACACGAGCGGTCACGGGCGCACCGCGCTGCCAGCTGATGTCCTTGGGCTCGCAGGCGTACAAACGGTGACCCCGGGCCTGCGCCTGGCGCATCATGGCAAAGGTGGTGTCTTTTTGGATTTTGAAAGACTCGAGCGGGTCGGCGACAAACAACAGATTCATGTGCGGGGTTCCTGAGCAGTTGGGGACAGAGCCAAAGTCCTGCCCCGCAACGATTTAAATTTCAATCTTGCTGCCCAATTCAACCACCGAGTTGCTGGGCAGATTGAGGAAGACGGCTGCCGCGCTGGCGTTCAGATGCATCTGGGCAAACAATTTCTCGCGCCAGGGCGCCATGCCGCCACCCAGCTTGGGGGCGATGGTATCGCGGCTCAGGAAATAGCTGGTGGTCATGGGGTCGTACTCAAAACCGCGGCCCTTCATCAGTTTCAGGGCGCGCGGCAGATCGGGGTCGTTCTTGAAGCCGTAGTTCACCACCACCTGCCAGCAGTCGTGCCCCAGCGATTCAATTTCCAGGCGCTTGTCCATGCCGATCCAGGGCACCTCGTGGTTCACCACGGTGACAAACAGGTTGACTTCATGCAGCACCTTGTTGTGCTTGAGGTTGTGCAGCATGGCGTTGGGAACCGTTCCGGAAGCGGCGGTCAAAAACACGGCGGTGCCGGCAACGCGCGTTGGCGGGCTGACAAACACCGCCTCCAGAAAGCTCGCCAGGTCAATGGCATCGGCTGCCAGCGTCTGGTTCAGCAGGCGCCGGCCTTCTTTCCAGGTCAGCATCACGGTGAAGACCCCGGCAGCGATCAGCAACGGAAACCAGCCGCCATCGACCAGCTTGAGCAGGTTGGAGGCGAAAAACGTGATATCGACGATAAAAAACACGGTGGTCGCGCCCAGGCACAGCGCCAGCGGAAAGTGCCAGGCGTAGCGAATCACGAAAAATGTCAGCAGGGTGGTGATGAGCATGTCCAGTGTCACCGCAATGCCGTAGGCAGCGGCCAGGTTGCTCGACGACTTGAACAGCATCACGGCCAGCACAATCAGCCCAAACAGTCCCCAGTTGACGAACGGCATGTAGATCTGGCCGGTTTCCTTGATGCTGGTGTGCAGCATCTGAAAGCGCGGCAGATAGCCCAGCTGGATGACCTGCTTGGTGACCGAGAAAGCGCCGCTGATCAAAGCCTGCGAGGCAATCACCGTGGCCAGCGTGGCCAGCACGACCAGCGGGATCAGCACCCAGCTCGGGGCCATCATGAAGAACGGGTTTTTGACCGCTGCGGGGTTGCTCAACAGCAGCGCGCCCTGGCCAAAATAATTCAGCGTCAACGCCGGCATGACGATGCAAAACCAGGCCAGACGGATGGGTTTTTTGCCAAAGTGGCCCATGTCGGCGTACAGCGCCTCACCCCCGGTCACGCACAGCACCACCGCACCCAGGATGATGAAGGTGGTGATCGGCTCGGCCCACATGAAACCCAGCGCGTAATGCGGGCTCAGGGCCCACAGAATCTCCGGGTTGTGAAAGATGTGCGACACGCCCAGAACGGCAATGCAGGCAAACCAGACCATCGTGATGGGCCCGAAAAACTTGCCGATATCGGCCGTGCCGCGCTTCTGTAAGGCAAACAGGCCAAACAGAATGAGCAGCGTGAGCGGGATCACCGCCTTCTTGAAATTGGGTGACACCACCTCCAGGCCTTCCACGGCAGACAGCACCGAGATGGCCGGCGTGATGACGCCGTCACCATAAAACAGGCAGGTGCCAAAAATACCCACAAACAGCAGCACGCTGCGCAACCTGGGCTGGTCTTTCACCGATTGCGAGGCCAGCGCCAGCATGGCCACCAGGCCGCCCTCGCCATTGTTGTCGGCGCGCAGCACCAGGGTCACGTATTTCAGCGAAATGATGACCGTGAGGGTCCAGAAAAAGATCGACAAGATGCCCATCACGTTGTCGGTGGTGAAGGGCACATGGCCCGAGCCGAACACTTCCTTGACAGCGTACAGCACACTGGTGCCGATGTCGCCATAGACCACACCGATGGCGCCCAGGGTGAGCGCGCGAAGGGATGATTGGGAAATTGCCAAAGAGAGTTACCCGGCTGGGTCTGATCGCCAGGCTCCGTGTCGTGAGGAAAGACTATTTTGTGTCAGAAACACAGGCTATTCGAAATCCTGTGCATCAGGGTCTGTGGCTTCCAGTTCGTAGCTGGCGGCCAGCATGGCCAGGCGACCCACCACGCCGTACATGTAAAAGCGGTTGGGTACACTGACACCGGGTTTGACGCCAGGCTGCGGCAACTGCGTGCTGTGCTCGAACGCCAGCGGCACGTAACCGGCACCGGGCGCATTGAGGTTCTCATCCATGCCGCGCCCGGCGTGGACCCGGTAGAAGCCGCCCACCACATAACGGTCCATCATGTAGATCACCGGTTCGGCCACGGCATCGTTGACGCGCTCCTGCGTCAGCACGCCTTCCTGCACCATGAAATCATGGGGCAGCCAGGTTTTCTTGCGGCCCTTGTTCAGGCTCTGGATGCGTTCCTGCAGCGTCTGCACGTCCTTGCCATCGCGCACGGTGACGATGCCCAGCTCGTGGGTGCCATGGTCGGCCTTGACCACGACAAAGGGCTTTTCCTTGATGCCGTATTCCTTGTATTTGCGCTTGACCCGGGTGAGCACGCTGTCGACCTGGGTTTGCAGGCAGTCGAGCCCGTTTTCCTGTCCCAGATCGACGTTTTCGCAGCGGTCGAACAGCGGGTAAATCAGCCACGGGTCCACCCCCAGCAACTTGCCCAGACGCTTGGCCACATCCTCATAGCATTTGAAGTGCATGCTCTTGCGCCGGATCGGCCAGCCCGCGTGCAGCGGCGGCATCAGGTACTGCTCGTAGATTTCTTCCAGAATGCCGGGCACGCCGGCGCTCAGGTCGTTGTTGAGCAAAATGGTGCAGGGGTCGAAGTCTTTCAGCCCGAGGCGGCGCTTGCCGCGAATCACCGGTTCGAGCGTGACCTGCTCGCCGTCATGCAGCTCGAAAGTGGTGTTTTTCTTGATCGCCGGGTCAATCGAGCCAAGCCGCACGTTGAGGCCCGCCATGTTGAAAATGCGCTGCAGCTGGGCCAGATTGGCCAGGTAAAAGCTGCTCGGCTGGCCGTTTTCCGGGATCACCAGCAGGTTGCGCGCTTCCGGGCAAATTTTTTCGATGGCGGCCATGGCCGCCTGCACCGCCAGCGGCAGCATCTCGGGGGTAAGGTTGTTCCAGCCGCCCGGATACAGATTGGTGTCGACCGGGGCCAGTTTGAAACCGGCGTTGCGCACATCGACCGAACTGTAGAACGGCGGCGTGTGCTCCATCCATTCCAGCCGGAACCAGCGCTCGATGGCGGGCATGGAGTCCAGCACGCGCTGCTCGAGTTCATTGATGGGGCCGGTCAGGGCAGTGATCAGGTGCGGAACCATGAGAGACCTTGCTTGGTGTTAAGCACCGATTTTAAGGTTCTACCTGCCGCCTTCGGCCAGCCACTTCAGCAGCGCCGTGGCGGTCTGCGTGCTGAGTCGCTCATGGGCATCGATGTGCTCGAAAGCCTCGCCGGTGCGGAAACGGCTGACCTTGTTGGCCAGCGCGGTCGCGTCACCGTGGTATTTGGCCATTTTGCCGGCCAGTTTCTCAAAGTCGGGGGCTTCGCCGCGCGGGTAGGAGCCGTGGCAACTGTAGCAACCGTGTTCAACGGCGAGTTGCTGGCTGGCGTGGGCGGTGCCCGTCATGGCCAGGGCGGCCAGGCCAAGGCATGCAAAAAAATGTTTCATGGAAAGCCTTAAAAAAATGACATGGGCCGGATCAGCCGCGCACTTCACCCTCGCCCAGCACCACGTACTTGAGCGAGGTCAGACCCTCGATGCCGACCGGGCCACGGGCGTGAAACTTGTCGGTGCTGATGCCGATCTCGGCGCCCAGGCCGTACTCAAAGCCGTCGGCGAAGCGAGTGCTGGTGTTGACCATGACGCTGGCGGAATCGACCTCGCGCAAAAACTGCTGCGCATGCATGTGGTCGCGTGTGAGGATGGCGTCGGTGTGGTGGCTGGAGTAATGGTTGATGTGGCGAATGGCCTCGTCGACACCGTCGACTATCCTGATGCTGATGATCGGCGCCAGGTATTCCTCGAACCAGTCGGCCTCGGTGGCGGCAAGCAGCTTCATTTTTTCCGGGCAGGCTTGCAGCACGGCCAGGGCTTCGGGGTCGCAGCGCATCTCGACGCCCTTGGCAGCAAAGATGGCACCGATCAAGGGCAAAAACCGGGCGGCCACGCCGCGCGCCACCAGCAGGCTCTCGGTGGCGTTGCACGGGCTGTACTTGTTGGTCTTGGCGTTGTCGGCCACGGTGACGGCCATGTTCAGGTCGCAGGGGTCGTCGACGTAGGTGTGGCAATTGCCGTCGAGGTGTTTGATGACTGGTACCCGGGCGTCGCGGCTGATGCGCTCGATCAGCCCCTTGCCACCGCGCGGAATGATCACATCTACATACTGCGGCATGGTGATGAGCTCACCCACCACGGCGCGGTCGGTGGTTTGCACCAGCTGCACCGCATGGACGGGCAGGCCGCTGTCGATCAGAGCCTGTTGCACCAGCCGGGCCAGCGCCTTGTTGGAGTCGATCGCCTCGGAGCCGCCGCGCAGGATGCAGGCGTTGCCACTCTTGATGCTCAGGGACGCCGCTTCGATGGTGACGTTGGGGCGACTCTCGAAAATCATGCCGAAGACGCCAATTGGCACGCGCATTTGCCCCACGCGGATTCCGCTGGGCTGCTGGCGCAGGGCGCTGATCTCGCCGATGATGTCGGCCATGGCGGCGAGCTGCTCGCAACCCTGGGCGCAGGTCTCGATCACCTTGGGGGTCAGTTTGAGCCGGTCCACCATCGGGGCGGCCAGCCCGGCTGCCATGGCGCGCGCCAGGTCTTTGGCATTGTCGATTTGCAGCGCATCCACGTTGGCGCGCAACAGGCCGGCGAGCTGGCGCAAGGCGGCGTTGCGGGTCGCCGCTGGTGCCTTGGCCATCAGAGCCGACGCCTGCTTGGCTTGCCAACCCAGGGTCTGGGTGGTGCCGGGCGTATCGGGTGTCGTCATGGACTGTGTCATGGTGGGGTGGTTTGATGTCAGACTAGAATCGTACTTGATTTGAGGGCTGGCCGTGTCGGCCAGTCGACCGGTCAAATCAGCCTGCTGACTGGGGGAAACACCAGCACCCAGGCAGGAAGAGATGACCAATAATCAGTGTTCTGTCAATTTTCTGAAGTCTACACACTGGAGAACATTCCCCATGCATTTTTTCAAGAAACTCGGCCTGGCCCTGACCTTGGGTGCCGCCCTCATCAGCAGCGCTGCGCTGGCGCAACAGCAGCAATTCGTCAACATCCTCACCGGTGGTCAAAGCGGCGTCTACTACCCGCTGGGCGTGGCCTTGAGCCAGATTTATGCCAAGGCGATCCCCAACACCCGCTCGACCGCGCAGGTCACCAAGGCCAGCGCGGAAAACCTCAACCTGCTGCAAGCAGGCCGCGGTGAACTGGCGCTGGCGCTGGGCGACTCGGTCTCTGATGCCTGGAAGGGCGACGCCGAATCGGGCTTCAAAACCAAGCTCGACAAACTGCGCGGCCTGAGCGCCACCTACAACAACTACATCCAGATCGTCGCCAACGCCGACAGCGGCATCAAGACGCTGGCCGACCTCAAAGGCAAGCGCATCAGCGTCGGTGCGGCCAAGTCGGGCACCGAGCTCAACGCGCGCGCGATCCTGAAGGCGGCGGGTCTGAGCTATGCCGATCTGGGCAAGGTGGAATACCTGCCGTTTGGCGAATCGGTCGAGCTGATGAAAAACCGCCAGCTCGACGCCACCTTGCAATCGGCCGGCTTGGGCGTAGCCTCGATTCGTGATCTGGCCACTGCCATCAAGATCGTGGTGGTGTCGGTGCCCGCCGACGTGGTTGCCAAGGTGGGTGATGCTGCCTACCAGCCTGCGGTCATTCCGGCCAACACCTACACCGGTCAGACCGCTGACGTGGCCACCGCAGCCATTCCCAACTTTCTGGTGACGCATGCCG
>JBBINL010000123.1:0-7326 GCA_037443905.1 Burkholderiales bacterium | reverse complement strand
TCAACATGATGAACTCCTTTGATAAGTCAGAAAATGAATTTGGTGGTGACGGCGCAGGCGTATATGGATGATCTCAACAAGGCATCAGGGGGCTGGTCGGGGCTGTCATCATCAGACAGCGAAAAAGACCTGAGCCGGATCATGGGCTTGCAACCGGGCCGTCTGGTGGGCACGCACCAGCACGTTCCAAAAATAGCGGTAACTGGCACGGTCATGCAGATGTCCATCGATCGAAATCGGTGCCCAACTGGCAGCCTGCGCGGCGCAAACGATACGACTGGCCTGATCGACTTCATTGGCCGCCGGGGAGAAGGCTGCCAGGATCGGACGAATCTGATCCGGGTGAATGCTCCACATGCGTGCGAATCCCAAGGCCCGGCTGGCAAATTGTGCTGACGCTTGCAATTTGGCTGTGTTTTTGAACTCGGTCACCACGCAATGCGAAGCCACCTTGCCAAAGGCATGGCAAGCCGCCGCGATGGCCAGTTTGGCACGCACCACCAGCGGGTGGCTGAACTGGTCCAGGTCCTGCGGCCGGCTGTGTTCAGAGGTGCCCATGGCGCTGGCCGGAATCGCGCCGCCATGGGATGAGACAAAGTCCATCAAGCCAAAACTGAGCGATTCGACGCGCGGGTGCGCGGCGATTTCGGCCACATGGTGCACCGACAGTGGCGACTCGATCAGCACATGAAGAGGCATGGGGGCGGCACGCGCGGCGCTTTTGGCAGCCCGGTCAACGTGAACCAGGGCTTGTTCAATGTCAGCCGTTGAATCGACCTTGGGGATCATCACATGGCACAAAGCCTGCGCCGAGCGCCCCACGATGATCTCGACATCCTCGGCGAACGCAGGATGGTCGACCGGGTGAACCCGCGCGGCGATTCTGGCAGGGTTTTGCGGGGATGTTTTCAGACTGGCCGTCCATGCGTTCTGGGCGAGTTCCGCAACCATCAAGGCATGATCCCGTTCGGCGCCAACAGGCGCGCCATCCTCGCAATCAAGCGTGACATCAAATACGCAGGAGCCAAGCTCCTGAGTCATCTCCGCCTGCAAAGCCAGACTCTTGAGCATGCGCGACTGCAAGCCGCAGTAATGGTCGCACACCGGCAAGTGTGCGACCGCCACAGAGCCCAGCAGGATGTCGCGCGGGTGGGTCACAAGCCAGGCTTTGGGCTGGGGTTTAGAGCAGGTGAGCGACGCCGGCCTGTTCGTCTTGCAGTTCCTTGAGTGTCTTGTTGATGCATTCCTGGCTGAATGCGTCAATCGGCAAACCTTCGACCAGTTTGTATTCGCCATTGGCGCAGGTGACAGGGAAGCCAAACATCGTGTCTTTTGGAATGCCATATTCGCCATTCGAGGGCACGCCCATGGTGACCCATTTGCCGTTGGTGCCCAAAGCCCAGTCGCGCATGTGGTCGATGGCCGCGTTGGCGGCCGATGCCGCCGACGACACGCCGCGCGCGGCAATGATGGCCGCGCCACGCTTGCCCACGGTCGGCATGAAGGTGTTGGCGTTCCAGTCGGCGTCATTGATCATGTCCTTGACGCTTTCGCCGTTGATGGTGGCAAAACGGTAGTCGGCGTACATGCTGGGCGAATGGTTGCCCCAGACAGCCATTTTTTCGATGTTGGCTACGGCTTTGCCGGTTTTGGCGGCCAGCTGGCTCAGGGCGCGGTTGTGGTCCAGGCGCAGCATGGCGGTGAAGTTTTTGCGCGGCAGATCGGGCGCGCTCTTCATGGCGATGTAGGCGTTGGTGTTGGCCGGATTGCCCACCACCAGCACACGCACGTCGCGGCTGGCCACGGCGTTGAGGGCCTTGCCCTGGGCGGTGAAAATTTCGGCGTTGACAGCCAGCAACTCGGCGCGTTCCATGCCCGGACCACGGGGGCGTGAGCCAATCAGCAAGGCGTAATCCACGTCCTTGAACGCTTGCATCGGGTCGCTGTGGGCTTCCATGCCGACCAGTAACGGAAAAGCGCAATCCTGCAATTCCATCATCACACCTTGCAGGGCTTGCTGGGCTTTCTCGACCGGGACTTCGAGCAGACTCAGCACGATGGGTTGATCCTTGCCGAGCATTTCGCCAGAGGCGATGCGAAACAGAATGGCGTAACCAATTTGACCTGCTGCGCCGGTAACGGCAACTCGGACGGGCTTTTTGCTCATGGTGAAATCTCCAGAAGGTTTAAGAAAAATTCGGTTGGTGCAGGGCAGGCTTTCATTGATCTGCCTTTCAGCAGGACAAGTGTACTCTGGAAAACCCGAACTCGTCAATTTGTCTTATGTCTTATATAAGATATGATTCGAGAAAATGAAAAAGCTTCAAAGCGAGACAAAACCCACCATGCAAACCTTTCCTGATCCTGTCATTGAGTCGTCCTCAATGCCTTTTGAGGCGGTCACACCGCAGGCCGCTGTGGCCACGCCAGCTTTCAGCCCGCTGTACCAGCAGATCAAGGGCCTGATCCTGAACAGCCTGCGTGCGGGTGAGTGGAAGCCTGGTGAAATGATTCCCAGTGAAATGGATCTGGCGGGGCGCTTCCATGTCAGCCAGGGCACGGTGCGCAAGGCGATCGACGAATTGGCCGCTGACAACCTGCTGTTGCGCCGTCAGGGCAAGGGCACTTTTGTGGCCACCCATGCCGAACAGCAGGTGCAGTTCCGCTTCCTGAAACTGGTGCCTGACAGCGGCACGCGGGGAAGTGAAGGCCCAGCTCAACGCGACATCATTGAATGCAGGCGCAACCGCGCCAGTGCCGACGTGGCGCGCGCGCTGGCTTTGCGTACTGGCGATCAGGTTCTGCAGATTCGCCGTGTTCTCAGCTTTGCGGGCGCGCCCATCATTCTGGAAGATATCTGGTTGCCCGCCACCCCATTCAAGGGCCTGACCGCCGAGCAACTGGCCAACTACCAGGGCCCCATGTATGCCTTGTTCGAGACTGAATTCAATGTGCGCATGGTGCGTGCAGAAGAAAAAATCCGGGCGATTCCTGCATCGGAACTGCATGAGCAACTCTTGAAAGTGGCGCCAGGCACTCCCTTGCTGAGCGTGGAACGTGTGGCCTACACCTACCGCGATGAACCCATGGAATTGCGCCACGGCTACTACCGTACGGACACCCACTACTACCATAACGCACTAGGTTGAGGGCTTGCGGATGAGGCTGTCAGCTTGAAGTCCGTTTGAGCTGTCATCCTTGCCATTTGAAGAAGATGTTTGATTGACATCAAACTATTGACAGATCTGGAGCTCTCTGCGTTGCAATAGAATTTATCTGTTCCCATTTCAAACGCAGGGATCCAGTCGTTAACCAACCATGAAAGCATCCTATGTCTGAATCAGCGGTCAGCTCTGCAAAAAAACGTCCCGAGTTCTACAACATTGATGGCGCCTCGCTCGTCAGCTACAGATGGCCGATTGCCTCGATCGCGTCTGGCATGCACAGGATCAGCGGTGCCATTCTCTTTTTCCTGATGCCGTTCATCATCTGGATGTTCGACAATTCCATCTCATCAGAAATCTCGTTCCTGAAATTCAAGGCCGCCTTCAACGAGGGCATGCTGGGCTTGCCGGGATTCATCTGGAAACTGGTGGCGCTGGGCATCATCTGGGCCAGCCTGCACCATTTCATCGCCGGCATGCGCCATCTCTGGATGGATACCCATCACGCCCAAGTGACCAAGGAATTCGGTCGCCAGACAGCGGTCACGGTATTGGTTCTCACGCTCACGCTGACAGTTGTGCTGGGCGCCAAACTTTTCGGTCTTTATTAATATCAGGAGCATTACATGTCTGTCAATTTTGGATCACACCGCCTGGTTGTTGGTGCACACTACGGCATGCGCGACTGGCTGTCGCAGCGCGTCACGGCCGTCATCATGGCGCTCTTTACGGTTCTGGTGATAGCTCAGCTGATTTTCAGCAAGGGCCCGATCGGCTACGAGCTGTGGGCCGGTATTTTTTCCCCGCAATGGATGAAATCACTGACCTTCATGGTCATTCTCTCCATGCTCTACCACGTCTGGGTCGGCATGCGCAATATCTTTCAGGATTACGTCAAGCCCTACGGCGTGCGTTTTGTCATGCACGTCTTTGCCATTGCCTGGCTGGTCGCCTGCACCGGTGGTGCCATCGAAGCCCTGTGGCGTTTGTAGGCCTGTTGTTCACTACCCAGGACTTTGCCCGTCCGGCACATCGCCAGGGCGTGCCGTATTTCATAACCAGGACAAAAAATTATCATGACTGCAACTTCCAAAATTTCCACGCGCAAATTTGACGTCGTCATCGTAGGAGCCGGCGGCTCTGGCATGAGCGCATCACTGCAATTGTCCAATGCCGGCCTCAATGTGGCGGTGCTTACCAAGGTGTTCCCCACCCGCTCGCACACGGTGGCGGCACAGGGTGGCATTGCTGCTTCTTTGTCCAATATGAATGAAGACAATTGGGACAACCACTTCTATGACACCATCAAAGGTGGTGACTGGCTGAGCGACCAGGATGCCGTCGAATTCATGGTTCGCGAAGCGCCAAAAGTCGTTTACGACCTGGAGCACTACGGGATGCCATTCGACCGTAACCCGGACGGCACCATTTACCAGCGCCCGTTCGGCGGTCACACCAGCAACCATGGTGAAAAAGCGGTGCAGCGTGCCTGCGCGGCGGCTGACCGCACCGGCCACGCCATGCTGCACACGCTGTACCAGCAAAACGTCAAGGCGCGCACCAATTTCTTTGTCGAGTGGATGGCGCTCGACCTGATCCGCGATGCCGAAGGCGACGTGGTCGGCGTGACCGCGCTGGAAATGGAAACCGGTGAAATGCATATCCTGCAAGCCAAGAACGTGTTGCTGGCCACCGGTGGTGCCGGGCGCATTTTTGCGGCTTCCACCAACGCCTACATCAATACGGGCGATGGCCTGGGCATGGTCGCGCGCGCCGGCATCCCGCTGCAGGACATGGAGTTCTGGCAATTTCACCCCACCGGCGTGTACGGTGCCGGTGTGCTGTTGACCGAAGGTTGTCGTGGCGAAGGTGCCATTTTGCGCAACAGCAATGGTGAGCGTTTCATGGAGCGTTATGCGCCGGCCTACAAGGACCTGGCCACGCGTGACTTTGTGTCGCGCTGCATGGACCAGGAGATCAAGGAAGGCCGCGGCTGTGGTCCCAAAAAGGATTACATCAATCTGGACATGACCCACCTGGGCGCTGAAACCATCAAGCTGCGCCTGCCTTCGGTGTTCGAGATCGGCCACAACTTTGCCAACGTGGACATCACCAAAGAGCCGATTCCCGTGATCCCGACCAACCATTACCAGATGGGTGGTATTCCGAGCAGCATCAGAGGACAAGTGGTCGCTCCCAAAAACGGCAACCAGGAAGTTGTCAACGGGCTGTATGCCGTGGGTGAATGCGCCTGCGTCAGCGTCCATGGCGCCAATCGTCTGGGTTGCAATTCCTTGCTCGACATCATCGTGTTCGGCTTTGCCGCCGGTAACCACATCATCGAGCAAAACCAGAAAAACAAGGAACACAAACCACTGCCTGCCGATGCTGCCGATGCGTCGCTGGAGCGCCTGAACAGGCTCGACAAGAGCACCTCGGGCGAATATTCACAAAAAGTGGCTGACGACATCCGCGCCACGATGCAGTTGCATGCCGGTGTTTTCCGCACCCAGGCCAGCATGGATGAGGGCGTGAAAAAAGTGGCTGCCTTGCGCGAGCGCGTAGGTGCCATCACTCTCAAGGACAAGTCCAAAATCTTCAACACCGACCGGATCGAAGCGCTGGAAGTTGACAACATGATCGAAGTGGCCCAGTCCACCATGGTCTCTGCTGCCGCCCGCAAGGAATGTCGCGGTGCCCACAGCGTGCTTGACTACGACCGCCCGGCCGATGACCCGACCTGCCCACTGGGTCGCGATGATGTCAACTGGCTCAAGCACACACTGTGGGACAGGGCAACCAACAGTCTGAGTTACAAGCCCGTGGTGCTCAAGCCGTTGACGGCCGAGTCGATCGCACCCAAAGTCCGCACATTCTGATTCGAAATTGTCCAGGAGAAACCCACATGGCTAAACGTACTTTTCAAATTTACCGTTACAACCCGGACACCGACGCCAAGCCCTACATGCAAACCATCGAGGTCGATCTCGATGGCAGCGAGCGCATGTTGCTCGATGTCCTGGTCAAACTCAAGAAAATCGACCCGACGCTGTCTTACCGGCGTTCGTGCCGTGAAGGGATATGCGGCTCGGACGCGATGAACATCAATGGCAAGAATGGCCTGGCCTGCCTGGTCAACATGCTGACCTTGCCGGACACCATTGTCTTGAAGCCGCTCCCAGGCCTGCCGGTGGTGCGTGACTTGATCGTCGACATGACGCTGTTCTTCAAGCAATACCATTCCATCAAACCCTACCTGATCAACGACGTCCGCCCGCCTGAAAAAGAACGCCTGCAAAGCCCTGAAGAACGCGACGAACTCAATGGCTTGTACGAGTGCATTTTGTGTGCCTGCTGTTCCACGAGTTGCCCGGTGTTCTGGTGGAACCCCGACAAATTCGTCGGACCGGCGGGCTTGCTGCAAGCCTACCGGTTCATTGCCGATAGCCGCGATGAGGCCACCAGCGAGCGGCTGGACAACCTCGAAGACCCGTACCGGCTGTTCCGCTGCACCACCATCATGAATTGCGTCGATGTGTGCCCCAAGGGCCTGAATCCCACCAGGGCGATCGGCAAGATCAAGGAATTGATGGTGCGCCGCGCCATCTGATGGCGCGTGATGGGCATGCAAACACCGGTCATGGCCGACGCTGACGAACTGATTGATGAGAGAGTTTTAAGCAAGCTCAGGTGGCGTTGCCGCCGCGGCTTGCTGGAAAACGATATTTTCATCGAGCGATTCTTCAAGCGGTTTGCCGCCACGCTGACTGTCAAGCAGGTGCAAGGTCTGAACGCTTTAATGGATCTCAGCGATTCGGATCTGCTTGATCTGCACCTTGGGCGCAAAACCCTGGCCCAGGTTGATGAAAGTCTGGTGCGGGACGAAGTTTGCGAAGTTCTGGAAATGTTGAAACTACTACCTGAAAGGTCACTATGAAGCTCGCTGAAAACAAAGCCACTCTGTCGTTTAGCAATGGCAGTCCCAGTGTCGATTTGCCGGTTTACCAGGGCACGGTCGGCCCGGATGTGATCGACATACGCAAGCTCTATGGCCAGACCGGCATGTTCACCTACGACCCGGGCTTCCTGTCCACGGCGTCGTGCCAGTCGGCAATCACCTACATCGACGGTGACAAGGGCGAGTTGCTCTACCGCGGTTACC
>JBBINL010000122.1:0-7563 GCA_037443905.1 Burkholderiales bacterium | reverse complement strand
ACCTGATCACCCAGGGCGTGAGCGAGCCCTACCGCATGTTCACCAGCCGCGCCGAATTTCGCCTGCAACTGCGCGAAGACAATGCCGATGCCAGGTTGACTGAAGTGGGGCGTCAACTGGGGTTGGTCGATGAGTTGCGCTGGCAAGCCTATAACTTGAAGCGGGAGGCTGTTTCACGTGAAACAGAACGCTTGCGCTCGATCTGGGTCAGCCCCAGAAACCTGGCAGATGCCGAGTCTGAACGCGTGCTAGGCAAAGCCATTGAACATGAATACAACCTGGCAGAACTTTTGCGCCGCCCCGGCGTGAGCTATGCAGCGCTGATGTCGCTGGATGGTGGCAAATATGCCATGCCAGAATTTTCCACGACTGTTTCACGTGAAACATCGCCTATCGCCGAGAGCATTGATTACCAGGACGAGCAGCCCTCTGAGCGGAGCGATATCGGCATCAAGAGCGTAGCGCGTCAATCCATGACGCCTGAATTTGCGGCGACGGTGATCGAGCAGGTCGAAATTGCCGCCAAATATTCTGGCTATATTGACCGGCAGAAAGACGATGTTGTGCGCGCAGCTCACTATGAAAACCTCAGACTGCCGCAAGATCTCGACTACATGCAGGTGACCGCGCTGAGCATCGAGGCGCGGCAAAAGCTGAACCGACACAAGCCTGAAACGCTGGGACAGGCATCGCGCATTTCAGGCATCACGCCGGCAAGCATTTCCTTGCTGACGATCCATTTGAAAAAGACCAGATTCACCGGTTTGGTCAGAAATGCCTCTGAGAGTACAAAAGTCTGATGCAGGCCTTCGAGGTCAAATTGCGAGCGGGTCTGGCGGCGCTTGGGCTGTATCTGAGCGACAGTCAAGTGGCCAGTTTGCTGGACTACCTGGGACTGATCCAGAAATGGAACAAGGTTTACAACCTGACGGCGGTACGCGATCCGTCAGACATGCTGACACACCATCTGCTTGACAGTCTGGCGCTGATCAAGCCCTTGCGTCGGCAGCTGGCGCAAATGTCAGCGGGCCAGGCTGAAACCGTAGCCTACGACAATGCACTTCACTTGCTGGATGTGGGTTCAGGTGCCGGTCTGCCCGGTATCGTGATTGCCATTTGCTGCCCGGACGTTCGGGTTGACTGTGTCGATACTGTCGGCAAAAAGGCCGCTTTTGTCCAGCAGGTGGCGGTCAAGCTCAAGTTGCCGAACCTGCGCGGCGTGCATGCCCGCGTCGAAACGCTGACCGACAAATACCAGGTAATCTGTTCGCGCGCTTTTGCTTCATTGGCCGACTTCACCAATTGGTCAAGACGCGCCCTGGCAGATCAAGGGGTGTGGCTGGCGATGAAAGGCAAGCATCCTGTGGATGAACTGGCTTTGCTGTCGCCGGACATCAAGGTGTTTCACGTGGAACAACTTGCTGTCCCGGGACTGGATGCAAAGCGCTGCCTGATTTGGTTGAAGCCGGCTTCTGACGATTGATGCTGCTCATGAACCTGAATTTGACGGCAGGTTTCTTTCCGTGGTGCGCATGCACAAGTGCGGTTCCTATGGCCTTGGACATGCGGCCTCATGTCGGCTGCGTCCGGTGAAACAGGCCTCATTGGCAAGCCGATGTGACCTGACCGAAATTGTCTTTCAGGCGGTGCTTTGTACCTGTTTGAGCGCTGGCGGCTGCTTTGTGGTCATGTTGCGCGTCTGTTTGGTGTCCATGGTCATGCCATGAACCCCTCACAGCCTTGCATGCTGCCTCGCAAACCTGCTCGACATCCTCTCGAACCCGCCACCCCGAGGAATGAAAAAGTACCGTCAATGCAAGGCGCAAAGCATGCTTGGCAGCTCGGCTGCACAAACGATTTGCAACGCCGCAGTGCGTCCAAAGCTGGCGAGTCAAATGGACATGTCATTTGAGAACAAGCCCTAAGACTGTGGCGCTTTCGTGTTGGCATTTTCTACCGTTTTTCGGTTGCGCTGAATTCATCAGTTTTTCCGGATTCAGCCCAATTACACTAGGCCCATGTTTCACGTGAAACAAAGTCTCAATTTTTCTAGCTGGTAAGCACCAATGGCCAAAATTTTCTGTATTGCCAATCAAAAAGGTGGCGTGGGCAAAACCACCACCACGGTCAATCTGGCGGCAGGTCTGGCCAAGGTGGGGCAACGGGTGCTGATGGTCGACCTTGACCCGCAAGGCAACGCCACCATGGGTTCGGGCGTTGACAAGCGCCAGCTCGAACTCTCGGTGTACGACGTGCTGCTGGAATCCGCCTCGGTGAGGCAGGCGCGGGTGCAAAGCAGCAAACTGGCTGATGCCGGTTGCAGTTATGACATTCTGGGTGCCAATCGTGAGCTGGCCGGAGCCGAGGTGGAGATGGTGGAGCTGGAGCGTCGTGAAAAACGGCTGCGCCAGGCGCTGGCCGAGGCCGGGTCGGACTACGACTTTATTCTGATCGATTGTCCGCCGAGCTTGTCGCTGCTCACGCTCAATGGACTGTGTTGTGCCCATGGCGTGATCGTGCCGATGCAATGCGAGTACTTTGCCCTGGAGGGCCTGGCCGACCTGGTCAACACCATTAGGCAGGTGCACGCCAACCTGAACAAGGAGCTGGCCATCATCGGCCTGTTGCGCGTCATGTTCGATCCGCGTATCACCTTGCAGCAGCAGGTCAGCGAGCAACTCAAGGCGCGCTTTGCCGACAAGGTTTTCAATACCGTGATTCCGCGCAATGTGCGCCTGGCCGAGGCCCCGAGCTATGGCGTGCCCGGCGTGGTGTTCGACCCGTCAAGCAAAGGCGCGCAGGCGTTTTTGGCGTTTGCCCAGGAGATGGTGGAGCGTCTCGGGAAAATGTAGCTCAACCAGCCGCAAGACCAACAAAAACTGTCCGGATTGCTCATAGTTTTATCGTCATGAAATCGCACAAGATCCTCATCCTGCCGGGCTGGCAAGACTCGGGTCCGCAGCATTGGCAAAGCCTGTGGCAAGCCCAGCTGGGCTTTCAGCGCGTGCAGCAGCACGACTGGCAGCTGCCATTGCGCGGAGACTGGATCGCGCGACTGGAAGACGTGGTGCTGTCTGCCGACGTGCCAGTGGTGATGGTGGCACACAGCCTGGGTTGTATTCTGGTGGCGGCTTGGGCGGCGCACAGCCGTAACGCGCACCGCGTCAAAGCTGCGTTGCTTGTCGCGCCGGGCGATACTGAGCAAGAGTCGCTGCGAGCGCTGCTGGCCAGCTGGGCGCCGGTGCCATTGCAGCCCTTGCCGTTCAAAAGCACGCTGGTGGCCAGCCGCGATGACCCCTATTGCAGTTTTGCGCGGGCGCAAAGCTTTGCTGCTTGCTGGGGTGCCAAGCTGGTGGATGCTGGCAAGGCTGGCCACATCAACGCCGACTCCGGCTTGGGCGCCTGGCCGCACGGCCTGGTCTTGCTGAACGAACTCCTTCAAAGTTAACCAAAGGCTTTCTCATGGTCACCAAAAAACTCAAGGGCTTGGGCCGCGGTCTGGAGGCCTTGCTCGGCCCCACGTTCGATGAATCGCTCATCGCGGGCAGCAGCACGGCCCAGCCGGCCAACAGCGGCCTGCCAGCCACTTTGCTGCTGTCAGATATGGTGCCTGGCCAATACCAGCCGCGCACCCGCATGGACGAGGGCGCGCTCTACGAGCTGGCCGAATCCATCAAGGTGCAGGGCATCATGCAGCCGATTCTGGTGCGCCGCCTCAGCGATGCCGACGCCGAGCGCAAGCGCAGCCAGCAGTCGTCCGACTTTTCCGGTGGCATCCGTGGCGCTGGTGTGGCACGCCCGGTCTATGAAATCATTGCCGGTGAACGCCGCTTTCGGGCCGCCAAACTGGCCGGCCTGGACAGCGTGCCGGTGCTGGTGCGTGATGTGCCCAACGAGGCTGCAGCCGCCATGGCGCTGATCGAGAACATCCAGCGCGAAGACCTCAACCCGCTGGAAGAAGCACAGGGCGTGCAGCGACTCATCAAGGAATTTGGCCTTACCCATGAGACCGCGGCACAGGCCGTGGGGCGCTCGCGCAGTGCCACAAGCAACCTGCTGCGTCTGCTGAATCTGGCTGATCCGGTGCAGGCCATGCTGATGGCGGGGGATGTCGACATGGGTCATGCCCGCGCCCTGCTGGCTTTGGACAAGGCCAGCCAGATCACGGCCGCCAATCAGATTGCTGTCAAGAAAATGTCGGTGCGCGAGGCCGAGAGTCTGGTCAGAAAGATCAGCGCCGAGTTTTCTCTGGTGGCCGTCAAGCCAAAAAAAGACAAATCGCGCGATCTGAAACGGGTCGAAGAAGAACTCTCGGACCTGCTCATGGCGCAGGTGGAAGTGCGCGTGAAAAAGCGCGTCAAACGCGCTGGCCGGCTGGAACAAATGGGCGAGATCAGCATCCAGTTCGGCTCGCTTGATGCGCTCAACGGCCTGATCGACAAACTGCGCGGCTTGCCGCCGCATTGAGGCTACGGGCAAGCGCCACCCCTGAACTCCGGTTTTAGCCCAAAACCGGGCCAATGTTTGATACTTATCAACAAATGCTCAGATCGTCAAGCTGACAGGTCCAATTTCTCAGTAGAAATGCATCTCACCATGAAATTAATTTTGTGGTGAGCTGAAAAATTGGAAGGATGATGACAATGAAAAAAACCATGTTTGCCACTTTGGTCGCCGTGCTGACCAGTTTCGCCGCACCCCTTGGCAAGCGCTGCCTTTGACCCCGCGTCGGTGGTTCGCGGTGGTCGCCTCTATGACAACCTGAGTCTGGAGTTGAAGGCGCGCACACCCAATCAACCCAACCCCGCCTTCAAAACCCAGCAGGTTCGTGTGGCGGCGAATGACACCTGGCGCTGTGTGGCATGCCACGGCTGGGACTACAAGGGGCAAAACGGCTTCGTCGGCATCAGCGGCAAGCAGAATGCCGACCCCACTGCCATTCTGGCGATCCTGAATAATGCCAACCACAACTATGAAGAGCTGCTTGACGAAGGCGACCGCCTTGACTTGGCCAACTTTGTCAGTGCGGGCCAGAAAGACATGCGCAAGCTCAACGAAATGGCCACACGCATCAAGCCGGGCCAGGGCAATGCAGAAAAAGTTTTTGCCACGGTTTGCGCCAACTGCCACGGCCTGGAAGGCGACCGCCTGCGTCAGATTCCTCCTCTCGGAGACTCGGCACGGCAACGCCCCCTGGAAGTCTTGCACGTGGCCCTGAATGGCCACCCCGGTGGCGACATGCCGGCACTCAGGACGCTGGGCGACGATACGGTGGCCAGCATGCTGGCTTATCTGAAAACACTGCGCAGCGTCAACCTGGCGAGTTCGGTGGCCAATGGTGGCCGGCTTTACGACGACTGGCAGGCGCAAGTGGGTGGTCAGCGGCAGGCTTTGCCCCATCCCTCTTACCCTGCCAAGGCCTATTACGCCAATGTGCCGAGTGAAACCTGGCGCTGCAAGGAATGCCATGGCTGGGATTACAAAGGCAATCAGGGCGTGTATGCCAGCGGCAACCATGCCACCGGCATCAAGGGGATTCGAGGCATGGCTGGCGCCGAGCCAGAAAAAATCATGACCATTCTGCGCAGCAGTGTTCACCTGTTCGGGGCGGTCATGAAATACCGCGACCTGCTGGATTTGGCCAATTTTGTCAGTTATGGCCAGATTGACATGGACAAGGTGATCGATGCCAAGACCAGACAGGCGATCGGCGATGCCACCAAGGGCGCGGAACACTATCGCACCATGTGCGCAGCCTGCCATGGTCTGGACGGCCGCTATGTTGCCAAACGTGCCATGGGCCGTGTCACCAAGGAGGATCCGTGGCACAGCGTGCACAACATGCTCAACGGTCATCCCGACGACACCATGCCCGCCCTGCGTGAACTCGATTCCAGGGTGATCAATGACATCCTGGCTCACATGCAGACATTTCAGGCAAGGCGCTAGGTTTGGCCTGAGTGTGCATCCAGCGACATTGCGATCGATTTTTAACCAAGGAGTAGTTCATGAAAACCAAGACCCCCCTCATCGTGGCCGGATCCCTGCTTTTCGCCCTGGCTGGAATGGGTTCTGCCTATGCCGCTGATGCAGCCCAGGCAGAAGCCACGCTGAAGGCCAACAAGTGCGGAAAATGCCATGCTGTCGACAAAGACAAGACCGGCCCCGCATTCAAGAAAATTGCTGCCAAGTACAAGGGCAAGGCTGAGGGTGAAGCCAACATCATCAAGAACATCACCACCGGTCCCAAAGTCAAGAGCGATGACGGCACAGAGGAAGCGCACGCCATCATCAAGACCAAGGACGAGGCTGAACTCAAAAATCTGGCCCAGTGGATTCTGTCGCAATAAGCCAGTCCAGTGCTGCCGGCGCCAGTAGCTGGTGACCGGTAGCAGCGTCGGGTACCTTAGAGCCCGCGTATTCATATCGGAACGCAGCATATAACAGCCAGGCCACGCGCTTGTGCTGGAGCCAGACGCATGCGCCCCGATCAAGTAACCCGGTTGGGAGAAAAGGCATCATGCGTGGCATCAAGCTGACAGTTTGGTTCATGACCGTGGCAATTGGCATTGCCGCGGGTCTGGCGGGTGGCGCCCTTGCCGCCGACAAAGCTGCAGGGCTCGGCAACGAGACCTGTCTTTCCTGCCACGACGGCAAAAAAGGCAAGCTCGAAGTTCCGATCAATGACGATGAAAAGCGCGCGCTCTACACGGTTGAGCCAAGCGCTTTCGCCAAGAGCGTGCACTCAGGCATGGAGTGCGTGAACTGCCACCTGGAAATCAACGACAACGGCCCCAACCATCAGAAGACCCCGGGCGAAACGCGGCCGGATTGTGTGCAGTGCCACACGAAACTCAAGGACACTGCGGCACAGCAAAAGGTCGCTGGCGAGCGTCGCTGGATGCGCGCGGTGGGCGAGAGCATCGAAACCTACAAGACTTCGCACCATGCCAAGCCGAGCAGCGAAGACCCTGACAAGCCCAACGCTTCATGCAACGATTGCCACAACGTCCACAGCTTCAATGTGCCGCCGCGTGGCACCCCCGAGCGCACCGAGTGGCATCTGGGCATCTCCGACCTGTGCGGCACCTGCCATGACTATCAGCTGGAGACCTGGGCCGAGTCGGTGCACGGCCGCGAAATCAAACAAAAGCACAACCCCAAGGCCGCAGACTGTGCCGATTGCCACACCTCGCACAACGTCAAGAAAACCGCCATCAAGACCACCAAGCTGGAGATTACCGCCAACTGTGGCAGTTGCCACGACGATGCGTACCAATCCTATAAATCGACCTATCACGGCCAGATCACGACATTGGGCTATGCCCACACGGCCAAGTGCTACAACTGCCACGGCAGCCACGAGATCTTGCCGTCCAAGGATCCCGCCGCGATGACGCACATCGATACCCGCCTGGAGACCTGCCAGTCCTGTCACAGTGGTGATAAAGGCATTCCCAAAGCGACAGCGGGCTTTGTCAGCTTCAGCCCGCACGGCACCACCAACAACTTTGCCACCTACCCACAACTGTGGATCGGCAACAAGATCATGATCCAGCTGCT
>JBBINL010000121.1:0-7674 GCA_037443905.1 Burkholderiales bacterium | reverse complement strand
CTTGCAACACCCGGCCAATGTAGATGCCGTATTGCACCATCACCGGGCGGTCCAGGCCGTAGGCCTTGAGCAGTTCGGCGTGGCGGGCGGCGTCGATACCGCGCTCGCCGGCCAGGGTTTCGATGGGGTCACCCGGCACCAGGCGGATCAGGAAGAACGCCACCAGCGTCATGCCGATGAAGGTGGGAATGATCAGGCTGAAGCGAGTCAGAAAGAAACGAAGCATCGGCAAAGGTTTGTGTTGTTGGGCCGAATGATGCCACAAACAAAAGGCCGACTTGCGTCGGCCTTTGAAATCCGGGGACAGGCGGGATTACTTGAGGTGCTTGCCGATCAGGCCAGCCATTTCGAACATGGTCACCTGGGCCTTGCCAAAAACTTCCTTGAGTTTGGCATCGGCATTGATCATGCGTTTGTTGATGGCGTCTTGCAGTTTGTTTTTCTTGATGTAAACCCACATCTGCTTGACCACTTCGGTACGTGGCAACGGTTTGCCGCCAACGATGGCAGCCAGGGCGGAACTGGGCGTCAGGGCTTTCATGAAAGCGGCGTTGACAGCGCGCTTGGACGCGGGCGCCTTTTTGGCAGCGGCTTTTTTAGCGGGGGCAGCCTTTTTGGCTGGCGCGGCTTTTTTGGCAGGAGCAGCTTTGGCGGCTACTTTCTTGGCTGGTGCTGCTTTTTTGGCCGCAGCGGCCTTGGAGACAGGAGCAGCTTTTTTAGCTGGCGCTTTTTTTGCAGTTGCCATGAGGATGTCCTTTTCGTAGTTGATCAAGTACCAGCAAAAACAGATCGGCTGGCTGGAGCGAATCCTAATTGAGAAATCGTGGCTTTCCTAGAGGGAAGACGTCAATTTGGCAAGGAAAAGTGATTTCTGTTGCGTTTTTTACCGATTTAAAATTTTCCGCACCAAACCACATATGCCAAACGCTTTCCATGACCTCTTTATTTGCGACTTGTGATTTGTGCGACTCGCACAAAAATGCGCCCCCCGGACAGTTTCGGGTGCTGCCACCCTTGTTCAAGGATTTCGGCGCACGCCGGGTATTTTGCGGACCGGTCGTCACGGTCAAATGCTTCGAAGACAACACCCTGGTCAAGGCAGCGGTCGATTCAACCGGCTTTGAAGAAACCCCCGCTGGGCGCATCGGCAAAGTGCTGGTGGTCGATGGCGCGGGCTCCACGCGCCGCGCCTTGCTGGGTGGCAACCTGGGCGCTGCCGCCGCCAGAAATGGCTGGGCTGGTGTGGTGATTGATGGCTGCGTGCGTGATGTGGCCGAACTGGCCGTGCTGGACGTGGGCATTCGCGCCCTGGCCAGCATGCCGCTGCCGACCGAAAAAAAGAACCAGGGCCTGCAGGATCTGCCCGTGCAAATCCAGGGGGTCTGGATCAATCCCGGCGACTGGCTTTATGCCGATGCCGACGGCATGGTGGTCAGCGCGACACGGCTGGTGTAGCCCGCCCTGGCAAGGTGGCCAGCAGCACGCCAGCCAGGCACAGCGCAAAGGCAAACAACTGGCCGCCGCTGAGCTTTTCACCCAGAAAGAGCACGCCCACCAGCGCCGCCGAGATCGGCAACATCACCGTGAAAACGCCAGCGCGCGCCGCGGCAATGGTTTTGAGCCCGGTCATCCACAGCCACACGGTCCAGACACTGGCGGCCAGCCCATAAAACAACAGCAGCCACCATATGGTTTGCGGCACAGCAGAAAATTTGAAGCCCCAGGCGGCATGCAGTCCGAATGGGGTCATCAGGGCAAATCCCCACAGGTTGATCAGCGCAGTGATGCGTTTGGGCGACAGCGAGCCGGTGAGCTTTTTGCCGATGACGGCGTAGCTTGCTTCGCACAGCACGGCGGCAAACACCAGCAGGTTGCCCCACAGGCTGTTGTGCCCCGAGGGCACTGTGGTATCCGGTTTGGCAAGCGTGAACAGGCTGATGCCGAGCACGGCCAGAGCGATGGCCGACCACACCCGCAAGCCGATGCGCTCACGCAAAAACAGCCAGCTCAGCAGCGCGACCACGCTGGGGATGGTGGCCATGATGATGCCCGCCGACACCGCCGTGGTCATGCTGACACCGAACAGCATGCAAATGGTGAACATGAAATTGCCCAGGAATGACTCCAGAAACAGCAGTCCCCTGGTGTGGCGCGTCATGGGGGGTTCGGTGCCTGGCTTGATCAGCCAGTGCGGCATGGCCAGTGCGCCAATGCCAAAGCGCAACCAGGCCAGCAAAAAGACGGGCAGGGCAAGCACCAGCGGCTTGCTGAGTGCCACATAGCTGCCGACCAGGGACATGCTGGCGGCCAACAGCAGGTAGGCCAGCCAGCGTGGCGGCGTGTGTCCGCGGGTGTCAGTATTTGAAATCTTCACGTTGGAAATCGGTCATGGGGAGCAAAGCCTGTCAATCATGCCCGATTGTGCAGGCGCATGGCGAGACGATGGCCAGTGGATTGATGCATGCTGATTGAATTGGCACCGTTGGCAGGGATTGAATTGAAGACACTCTGCATCTGGCGCTACTGCCAGACGCACACTTGATTTTCAAGGATCATTTCATGTCCATCGGTGAATTTGCCTACGCCAACCACAGCAACCGTTTTCTGGCCGCGCCCGAACTGGCGCAGCAGCCGTTTGCCGTGGTCGGTGTGCCCTTTGATGGCGCGGTCACCAACCGGCCCGGCGCGCGTTTTGGTCCGCAGGCCATCCGCAGCGCCAGCCTGATGCTGTGCGACGGCCTGCACCCGCATTTCGGGGTGACGCCGCTGGGGCACCTGGGAGACGGCCAAGACATGCGCCTGCCCAATGCCTCGCCGCTGGCCGAAGTGCGTGCGCGCATCCAGGCGCAGGCCAGCGCGCTGATGGCGCGCCACCACTGCGTTTTTCTGGGGGGCGACCACTCCATCACCCTGCCGCTGCTGCGCGCCGCGCATCACACATACGGCGCGCTGGCGCTGGTGCATTTCGATGCCCACTGCGACACCTGGACGGATCATTTTGGCGAGCCTTCGGGCCATGGCACCTGGACCTACGAGGCCATTCAGGAAGGCCTGGTGAGCCCGCAGCACACGGTGCAAATCGGCTTGCGCTCCAGTGGTGCGCGCGCCGCACGCGAGTATGTGCAGGATCAGGGCGGCCTGATCTATACCGCGCGCCAGTTGCGCGGGCTCGACGGTGCTGCGCTGCAGCCGGTCATCGCGCAGATTCTGGCGCGTCTGGGTGACCGCCCCTGTTACCTGACCTTTGACATCGACTGCCTCGACCCCGCTTTTGCGCCCGGCACCGGCACACCCGAGCCCGGCGGCCTGAGCAGCACGCAGGTGCTGACGCTGCTGGAAGAACTCAGCGGCCTCAACCTGATCGGCATGGACTGCGTGGAAGTGGCCCCCGCCTACGACCATGCCGAGCTCACCAGCACGGCTGCGGCAACCCTGGTCTGGACCTATTTGTGCGGCCAGATCGCCAAAATTGACTGAAAGCGCCAAAGCATGTTGCTCGACTCAGACACCCAGCTCAACCAGCACAGTTACTACGAAGCCAGCGTGCAGCGCGATGCCCCGGCGCCACCGCTGCAGGGCCACCTCAGCGCCGACGTGCTGGTGGTGGGCGCCGGTTTTGCCGGCTTGTCGGCGGCCATCGAGCTGGCGCAGCGCGGCTATAAGGTGGTGGTGCTGGAAGCCGACCGGGTGTGCGCCGGCGCGTCGGGGCGCAACGGCGGCCAGGCGCTGGCGGGTTTTGCCAGCGGTCAGGAACCGTTCGAGCAGCAGCTCGGCCCCGCGCTGGCGCGCCAGGCATGGGACTTGTCGCTGGCTTCGCTGGACCTCATCGACCAGCGCATCCAGGACTTCCGGATTGACTGCGATCGCCACCACGGTTACCTGCATGTGGCCGACTCGCCGCGCAAGGCGCGCGCGCTGGCCGCCGAGATGCAGGCCATGGCGCACTACGGCCTGGTCACCGACTTTGCCACCGGTGCGCAAGTGCAGCGCCACATTGCCAGCCCGATCTACCATGCCAGCGCCTACGAGCGCAGATCGGGCCATCTTCATCCCCTCAAGTATGGCCTGGGGCTGGCGCGCGCCGCCCAAAGTCTGGGCGTGCAAATTTATGAGTATTCGGCGGTGACCGGCCTCAAGCGCGGCGAAAAGTTGACGGCCAGCACGGCGCAGGGCTCGGTCACGGCATCCTTCGGCGTGCTGGCCGGAAATTGCACGCTGCCCGAACACGGCCCGGCCGTGGCGCCCGACATTGCGCCGCGCATCATGCCGGTGGGCACCTACATGATCGCCACCGCGCGGCTCGACCCCGCACTGTGCGAACGCCTGATTCCGGGCAACGCGGCGGCCTGCGACAACAATTTCATCCTGGACTACTTCCGCTTCAGCGACGACCACCGCATGCTGTTCGGCGGCCGCGTCAGCTACACCACCCGCACGCCAGCCAACCTGCAGGCGCGGATGGCAGCGCGCATGGCCAAGGTTTTCCCGGCGCTGCAAGGTGCCCCGGTGGAATTCTTGTGGGGCGGCTTTGTCGACATCAGCATGAACCGCGCGCCCGACTTTGGCCGCCTGGGCTCCAATCTGTATTACCTGCAGGGCTTCAGCGGCCACGGCGTGGCGCTCACCGGCCTGGCCGGGCAGCTGGTGGCGCAGGCGGTGGCGGGTCAGGCAGAACATTTCGATCTGTTTGCCAGCTTGCAGCACCGCCGTTTTCCGGGTGGGCCGCTCCTGCGCATGCCCAGTCTGGTGCTGGGAACGCTGTACCACCGGCTGCGCGATGTGCTGTGAGTGGCAAACGATCGTTTTGCCGTCATCACAATCAGGATGAAGGCAACGAAGTCGTGTCGAAATCGGCAAGTATGTAAAAAATTCTACTTCTCATGACAGTGCTGGCAGGCACTGATGTCGATTCCATAACGTGTCAGTTTGGGTTGCTCTGAGCGATGGGGTTCATGACAGCCGGCGCAGTAAAAATTTTTGCCCTGGCGCTTGGGGTCTTGCAAGACCTGCGCACCGATACCCAAGGGATGTCCCCCGGAGATCACATGCTGGCCTTTGCGAATGTCTGTGTGGCAGTCCAGACAGAGCATGGCTGGTTTCATCTTCAATAATCCCTGGTTGTCACTGGCATGCGGGTTATGACACGCCATGCACAAGCCTGCGCTCACCGGCGCGTGCACCATGCTGCCTTCAAACAAGAGCTTGTCATGGCATTTGCCACAAAGCAAGGTAGTTTCGGCCAGCAAGCCTTTGGCAAATGGCCCCGTGTTGCGGTGCCTTACGCTGCTTGTATCGAGATTGGCGTGACAGATTTCACACCCCATAAACACTGCCGCATGGACCACTTTTTTTTGCGTCATCTCGCGGTGGCAGGCCAGACAACTCCCAAGGGCCTGGGTCTGATAGCTGGCGAAAAAGACAAGGGCGCAAAGCACCATCCTGACACGGCACTGCCTCATTCGAAAAGGCAGCCAGGGCGACATGCCCAGCATCACTTTGCTACTTCGCACCCAAGCTCTGCCTGGCTCATCTGGGCCTGACTGGGGTCCAAAGCCTGTGCCTGTTGAATGGCGACAGCTGCCTCTTGACACTTGCCCTGGGCAGCCAGTATCTGCCCTCGCAGCATATGCGCGCTTGCCAGCTTGGGATTAAGAGAAAGGCTTTTGGCCACATTCTCAAGCGCCTTGTCATAGTTCTTGTTTTTAAAGAACATTGATGCCATGGCCCGGTAGTTCTGGGCAATCTGCACCTCTCGGTCTTCGGTTGCACGCTCCGGCGCAAGCGCGTGCTGCATTTGTGCGTCAGATATTTCACCCAGTATGAGCTGAATGCGCGAGCGTACAGTCGCACAAAAACCAACCGTTTGATAGGCCTCAAAAGCGGCCAGCTTGTGATCCCGACCAATCACCGCGACAACCGGATGCATGGAAAGGCCAAGATGACCGTAAAGTTCATCATCTTGGTCGATCAGCACAGCAGCACGAAAGCCCGTTTCCTGCACCAGATTTTTTACGCTTGCCAGCGCCTCAGATCCCGAAACCACGCCAAGTGTGTGAACCGATTTGCCGGCAAACACCTCCAGGCAGGGTTCAAGTCCGTGCAAAGCCGCGCGTGAACGCGCCTGGTTGGATCGGAAAAATAGCAGGACATGAATGCTGTCCTGGCCCAAAAGTTGTAATTTGCCACCATCCAAAGTGGCCATCTCGGCCTCTGCTACCAGGGTGCCAATGTCGGCGTGGGCCACTGCAGACACAACCACACCAGCCATCAGGAGCATGACAGTCATGCTCCTCAAAAATTGCATCCTCATTCAGGGCGCACTCCGGTTCGCATAAGTTCTCTGCTGGTGACATGTCTTCGCGCACGAGCCCCCAGTGGCTGTCTGTTCGTAGTTCAGTTTGAGAACCCAGCCACCAGAACCGTAGGGACCGCCATCGCGAATGTGATGTTTCTGTTTGGAGGCGTGCACCTCATGACAGGCACGGCAAGTGCGCCCCCGACCGGCTTGTTGCAAATGAACAAAATGCAAATTTTTGTCACCGTTTCGAAAACCGGTCAGCGTGCTGGTGCTAGGACTCGAAAATGCCTTTTCGTTGTGGCAGGAAAAACAAAGTGCATAGTTGTCAGCAGCATATGTCGCATAAAACTCTTTCGGGTATTCTTTTTCCAGCAATCTGAAGTTATTGCCCCCATGCGGCTGGTGACAAGCGACACAATCTTTTTTGGCAATGGGCCCATGCCAATTCGGGTTGTTGTCCAGCCAGGCTTTCATATTCTGCAGTTTTTTGCCGTTGGCATCAGCCATGGTGTCGACCTTGTGACAGCTCACACACAGGTCAAAAGGCAACTGATGCAGCAACACTTCAACCTGGCTGCCATGCGGGTTATGACAATTGATGCACTGGGCGCCGGTACTTAACGCTTTGTGCGGCACAGTTGAAGTGTTCATGGTTTCGCCAATGTCCTTGTGGCAACCCGTGCACAGCACACGCGTCTCTTGCAGCAACAATTTGGGGGAAGCGGCATTGTGCGGGTTGTGGCACTTGATACAGGCTGTACGGGCCGGATGGTGCGTGTTCGGTCGTTTCAATATCTCGTTAAATTCCTCATGGCAACCCAGGCACAGCCCTGTGCCCTTGTTTGCCACTTCGCCGGGCTGTTTGGGGTCATTTTTGGCATGGCAGAGATTGCAATCACCTGCTACAAATGGCGCATGACTCGAAGCTAGTGCCGAAGTTTCGACCATCGGGGCCAATGCCCGAGGCGGCAAACGACGGCCGGCAGACGCATCGGGTGTTGCTACCGCAGTCTGAGCGGTGGCGGGAAAAACCGTCGCAGAGAATAAGAAGGTCGAGACCAATACCAGCACAAATCGCACGATCGTCATCGCTAGCCCCAATGCAAATATAGGATTGTTTTTCAATCCAAGCCGTTCATGCCTGTAATCAGGTAAGCTTTTCAACCTTCCCAAGGCCAGTAAAGTAGCCAAGGTCAGTAACGCAGACATGAGCAGTTACATGGTCACATGGTAACCCTCATACTGACTGGTTCCTTGCAGAAGACTCACCAGAACCCGCCTGATGGAATCGAGAACTGGGAGTTTTCACAAATTTACCGTGGGATTGCTGAGGCCACCGACAGCGCATGGATCACAGATCAGCCAGACCGCCGCTG
>JBBINL010000120.1:0-7677 GCA_037443905.1 Burkholderiales bacterium | reverse complement strand
TTCGAGCGCGCGCACGCCGATGCGCAGGTGCTGATCGACGCGCTCGCGGTAGAAATGGTTGGCCATGCCGGGCAGCTTGATCTCGCCGTGCAGCGGCTTGTCGCTCACGCACAGCAAGGTGCCGTAGGGCACCCGGAAGCGGAAACCATTGGCGGCAATCGTCGCGGACTCCATGTCCAGCGCCACTGCGCGGCTCTGGCTGAAGCGGCGCTGCGGGCCGTTGTCGGGCAGCAGCTCCCAGTTGCGGTTGTCGGTGCTGGCCACGGTGCCGGTGCGCATGATGCGCTTGAGCTCGGGCCCCTCGAGCTGCGTCACCTGCGAGACGGCACTGGCCAGCGCCAGCTGGATTTCGGCCAGCGCCGGGATCGGCACCCACAGCGGCAGCTCTTCGTCGAGCACATGGTCTTCGCGCACATAGCCATGCGCCAGCACGTAGTCGCCGAGCTGCTGGCTGCTGCGCAGGCCGGCGCAATGGCCCAGCATGATCCAGGCGTGCGGGCGCTGCACGGCGATGTGGTCGGTGATGGTTTTGGCATTGGCCGGGCCGACGCCGATGTTGACCATGCTGATGCCGCTGCCATCGGCACGCACCAGGTGGTAGGCGGGCATTTGCGGCAGGCGTGGGGGCGGCTTGCCATTGGCTGTGCTGGCAGGCCCCGTGTGGTGCTGCGGGTTTTGCGCAGTCATGTGTGGTGTCAGCACATTGCCCGGCTCGACAAAGGCGCTGTAGTCGCTGGCGGGGTCCTGCATGGCGGCACGCCCCAGCGCGATGAATTCGTCCATGTAGAACTGGTAATTGGTGAACAGCACGAAGTTCTGGAAATGCTCAGGCGCGGTGCCGGTGTAGTGGCGCAGCCGCTGCAGCGAATAGTCGACCCGGGGCGCGGTGAACAGCGACAGCGGCCATGCCGCACCGGGTCCGGGCTCGAAAGTGCCGTTGGCAATGCCGTCGTCCATGGCCGCCAGGTCGGGCAGGTCGAACACATCGCGCATCAGCTGGCGCCGCTGCGGGCTCAGGCTGCCCTCCACATGGTCGTTCTCGGCAAAGGAGAAATGCACCGGAATGGGCTGGTTGCTGGTGCCCACCTCGAGCGCGATGCCGTGGTTGTCGAGCAGCAGCGTGAACTGTTCCAGGTAGTAGCGGGCAAACAGGTCGGGCCGCGTCAGCGTGGTCTCGAAGCGACCCGGCCCGGCCACAAAACCATAGCTCAGGCGCGCGGATTCACCCGAAGCCTGGCGCGTCACGGTGTCGGTCTGCACCCGCACAAACGGGTAGCAGGCGCGCACATGGCCGGGCAGGTCCTGACCCGCCACAAAGCGTTGCATGGCCTGGCGCAAGTGGGCGATGCTGTTGTCGTAGATGAGCCGGGCCTGCGCCAGGGCGGCAGCCGGGTCGGAAAAGCGCATCGGCGCGATGAAGTCAGGCAGGTATGGCATGGGGTGATTGTTCCACGGACAGCGCAGGCATGGCTGCGGGGGTGCGCCTGGCGAAGTTCTAATGGCAAGCGCTGCCTGGGCGCGGCCGGGCATGACCGCTAAACTGCCATACTTGCCGACCTGGCCACATGCTCCACCCTCTGACTGACATGCTGAAATTCACCTGTTGCAACGAAGTCCGCCAATTTTCCGAAGCCGCACAGGCCCGGCTGCTGCGCGGCATCACCCGCGGGTTCGAACGCGAATGCCTGCGCATCGACGCCAGCGGCCGGCTCGCCCAGACCCCGCACCCCGTGGCGCTGGGCTCCAAGCTGACGCACCCCTGGATCACCACCGACTACGCCGAGGCGCTGCTGGAGTTCATCACGCCGCCGTCCACCGATCCGGCTTTCCCGCTGGCGTTTTTGCATGACATCCACCGCTTCAGCGCCCGACAGCTTCAGGACGAATTTCTGTGGGCCGGCTCGATGCCCTGCAGGATCGGCGGCGATGCCGACATCCCCATTGCCGACTACGGCTGCACCAACGCCGCGCGCTTCAAGATGGTGTACCGCGAGGGCCTGGGCCTGCGCTATGGCCGTGCCATGCAGACCATTGCCGGCGCGCACTACAACTGGTCGCTGCCAGAAGACTTCTGGCTGGCGTTGCGCGACTGTTGCGGCGGCGCGGCCCATTTGCAGGATTTCATCGACCAGCGCAGCTTTGGCCTGATCCGCAACTTTTTGCGCTACGGCTGGCTGGTGCCCTACCTGTTTGGCGCCTCGCCGGCGTTATGCCGCTCGTTCCTCCAGGGTCACCCCAGCGAGCTGACCGAACTCGTGCCCGGTACGCTGCACGGCGCCCATGCCACCAGCCTGCGCATGAGCGACCTGGGTTACCAGAACCACGCGCAGGACAAGCTCGCCATCGGCTTCAACTCGCTGGCCGAGTACTGCGCCGGTCTGGAGGCGGCCATCCGCACGCCCGACCCGTATTACACCGAGCTCGGCGTGCGCGACGGTGACCACTGGAAGCAGCTCAGCGACAGCCTGCTGCAGCTGGAGGCCGAGTTTTACGCCCCGATGCGCCCCAAACGCATCGCTCCCAACGGCGATCGCCCGGCCAAGGCGCTGCGCACGCTGGGCGTGCAGTACCTGGAGATGCGCCTGTTCGACCTGAACCCGTTCATCGACATCGGCATTGCCCCCGAGCAGCCGCTGTTTGCCGACGTGCTGCTGCTGATGTGCCTGTTTCGCAACAGCCCGCCCATCACCAGCCGCGAGCAAAGCGAAAACGACGAGAACAAACGCCGCGTCGTGACACGCGGGCGCCAGCCGGGGCTGCAACTGCTGGTGCACAACCACGAGCAGCCACTGCGCGCCCTGGCGCACGAGCTGTTCGACGACATGGCGCCGTTTGCCGCCATGCTCGACACCGGTTATGGCGGCAAGCACTACCAGCAGGCGATGCAGCAGCTGCGCCTGCGCATCGACGAACCCGAGCGCACGCCGTCGGCCCAGGTGATCGAGGCCGTCAGGCAGCATGGCGGCTATTTCGACTTTGCCTTCGAGATGTCGTGCCAACACACCCGCAGCCTGCAAGCCGCCGCGCTGCCTGCCGACACCCTGGCGCAATTCAGGGGCAGCGTGCAGCAGTCGCTGGCCGAGCAGCAACAGCTCGACGCCGCACCCCAGGCCCCGTTCGAGGAATTCGTGGCGGCCTACTTTGCCTGAGTCAGCCCGGATGTCTCAGTTCACCACCTTGACCGTCTGGCCCACGCGGGGTTCGCCCCCGCTGTAGTAGCCGTTGATCAGGCGCAGTTGCGCTTCGGCCCGGGGCATGGGTGAACTGCGCGCCAGCTGGGCAAAGCCACCCGCGGGGTAGCTGATGGTGCGCAGCGTCCAGGGCCGGGCGGCGGCGCGGTCCTGCGCCGTCATGGCGCGAAAGCTGCCCTGCGCCTGCGCCAGACCTGCCCGGGCCTGCTGCAGCGCGGCGGCGTTCTTGCCGGCGGGCACCAGCACGAACACGGTGCCCCCGGGACCGGTGACCAGCGTGGCATCGATGGCCTGCTGCCCCTTCTGGGTGGCGCGCGTGCCGACATAGCGCGTGGCCGGCATGCCGTTGAGGGTCAGGCGCTCGGCGCGGCCCTGGCTGGGCTTGAGCAGGTTGCGAATGATCTCGTCATGCGTGCTGCCGGCCCTGGCTGGCGCCACCCGGATCATCAGCGCGGCGTCGCGGGCGGCATTGATCAGCGCCAGCTGGCTGGCCTCGTTCTGGATCTGCCAGCTTGGCGGGGCGGTGATGGCGATGCCCAGGCCGGCATGGTAAAAATTCTGGCCGCGCGTCAGCCCCTGGTCGGCACTCTCGCCAAAGGTCATGCCGGCAATGGCCTGCAGGTAGCGGGCGCGGCCGTCATCGCCGTACTTGCCCTGGTACTGCGTGGCCAGCTGGCTGATTTGCTGCAGGCGCTGGTCATTGCTCGGATGCGAGGCCAGCCAGCCGCCCGAGGTCGGGGCCGCACGGCCCTCGGCGCGGGCCTGATCGGCGGCAAAACGCTCCTGGCTTTTCAGCGCATTGATCACATTGACCATGTTGCGCGGGTCATACGCGCTACGCGCCAGGTACTCGGCGCCCAGGCCATCGGCCTGCAGCTCCTGGTCGCGGCTGTACGAGGCAATGTAGCCCGAAGCCACGGTTTGCGACAAGTCGCTGGCCAGCTGCCCGGCACCGCTGACACCCTGGCTCTCCAGCACCACACCGAGCACGCTGGCGGCCAGCACGCCCAGCCCGGCGTCCTGCTGGCGGGTGGCGCGCTGGGCACCGTGACGCGCCGTCACATGGCCGATTTCATGGCCGATCACACCGGCGAGCTCGGCCTCGTTCTGCAGGTAGGCCATGATGCCGCGCGTCACATACACATAACCGCCGGGCAGCGCAAAGGCGTTGACCTCGGGGCTGTCGAGCACGGTAAAGTGCCACGGCAACTGCTGGCGGTGCGACAGCCTGGCCAGACGCTGGCCCAGGTTGTCCACATACGCCTGCAGCCGCGCGTCATTGACCACGCCATACTCCTTCAACACCTCCTGGTGCGCCTTGGCGCCCTCGGTCAGCTCCATCTGTTCGGTCATCACCGAGCGCTCGGCCTGGCCGGTCACCGGGTTGACCACCGCGCTGCCGCATGCGCCAAGCAGCGTTGCCAGCAGCACGGGCCAGGCGATGCGACGGGTCAGTTTTTGCAACATGCGGGTACTCCTGAAGAATCGACAACAGGGTCCATTGTGCACAGATGGGCCAAACCGATAATCCGGTCATGACAAACTCCAGCCCCCAAAGCTTCGACACCCTGGCGCTGCACCCCGCCACGCTGGCCAACCTGCAGCAACTCGGTTACCTGGCCATGACGCCGATCCAGGCGGCCAGCCTGCCCGTGGCGCTGGCCGGTCGCGACCTGATCGCGCAGGCGCAGACCGGCAGCGGCAAGACCGCCGCCTTCGGCTTGGGCGTGCTGGAGCGGCTCAATGCGCGCCGCTTTGCGGTGCAGGCGCTGGTGCTGTGCCCGACACGCGAACTCGCCGACCAGGTGGCGGTGGAAGTGCGCCGGCTGGCGCGCGCGCTCGACAACATCAAGGTGGTCACGCTGTGCGGCGGCGTGGCGCTGCGCGGCCAGCGCGCCAGCCTTGAAAACGGCGCACACATCGTGGTCGGCACGCCCGGGCGCGTGCTGGACCATCTGGCGCGCGGCTATCTGAGTCTGCAGGCGCTGAACACGCTGGTGCTCGACGAGGCCGACCGCATGCTCGACATGGGCTTTTTTGACGACGTTGCCAGCGTCACCCGGCAGTGCCCAAGCGAGCGCCAGACGCTGCTGTTTTCGGCCACCTACCCCGAAGGCATCGACACGCTGGTCCGTCAGTTCATGCGCTCGCCTGAGCGCATCACCGTGGCGGCACCCGTCACGAAAAGCCTGATCGAACAACGCTTTTACGAGGTCACCCGGCCCACCCGCTTTGAGGTGGTGGCCAGATTGCTGAACCACTTCCGGCCGGTCAGCACGCTGGCGTTCTGCAACACCAAACAGCAGTGCAAGGACCTGGTCACTTACCTGCAGCAGCAGGGCTTCAGCGCGCTGGCACTCTACGGCGAGCTCGAGCAGCGCGAGCGCGACCAGGTGCTGGCACAGTTTGCCAACCGCAGCGTATCGATCCTGGTGGCCACCGACGTGGCCTCGCGCGGCATCGACATCAAGGAACTCGGTGCAGTGATCAACGTCGACATCACACCCGACCCCGAGGTGCATGTGCACCGCATCGGCCGCACCGGGCGCGCCGGGGAAACCGGCCTGGCGCTGAGTCTGGCGGCAATGTACGAAATGGGCGCAGTGGGCAAGATCGAGCAATACCAGAAGCAGGAGTCCAGCTGGCACAAGATCGACGAACTCATGCCCACCGCATCCGGCCCGCTGCTGCCGCCCATGGTCACGCTGCAGATTCTGGGCGGCCGCAAGGAAAAAATCCGCCCCGGCGACGTGCTCGGCGCCTTGACGGCGGATGCCGGTTTCAGCCGCGAGCAGGTGGGCAGGATCGTGGTCACCGAGTTCACCACCTTCGTGGCCGTTCAGCGCGACATTGCCCCACAGGCCCTGGACAAGCTCAACGCGGGCAAGGTCAAGGGCAGGAGTGTGAGGGTGAGGATGCTTTGAATGCGCTCACGTTATCAAGCAAAGCTGACAATTCGGCCACCCGTGGTCGGTTAACTGGAATACAAAAATGCGAGCATTTCTGACCAGATTACTGAAAGGTTTAAAACTTGGAAAATTCCATCTGACTGACATTCGACCTGATGATCTGATGACGTTGTCTGATCCACCGTCAAGCAGGCAATTTGCCTTTGAAGCGCGTTCGGATGCTCGGTCAGTTTCCTGCCTTGGTCCAGACACGATGGCAGATTTTCAACGCAAGATCATCGACCTGCTTGTTTGCCCCGTCTCCAGGGAAAGGATTGAAGTGCTGCCAACCATTGTCGTTGGAGATGCAATCAAGCAAGGCGTTCTGGTAAGTCAAGATCTCAATCAAACGGTTGGCCGAATATCCAACTTCCAAATTGACCTGGTTCGATATTCTGAGAAAGAAGACATTTGCGATTTACGTGCAAAAATTAAAAGTGGTGATTTGCCTGCCAGGCTTTCAACAGAACCTGGCTTCACCTTTAAAGCGCCATCCTCAGCTATCTATAAATTCAGCGGAGATTGGCGACCCATCGATGGAACCGACCTCGTGACTGATTGCACCTTGGGTCAATCAAGCATTCATTTCACGATACATAACACAACCAAGATTCACTTCAGGGCTCATCCATGGTCAGGCCTGACAGAAATCAGATTGAATTCCCGACTTCTGGAAACACTCGACCTCTTCGAGCCCCACACATCAGTTCCACGTGACTTTGTCATCGCGGTTGACAAGGAGGGGTCGCCAATGGCTGTTGAAATCCGGGCAACAGGCAGACGCAATGAGATGAGTATGGGTAATCAATGCTTGTTCTCAGGATGTTCAATTCAGAATGACACACAGATTCCGATAGTTTTCAAAAAGAAACTCGGCGTGCGTGGTGCCGAATTCGACTATAGATTTTTTGAAATTTTGAAAACTGTACCTGTTGCTGGCCTGGTCCTGGACATTGGTGGCGGTAACCGCCAGATTGATGATGCACGCTATGTCAATCTGGATTACGCGCCTTTCGCAGAACCAGACATCATTGGGGATGCACTGCAACTGCCATTCAAAAATGATGCATTTGATTTTGTCTATTCTTCAGGAGTTTTTGAGCATCTCAAGGATCCAAAGAAAGCTGCTGAAGAAGTCTTCCGGGTGACTAAACCAGGAGGTCGAATCCTGATTGGCATTGCATTCATGCAGCCCATTCACAGTGAAGGACAGCACTTTTTCAATTGCACCGTATGGGGCATTCAAGAGCTGTTCCAAAAATTTCAAATAGATGATGTGACTTGGGAAGGATCGATGAGCTATCTTGTTGATTGGATGACACGTTGCACTCACATAGACAGACTGGCTCCTGCTGAAGAAATTGACCAGGTGCTAAAGACCATTAAGGGATGGGACGCTTTGGTGACTCCAGAGAAATTGAAATATATTGCCAATGGGGTCTGGTGCCTGGGTACCAAAACCCCCAAGGTGTGATCAAGGCGCTTAGGAGCCGAGAAAAAATAAATTGGACAATTTCCCGCTTCCAGACGAGATGCCA
>JBBINL010000119.1:0-7854 GCA_037443905.1 Burkholderiales bacterium | reverse complement strand
TGCGCGACTTTATTGGATCGGCCACCGTTGTGGCCTTCATCGACCTGCCCTTTGCCCTGATTTTCATGGTGGTGATTGGCTGGATCAGCTGGTTCATGCTGATACCTCTCGTGCTTGGCGCGATCGTCATGCTGCTGTATGCGCTGATCGTTCAGGGCCGCATGCACGAGCTGGCCGAAACCACCTACCGCGCCGGGGCGCAACGCAATGCCACGCTGATTGAAGGGCTGGTGGGTTTTGAGACCCTCAAAGCGCTCGCCGCCGAGGCACCGATTCAGCGCAAGTGGGAAAAAAGCGCCGCCTTGCTGGCCCGTGTCGGTGCCCAGTTACGGCTGCTCTCCAGCACCGCCAGCAATACCTCGGCCTTTGTTCAGCAATTCATCAACCTGGCCATTGTCATCATCGGGGTTTACCTGATTGCCGAACGTGAACTCACACTGGGCGGGCTGATCGCCTGCACCATGCTGGCCTCGCGCGCCATGGCGCCGGTGGGGCAGGTGGCGGGTCTGCTGGTGCAGTACCACACGGCCGACACTGCACTCACCTCGCTCAACGAAATGATGGCGCGTGACGTGGAGCGCCCGGCCGACACCACTTTCATCAGTCGCGGCCGCCTGAGTGGCGCCATTGAATTTCGCGATGTCAGCTTCAGCTACCCTGACCAAAGTGCGCCGTCGCTGCGCAACCTGTCTTTTCGCATCAAACCGGGCGAAAAAGTGGCCATTCTGGGGCGCATCGGCTCGGGCAAGACCACCCTTGAAAAGCTCATTCTCGGACTGTACCAACCCACCCAGGGTGCGGTGCTGGTCGACGATATCGACCTGCGCCAGCTCGACCCTGCCGAGTTGCGACGCCAGATCGGCTATGTGCAGCAGGACGTCATGCTGTTCTATGGCAGCTTGCGCGACAACATCACGCTGGGGGCGCCGCTGGCGAATGATGCAGACATTGTCAGGGCGGCTGAGATTGGCGGCATTTTGAGCCTGGTCAATCAGCATCCCAACGGCTTCGACATGCTGGTGGGCGAACGCGGCGAGTCCTTGTCGGGTGGCCAGCGCCAGGGCGTGGCCATTGCCCGGGCTGTCATCAATGATCCGCCCATCCTGCTGCTCGACGAGCCCACCTCGTCAATGGATTTTTCCAGCGAAGACGACATCAAGCGCCGCCTCGCCGAGTTTTGTAAAGACAAAACAATGATTCTGATCAGTCACCGCACCTCACTGCTGGAACTGGCCGAGCGCATCATCGTCATCGACGCGGGTCGCATCGTGGCTGACGGCCCCAAAGATCAAGTGGTCACGGCACTGCGCCAGGGCCGCATCGGAAAGGCTGCCTGATGGCCTTGTTCAGCAAAAAATCATTTGAGGGCACCGGCAGCCTGATCCAGCGCGCCAACAAGGCTAGCGACAAAACCTTTGGCTCTATGATCAAGCGGCTCACACCGATCGAGGAGCCCGACCATCTTGACTGGGCCGGTGACGCTGACTGGGCGCTTATGCAGCAGGAGCCGCTGCGCGCCCGCAGCCTGCTGCGGCTGGCCGCTGGCGTGATGGCGCTGCTGGTGCTTTGGGCGGCTTTTGCCGAGATTGACGAAGTGACGCGAGGCGAGGCTCGCGTGGTGCCCACCAGCCAGGTGCAGATCATCCAGAGTGTGGATGGCGGTGTGGTCGAGGCCTTGCTGGTGAAAGAAGGGCAAGTGGTCGAAGCCGGGCAACTGCTGCTGCGGGTCGACCCCACGCGTTTTGTCTCCAGCCTGATGGAGAGCCAGGCCAGCCAGACCGCCTTGCAGGCCAAGGCGTTGCGGCTGGAAGCGCTCACGCGCGGTACGCCGTTCAATCCACCCCCGGAGCTGCTTCGCGATGCACCCGAGATTGTGGCGCAAGAGCGACGCCTGTATGAGTCACGGCGGGCTGAAATCAGTGCCCAGACTGCCGTCTATCAAAGCCAGCTGGCGCAGCGCCAGCAGGAGTTGAACGAAGTGCGGGCGCGGCGGGATCAGGCAGAACGTAGCCTGGAGCTGATGAACAAAGAGATCAGTGCGACCCGTCCGATGGTGGCCACCGGTGCGGTGTCCGAGGTTGAAATGATGCGGCTGGAACAGCAACTTGCCCGCATTCGCGGCGACCGCGAGCAGGCCACAGCCCAGATTGCCCGGGTGCAGTCGGCCATCCGGGAGGCCAACAGCAAGATCAGCGAAGTGCAGCTCACCAGCCGCAACCAGATGAGCGCCGAACTGTCCGAGACCATGAGCCGGCTCGCCAGTCTGGAGCAGGGCGGCGTGGCGCTGCAGGACAAGGTCAAGCAGGCCGACATCAAATCCCCTGTGCGCGGCACCGTCAAGCGCCTGCTGGTCAACACCATCGGCGCGGTGGTCCCGCCTGGCAAGGAGGTGGTCGAGGTGGTGCCGCTGGACGACGCCTTGATTCTGGAAGTGCAAATCACCCCGAAAGATATCGGTTTCCTGAGCCCTGGCCAGCCGGCCATGGTCAAGTTCAGCGCCTACGACTACGCCATATATGGCGGACTGGAAGCCGAGGTATTCCTGATTGGTGCCGACTCGGTGCTGGATGAAAAAGGCAACGCGTTCTACCAGGTCCGCGTGCGCACCCGCAAACCCAGCCTGGGCCCCAACTTGCCCATCATCCCGGGCATGGTGGCGCAAGTGGATGTCATGACCGGCAAGAAAACAGTGCTGTCGTATTTGCTCAAGCCCGTGTTGCGCGCCAAATCCAACGCGATGACGGAACGATGAGTGTTCAACATCTTTTTCTCGCCAGCCCTGCGGCGACTTTGCCGGATCGTCTGCTTGAAGCGTTCGCGGGCATCAAGTCGCTCAGCCTGGATGACGTGCTGGGGCAACTGGCAAGTCAGCCCGCAGGGCAATGGCTGCTCTGGTTGAGCAGCGCCGATGCCCGGTGGCCGCAAGCGCTGCACCAGATTTTGCAGGCCAGGTCCGATGCCCGGGTGGTGCTGCTTTCTGGTGTGCCGGAGCCCGCCGAAGGCCTGCGTGCCCTCAATGAAGGCGCGCGCGGTTACACCCATGCCTATGGTGTGCCTGCGCTGCTGCAAGAGGTGGCGCTGGTGATCGAACACGGCGGCCTGTGGGTGGGGCCGGAATTGTTGCAGCGGCTGGTGGCCTCGACCAGCGCTGCACTGGCTGCACGCCAGGCGGTCTCCAATGCGAAGGCGACAGCAAACGCTGAACCGGCTCCCAACGCATGGGCTTTGCTTTCCGCGCGTGAGGCCCAGGTGGCGCGCGCCGTATCGGCGGGACGCTCCAACAAGGAAGTGGCGGCAAAGATGTTTATTTCAGAGCGCACCGTCAAGGCCCATCTGGGCGCCATTTTTGAAAAACTTGGGGTCCGCGACAGGCTGCAACTGGTGCTGCGCCTTGCCGCCTCCCCCGAGTCTGAACCCACCCCGGCAAAGGAGACCAAGCCATGACCGACTCTGACAATACCAATCGTCTGGGCCAGACCGACGCCAGCCTGGTGCGCGTACTCGAAGACCTGATCGACGTGCTGATCAACCGGGGTGTGATCCAGTTCACTGACATGCCCGTGGCCGCCCAGGCCAAGCTGCTGGAACGCCGCGAAACCCGAGCTCAGCTCAACTCCCGCCTGAAACTTCTCCCCACGGACCCCAGCGACGACCTGGTCTAAGCCGCTCCCATGAGCCTGTAGGAGCGGCGCCCTCGCCGCGATGGCCATCCCCGCGACAAGCCTGACGCTTCGCTGCAAATTTGTACCTAAGTCCAATAGGCAAGCGACTTCGATTGTCTTATTCTGCGTCTCATACGTTTTTATGCCCTGAACGCATTTTGTTCAGACCCAAAGTTTTAACCGAAAATCATCATGGCCCAAATCGCAACAGTCGCAGTCATCACCGGCACTGGCACTGCTTTTGCAGTCAATGCGCAAGGCATCAGCCGCGCGCTCAAGGCCGGTGACATCCTGCAAAAAGGTGAAACCATCCGCACCGTGGGCGATGTCCGTGTTGAGCTCCTCATGGAAGACGGTCGTGCACTTGCAGTGGCGCCAAACCAGGCCATGCGCCTGGATGACAACGTGACCGAATCAGACCAGCGTCCCACGGCGCAAGACAGCGCGGTAAACACTCCAGGGGCCACGGTTGACGCGGTCATCCAGGCACTGGAGCGTGGCACCGACCCGAGCACTGAACTGGACCCCACGGCAGCCGGCCTGGCTGGCGGTGGCGGTACCGATGGTGGCAGCAGCTTTGTCTTGCTGTTGCGCATTGTCGAGGGCGTTGAGCCGCTGGCTTACGACTACAGTTTTACCGCTGCCAGCGTGCCACCAGATCTGCAGTTGGAGGCAGAAACCCCAGTGACCACAACCCTCGCACTTACCGCTGATCCGGAAGTGTTTGAAGGCAGCCCCGGCGTGACCTACACCGTCACACTGGGAGATCCAACGACAACCGACATGACCATCACGTTGAGCAACGGCGCGCTCATCGTCATCCCCGCAGGTTCAAGCACCGGCTCGGTGCTGGTGCCGGTTCAGGGCGACGACGTTTACAAAGACGGCGAAACCATCCAGACCACGGTTGATACGGTGCAGGGAGGCGACTTCACCAGCATCACGGTCAATGATTCCGGCGTTGTCACGGTCGTCAGTGATACCCCCGATGTGGTCACAGTCGGCATTGCTGGCGCTGCCAGCGTGGTGGAAGGCGACACTGCCGCTTACACCGTCACCCTGAGCGCCCCTGGCCAAACCGATGTGGTGGTCAACCTGACCTACACCGGTGTGGCGCAAGATGGCAGCGACTACACTGGCGTCACCTCGGTCACCATTCCGGCAGGTTCTACAAGCGCCAGCTTCACGATTCCGACCATCAATGACGTGCTGGTCGAGGGTTCTGAGGTATTCAATATTCAAATCACCAGCGCGAGCGGTGGCAATTTTGAGGATCTGCAAGTCAGTCAAACAGCAGGCAATGTCAGTACGTCCATCATCGACAACGACACGGCACCGCCGATAGATACTGTCTTCAGCGTGGCCGACGCCAGCATTGACGAAGGCGGGCTGATGACCTTCACCGTCACCCGCAGCGGTGATGCGCAGACCAGCCAGACGGTCGACTTCGCGACCTCGATTGGCGCGGGCAATACCGCCGGCACGGGCGACTTCACGGCCCACAGCGGCACGCTGACGTTTGCCCAGGGCGAGACCAGCAAGACCTTCACGGTGCAGACCACGCAGGACGCGCTGGACGAGGCAGACGAGACCTTCACGGTCAGCCTGAGCAACGCCACGGGCGGGGCGACGATCAGCGCCAGCGCAGGAGAGGCCACGGGCACGATCCTGGACGACGACGAACCGCCGTCAATTTCAACCGATGACGGTGTGATTGGCGCGAATGACTCGGTCTATGAGTCGGGCCTGGACACAGGTTCGTCACCGAGTACGACGACCAAGGTTGCAGAAGGAACTTTCACGATCGGTGATGCAGACGGATTGAGTGATATCAAGACGATCAAATTTGACAATACCGGCGGAACCGGTACAACGCTTTCTGTAGGTGCCGGCGGGCTGGCTGCCTTGGTGGGGTCGACCTTCACGACGGCCAACGGCACGGTGATTTTGAACAGCTATGGTGTTGTGGACGGCAAAGGAGTATTCGGGTATCAATTCACATTGACTTCCCGCACGCAGGACATTCCCGCATCGGCTGAGACAAACAGCTTCAGGATTACGGTTATCGACAGTGGCCTGGCTTCAATGGATGCAACAGTCACCATCGATATTGTGGATGATCTGCCGACCATCACGGCGAACAGCTTGGGCATTCCCAATGTTGCCAATGCCTACATTGGTCACTATGACTTTGAGGTTGGGGCCGACAGCCAGGCGTTTGCGGACAGCTTCAACTCGACGTCGCTGCAATGGAACAATCCAGGCAGTGGATATTCGCTGTCGTACGACTCTGGGGCATCAAATGCGACCACACGGGTTTATACCGGCGTGGATGGTACCAACGCCACCTTTTTCACGCTGGCTTTACACAGCGATGGAACGTATGACTTCAATCTGGTGAATCCGGCGCCCGTCATCACGACCAATGTTCCTGGCTTGCTGAATGGGATTTCAGGCGGCTCCAATCTGACCAGTTACACGATAGATAGCACGAATTTTGGCGGTGCCTTCAACCTGGTGCTGACCGGTTACAGCGGTGATTCTCATGCTGCAGATACGCTGACCATTTCAGCTTCGGAGTTGGGGGTGGGTGACAATGTCATGCAAGGCAACAAGAGCGATGTGCTGAGATTTGACGTGCAGCAAGTCACGCCGAATGCATCGCTCGCAACCTTGGATGTTCATGTTGCCTCTACAGCCGGTTTCAAGGAGACCGACTCAGCTAGCGTCAAGGTTCACTATACCAATGGCGATGAGGTTTCTTCGAATCAGATCATTGGGACAGATCAACTGGTGCACTTCACCTTTGACTTGAACAAAACGGTGGACTGGGTCGAGATTGCGCCAGCCAGCGATACGGTCGCTTTCAAGATCGATGGCGTCGCCCTGAGCTACACGGTGCCAACCTATCCTTCAAATTACCAACTTGATTTTTCACTGACCGGCAGTGATGCCGACCAGGATCCAGCAAGCACAAGCTTCTCGGTGGCGGTCAACACCAAGAACTCTGCAAACTACACGATTCACGGGACCTCTGGCGATGACGATGTCTATGGAACCACCTTTGACGGTGTTCACGCTGGTTCTGGAAACGACAATCTGTATGGCAATGGCGGTTCTGATACGTTTGTCTGGAGGCTGGCAGAAGCCGGCAGTGACACCGTCAAGGACTTCCATATCAATGGCATCAACGGCTCACCGACCGACAACGATGCCTTGAACCTGAGTGACTTGCTGACCTCTGAGCATGCGAACAGCACAAGCCTGGATGCCTACCTGGACTTCAGTGCCAATGGCAGTGGCCAAACGGTGATCGGGGTTCACGCTGGCGGCAGCGGCCCCGTGACGCAAACCATCACTCTTGAGAGCGTTCAATATTCGGCCCTGCAAACCTTTGCGGGTGGCACATCTGACGCGGACATCATCACCAAGTTGTTGGATAACGGCAACCTCAAGACGGATGTCTGATCTTGCCGGCGCCATTCGCAACTGGGTATTGTTCAGCGTCGATTCTTACAACATTGTCAGGAGAAAAATATGTATCATCATATTCATAAATCAGTTTTCGCCATGGCGGTTTTTGCCACTTTTGCTATCCCAGCGCTAGCCGACCCAGTTTTATCAAATACAGGCTGGATTTACGATGTGCTGCCTGCGGGGGACGCTACCAACTCCTCGCCATGGACTTTCACGTTAAACGCCGGTCAGACGGCTTCCTTCAAGGTGACCGACCAATACATTCCCGGCGATTCGTTCTTTCTGTACATTGGCAACCCTTCTGGAGCTTCGCCTGTTGCATCGTCAGAGAATTATTCCGGCGCACCCAATATTCCGATTCTCTCGGGCTGGACCAATGATCCGAATGATTCATCCTCAGGTGAAGCCGGTTGGCGCGATACAAAGTATCAAAAGTTGAATTACCTTTTCTCAGGCGCCGGGGACTATAGTTTCACTATTTTCGATAACGTTGTTGATGATCAATTGGCAACGGGATTGTTTGTTCGACTCGATGTCACTGACAACACAGTGCCAGAGCCCGCGTCGCAGACTCTTTTGGCAGTTGGTCTGTTGGGCTTGGTCGCCATGCGTCGACGCAAGTCGATTTAGCAGGTAATCAATAAACCGAGATTGTCCTACTGGACTTGACCCGTTTCCACGGACACATTTGGACTCTTGGGTTTAGATCCCGTTT
>JBBINL010000118.1:0-8021 GCA_037443905.1 Burkholderiales bacterium | reverse complement strand
TACCGGTAGCGGCATCACGGTAGGCCTGCACGAGCTGGACGTAGCGATTGGGGCCACGACGGGTGAGCTTGATGAACACGCCACTACTATAACATAAACTTTGCCAAAGAAAAAACTGATTATTTTGCCAAATCGCGCCATTACATAATCGGAATTTCAACGCGCTTGGCCGTTGATTTCATTGGGGTTCGGGCTCGGTGGGGGCGCTGGACTGTCGAACGCCAGAGTTCTGTGTCATGCAGGATTCGAAAGCAGTAACCGTTTTTGCTGGCTCCCATTAACTCTCAGTTTGTGCGGGGCACAGATATCCTGCGGAATTACAATTAGCCACTGGTCCCAAAGAGGGGCAGTACTGGCATTTCCAATCAACGTATTTTCGAGGAGTTGACCATGGCAGTCGATTTTTTTGGGCGTGTTTGGGTTAAAGCGTTCTTCATGCTTTTGACGGCTGCGTCGTTTGCGCAATTTGCAACAGCGCAAACTTTGGAGTCCAACCCTGAATTTGATGTGGGGGATAAGTGGACTTATCGTTATCAGAATACCGGCGATCGCAAGGATCCTTATCTCTATACCCATCAAGCCTACAAGTCTGAATTCAATACTGCTTTGCTGTTTTATGAATCACAAGCTCCGGAAGCCAACCGCAAACAAGGCATTGATCGTTATTACTACAAGCGTGCTGATGTCAAGGAAAGATATGAGTTCAATTCGGAAAAGCCTAGGATTCCCGGCAAACGTTATCACAATTCACAACCTTCTGATGACAGGATACAGTTTCCTTTAACTGTGGGCAAAAAATACAACGTTAAGTTTGACTGGGGTAACGGCGAGGGCTATACCAAATACGATGTTGAAGTCGAGGCTTTTGAGAAAATCAAAGTTGACGCCGGGGAATTTGATGCCTATCGGATCAAACTCTCGGGCTGGTGGATGCGCACCAGTAACGGGAATTATTCTGGTCGAGCGGAATTCACGTTATGGTATTCCCCGACCGTAAAACGTCTTGTGAAAGGATATTACTTTGATCTACAAACCTCTGGATTTACGTGGAATGCGAACACGGTTGAACTTGTGAAATGGGAGCCCAAAGCACCGTTACCGGTGTTCCTCGAACCCAAAGCAGGTGGATCAAAAGGCGACAATCAGACTCATGCTCCAAATGCATCAACGGTAGACTGAGTTGTCGCTATGCCACGGTTGGTGCGCAGTTTCTAAACGTGACGGTCATTGGTTTGAACGGAAAATTCTATGCTTTGAAATACACTCGACCGAACATTTTGTTTTCCAAACTATGACTCTGACCATCCGCCTGCCCGAACCTATTGAGAGCCTGTTGACCTGCTTTGGCGACTTCTTGGACATGTCCAAATCGCAGGTGGTGCAGACGGCTCTAAAGGACTGGTTTTCCACACCAGCAGTCATCAGCGGACACACCTTGTTGGGTTTTGTGTCCGAGTTGGCGCCCCCAAAAGATTGGGTTGGCCCTTATTCCAAAGATCGCTTGCGGGCGCAGGTGTTGGCCAGAGGCGCCGGATGGATCACCAGCGAGCCGGAGGCCGGATATGCGGGTACCCCGAAAAGGCATGCTGTGCGGCGTAAAGCTGCGGCCGGAAAATTGAAAAACGATAGCTATTCGCCAAATCAGGATAAAGGCTTAGAGGCAGCTACTTTTCCAAATGCGGGTAATTTGTTGACACGTGCTGGCCATACGTGAAAGGTAACTGTGACAACTTGATTGCAGACAGCGGTTTCTTGGTTTCCTTGTTTGTCACCCGCGAGCAACACTACGAAGCAGTCAAAGTTTTTTTTGCAGCTTTAACTACAGCCTTTACGAATGGTCGAGGCTGTGGTGGTGGAAGTCAAATTCTTTTTGCATGGCCGCCAACGGCAATCTTTTTGTACGCGGTAGCGGCTGGTGCCCTGCCATTGCCGTCGCAAGAGGCATCGAGCCACAAACGCATCCGCGAGTTATGTGCCAAATACGACGACATGGCGCCGGACTATGCAGACATGGCGTTGCTTGAACTGGCCGAGCGTACCGATTTGCGCGCTGTGCTCACGCTGGAAGATCACGATTTTTCGATTTACTGCATCAAGGGTCGCAAAAGTTTTGACCTGGTGCGCTGGTTTTGAACTCGCCAATGACGGGCGTTACGCGCCCGATGCACGCTTTGAAGATTGATTTTCCCGAAACCCTGCCGGTCAGTGCCCGCCGCGAAGAAATCATGGCGGCCATGCAGGCACACCAGGTCATCATCGTCTGCGGTGAAACCGGCTCTGGCAAAACCACGCAGTTGCCCAAAATTGCGCTGGCCATGGGGCGCGGCTTGTGCAACTACCCCAAGTCCTTGTCCGATGGCCGCCCCGCACCGCGAGGCAAGCTCATCGGCCATACCCAGCCACGGCGCATTGCCGCCAGTTCGGTGGCCAAGCGCATTGCCGATGAACTGCACACAACCCTGGGCGAAGTGGTGGGGTTCAAGGTGCGCTTTCAGGATCGCCTGAGCAAAGAAGCGTCGATCAAGCTGATGACCGACGGCATTTTGCTGGCCGAGACGCAGACCGACCCGCTGCTGAAAGCCTACGACACGATCATCATCGACGAAGCGCACGAGCGCAGCCTGAACATTGATTTTCTGCTCGGCTATTTGAAGCAAATCCTGCCACGCCGTCCAGACCTGAAAGTGGTGGTGACCAGCGCCACCATCGATGCCGAACGTTTTGCCGGACACTTTGCTTCAAGAAATGGACCCGCGCCTATCATCATGGTGTCCGGGCGCATGTTTCCGGTGGAGCAACGCTGGCGCCCGTTCGAGGAGGCGCGCGACTACGACCTCAACAACGCGATTGCCGACGCGGTGGAAGAACTCTGGCGCGATGTGCACCATGGCGGCGACATTCTGGTGTTTTTGCCAGGCGAGCGTGAGATACGTGATGCCGCCGACCACCTGCGTGGTCACTTGAGCCACAGTGCGGTGTTGCGGGGGGCCGAGGTGCTGCCACTGTTTGCCCGCCTCAGTCAGGCCGAGCAGGATCGCATTTTTGACAGCCACAGCGCCAGGCGCATTGTGCTGGCCACCAACGTGGCCGAAACCTCGCTCACCGTGCCAGGCATCCACTACGTCATCGACGCAGGCACGGCTCGCATGAAACGGTACAGTTTCAGAAGCAAAGTGGAACAGTTGCTGGTCGAGCCGATCAGCCAGAGCTCGGCCAACCAGAGGGCAGGGCGGTGCGGGCGGGTGGCCAACGGTGTCTGCATCAGGCTCTATGACGAGCAAGACTTCATCCATCGGCCCAAATTCACCGAGCCTGAAATTCTGCGCAGTTCGCTGGCCGGGGTGATTTTGCGCATGAAGTCGCTACACCTGGGGCAGGTTGAAGATTTTCCGTTCCTTGAAAAACCCTCGGGCCGTGCCATCGCCGACGGCTACCAGCTGCTCAGCGAACTGGGTGCCGTGGATGATGCCAACGAATTGACCGCCACAGGCAAGGAATTGGCCAGATTGCCGCTCGACCCGCGCGTGGGCCGCATGATTCTGGAGGCGCGCAACCGTGAGGCGTTGGCCGAGGTGCTGGTGATTGCCAGCGCCCTCAGCGTGCAAGACGTGCGTGACCGCCCGCTGGATGCGCAACATCAGGCCGACCAGGCGCACGCCAGGTTTGACGACGAAAAAAGCGAATTCAGCGGTTATCTCAAACTGTGGAATTGGCTGGAAACCGCGCGCGGCGGGCCAAACCATCGAGGAAATAATGGGGGTCAGATTCCAATTAAATCACCCCAGGCAAAAAGTAAAAATAATTGGAATCTGACCCCCATTAATTTACAGACGCACAAACTCAGCAATCGCCAGTTCGAGCAGCTGCTGCGGCAAAACTTTGTCAGCGTGCGCCGTGTGCGCGAGTGGCGCGACATTTACAGCCAACTCCACACGGTGGTGGCCGAGCACAAGTGGCGGTTGAACACCTTGCCTGCCAGCTATGAGCAGCTGCACCAGTCGATGCTGGCGGGGTTGCTGGGCAACATCGGCTACAAACTGGAGGCCGATGGCGCCGGTGGCGAATATCTGGGCGCGCGGGGCATCAAGTTTTATCCGCACCCGGGCGCACACCTGGTCAAGAAGCCGGGGCGCTGGATTGTGGCTGCCGAGCTGGTCGAGACCACGCGCCTGTTTGGCCGCGGCATAGCCGCCATCGAGCCGCAGTGGCTGGAGCAAGTGGGCGGCCATTTGCTCAAGAAACAGCTGCTTGACCCGCACTGGGAAAAGCAGTCGGCCGAAGTCAACGCGTTGGAGCGCGCCACGTTGTACGGCATCGTGGTGTATAGCGGCCGGCGTGTCAACTACAGCCGGGTTGACCTGGCCGGTGCGCGTGAGATTTTCATCCGCGAAGCGCTGGTGAACGGACAGTGGGACTGCAGGTGGCCTTTTCTGCAGGCCAACCTCAAACTGATCCGGCAGGTCGAAGACCTGGAGCACAAGGCGCGCCGTCAGGACGTGCTGGTCGACGACGAGCTGATTTTTGCGTTTTACGACCAGCAGTTGCCTGCCGAGGTGTGCAGCGGCTACAGCTTTGATGCCTGGTACCGCGATGCCTGCAAAAAGCCCGAATATCTCATGCCGATGCCGGTACGCGGTGCGGCCCACAGTGGCAACAGCAAACTCCTGCTGCTCACCCGTGAGGAACTGATGCGCCATGAGGCCGCCGGCATCACCACCCAGTCTTTCCCCAAAACCATTCGGCTCGGTGGCGTCGATTGCGCGGCCACTTATCTGCATGAGCCGGGCGATGCCAGGGACGGCCTGACCGTGACCGTGCCGATTTTTGTGCTGAACCAGGTCAATGAGGAGCGTTGCGAATGGCTGGTGCCGGGCATGCTCAAGGACAAGATTCAGGCGCTGCTCAAGACCCTGCACCAGCGCCCGCGCTCACGGCTGGTGCCGCTGCCCGAGAGCGCGCGCCAGATGGCCGGGGCCTTGAACGTGCCCGAGGTGTTTGGCCAGGGCTCGCTGCTTGAGGCCGTGCTCAGGCAGGTGCGCGCCGCCACCGCGTTGGAGGTGACGCGCGCTGACATCAAGCTCGACATGCTCAGCCCGCACTTTTTCATGAACTTTCGCGTGGTCGATGAACATGGCCGCCAGCTCGGCACCGGTCGCAACCTGGGCGCCCTGAAGGCGGAGCTGGGTGCCAAGGCGCGCGGTGCCTTTCAGGCGCTGGCCGGGCTCAAGCTGGCCAAAACCGTGTCCAAGGCAGAGAAAAGTGCCATAGCGAGTCCCGGATCCGTCATTGCGAGCCAGGCGCGGCAATCCACGAGTCCCCCAGGAATGGATCGCCACGGCCCGCCGCTTCGCGACGACGAACAACAGGGTCAAGCCGCGCCAGGCAAGAGCGCCGCCGAATTGAAGGCGCCGGTGGCCAGCCAGCGCTACACCGCCTGGACCTTTGGCGAGCTGCCTGAACTGCTCGAAATCCAGAAAGGTGGCCAGACGCTGATTGGTTACCCGGCGCTGATCGACGCGGGCGATGCCGTGACCATCGAGGTCTTTGACGAGCCCGACGTGGCCGCAGCCAGACACCGCGCCGGACTGCGCCGTCTGTTTGCACTGCAAATCAGGGACGCGCTCAAGTACCTTGAAAAAAATGTGCCAGACCTGCAAAAAATGGCCGTCACTTACATGCAGGTCGGCAAAAATCCGGATGGCTCTGGCACTGGCGGTACCCAGGAAGAACTGCGCGAGCAGATCATCAGCGTGGCTCTGGACCGTGCTTTTTTGCTCGACCCTTTGCCCGCCGATGAACTTGCCTTCAAGAAGCGCATCGACGAGGGCCGCGGCCGCCTGACCCTGATCGCCACCGAAGTGGCGCGTCTGGCGGCTGCCATTCTGGCCGAATATGCGATGGCAGCGCGCAAGATCAGGGACAGCAAAAACGCGCCTGAGGCGACGGCCGACGCCGCCCAGCAACTGGCGCGCTTGTTGCCCAAGCGCTTCCTGAGTGTGACACCGTGGGCCAGTCTGCACCACTTTGTCCGTTACCTCAAGGCCATCACGGCGCGGCTCGACAAATACCGCGCCGACCCGGCCCGTGACAGCGCGCGCCTGAAAGCGTTGCAGCCGCTGGAGCAGCGCTACTGGCGCCTGGTGGCAGAACGCAAGGGGGTGGCCGATGAACGCTTGCAGGAATTCCGCTGGTTGCTCGAAGAACTGCGTGTCAGCTTTTTTGCCCAGGAGTTGCGCACACCGCAGCCAGTCAGCGTGAAACGGCTGGAAAAGGCCTGGGCGCAACTGATGTAAGCCTGCGGGCCGTTCAATTCGGCACAAGCTGTCCGGAAACCTTGAAAGCATCAAGCCCTGATCGGCTTCGCGTCGCTACCATGCCTGTCTTGAAAAAGAGATGGTTGCCATGTCGACGTCACAATCAACACCTGATCACCTGCCCGTCTGGCACACGCTGACCGCCCAGTCGGTGCCGGTCGAAAAAGACACGGCCGTAGTGGCCGAGTCGCACGCCATTGGCGACCGGCTCTGGATGGCCTATTCGGGAACAGTGGTCAGGTTTGGCCAGGCCAGAGGTCTGGCGGTCGCCAATTTTGGCGTGTTCGAGTGCGAAATCGCGCGAGGCAGCAGCCTGGAGCTGGCGCGCATGGCAGCCGTCAACATGCTGATGCGGCGCCTGAACGGGACCTTTTGAATGCGCTTGTTGCAACGCCTGCGTGACCGTGTGCCGAGCCGGGCGCAAATTTTGCGCAACCGCTGGCTGGCCTGGCTGCAGCCCTGGCTGAATCACCCCAAGCTGTGGCACTGGTCACGCCGGGGCGTGGCCATGGGCGTGGCGCTGGGGGTTTTTTTTGGCCTGCTGATTCCAATCGCCCAGATCCCGTTGTCGGTGGCTGCGGCCATTGTCATGCGCGCCAACATACCCACCGCAGTGGCGAGCACGCTGGTCAGTAATCCGGTGACTTTCGCACCAATTTATTACGGGGCCTACCGGCTCGCGGTCTGGGTGACGGGCAGCAAGGAGCGCCCAAGCAAGCTCGATCTGGCCCATCCGCAGCAGCTGGCGCTGGACAAAGACATCGGCTTTTGGCAGAGCATCGCCAAGCTGGGAAAACCGCTGCTGGTCGGCTTGTCGATCACGGCGGTGCTGATGGGGCTGCTGACTTACGGCATCATTTCGCTGATCTGGCGCTGCGCACACTTTCCAGACGGCGCGGCAGAATGCGTCGCAAACCACTCTGACAGGCATGACGATGACCCACGCATGCCGGGCGTTTGCCCTTCGCTTTCCAGGTGCCAACAACGCTTGCCCGCAGCTTCCTGCAGGGGCAGGCCTGCGCCCATGTTCAGTTGCCGCCAGGCTTGACCGGGTTTCTTTCACGCCATGAGCTACCTGTTGCAAATCCTGCTGCTGCTCGGCGTGACGGTCGTGGTTGTGCTTGCCTTCCAGGGTCTGCGCATCCCCACCAGTCTGGGCTATTTGCTGGTCGGGGTCATTCTCGGGCCGCACACGATCGGCCCGATCGTCCATGTGCCGGAGTTCAAGCCGATGGCCGAGTTCGGTGTGGTCTTCCTGTTGTTTTCGATGGGTCTGAATTTCTCATTGCCGCAGTTGCACGCAATGCGGCACCAGGTGCTCGGGCTGGGCACCGGGCAGGTGGCCTTCACGACCACCGTAGTCGGCAGCATCGCCTGGTTGGCGGGATTGCCGGTTGCCGTGGCATTTGTGATCGGCGCCGTCTTTGCCCAGTCATCCACCACCATCATCGGTAGCCAGTTGGCCGAGCAAAGGGAAGAGAATTCGCCGCATGGTCGCCTCGGGCTGGCGTTGTCGGTCTTCCAGGATGTCACGGCGGTGCCTTTTCTGGTGATCATTCCCGTGTTGGGTCTGGCGCTGGATGCCGACTTGTTGGCCATTGAACTGGGCTGGGCGATGGCCAAGGCCTTGCTGGCGTTCGCACTCGTGTTTTACTGCGGCGGTCACGCTATTTCGGACAGTCGGCTAAGCTAAAGCTGACCGGTTGA
>JBBINL010000117.1:0-8086 GCA_037443905.1 Burkholderiales bacterium | reverse complement strand
GTTCGAGCAACGCAGGGTCGCTGGAAGCGGGGCCTAAAGTGGCAACAATTTTGGTCGCGCGACGTGGCATAAGAAGAACTCCATGTAATTTAGTTTCTCGATTTTCACACAAGGCAGTTACATCAGCACAACAGCTTGGCAATTCAGACTGGTGGGCGATCCGAAAACTTCAGGGGCGCAACGTCAACCGGGGTTGTCCATGAGGCGCTGCTTCGCACCTGTTTCAGCGCTGGCAGCGGCTTTGCGAAATAAGCAAGTGACGTCTGCTGCTGCCCGCAAACACTGGCACACACGTTGAAACGCTCCTGTTGAACATCTTCGCGCGTGCTACCAACCCAAACCCAGATGCAGCGGCAGATAAACCGCCATGCCGGAAACAATGGTTCCCAGCACGGCCTGCCCCTGACCCTTGCGCCAGAAAAAATATCCGGCGCCAGCCAAAGCCGCGTAAATGCGCGCGTCTTGCCAAGTGCTGATCAACTGGCCCTGCACCATGACCACCTCGGGGACAACCACCGCTGCCAGCGCGGCAATGGGTGCGTATTGCAGGCCGCGTTGCGCCCAGTGCGGCAGGTGCCATGGCTGGTTGCTCATGAAAAAGAAACAGCGGGTGATGACGGTGACCAGCGTCAAACCCGCAATCACGGCCAGCGTCCAGAGATCGGTGCCGTTCAGGTCGGGGCCGTTCATGCCGGTGCCCCCGGCCTTCTGGGCCAGGTTTCCTCGATGATCAGGCATAGTGCCACCGCACTGGCAATGGCCACCACAATGTTGAGTTTGAGCGGCAACGCATAGGACGCCACGGCGGCCATTCCTGCCACCCCGGCAGACACACGGCGCAAATGGCTCGATGCCAGCGAGCAGCCGACACCCAGCAGCGCCAGAATGCCGGCAAACCCCAGCCCCCAGTGGCCTGGAATGACATTGGCCAATGCAATACCCAGCAAGCTGGCGCCTTGCCAGCTGACCCAGTTGAACAGGCTGCCGCCGCTCAGGTAGGCCAGCTGCTCGCGGCGCTGAACCTCATTGTCAGGCGCAAGGTGGTAATGCCGGGTGAACATCACGTAGCTCAAATCGGCGGTCAGGTAACCCTGAAAAAGGCGCCAGCGCAAAGGCAGGTGCATCAGATAGGGTCGCATGTGGGCGCTGAACACCACAAAGCGCAAATTGACGCAAAAACCGGTGGCCAGAATCACCCACATCGGCGCACCTGCGGTGATCAAGGGCATGGCGGCCAGTTGCGCGCTGCCGGCGAAAACCAGCAGACTCATGGCCACCGCTTCAAACGTGCTCATGCCCGACTTGACCATCGCCACCCCGGTCATCAGGCCCCAGGCGGCCAGGCCGGGCGAGACCGAGGCCATCTCGCGCAGCCCGCGGCCAAACGCCGGATGCTGCCACCAATGGCATGCATGGTCGCGCCAGCGACGCATCAGCCCAGCACCTGACCAACGTGCAGCGGGCAGCCGCGCAGGAACTCGGCACTGGTGAGGCGCTTGCCGCCAGGGCGCTGCAACCCGGTGACAATGACCACCGAATCACGCGCTGCAACCGCAATTCCGGCCGGCGTGATGGCGATGATTTCCCCACCCGGATGCGTGCCCTGGAACGCCCCATCACCGACCTCAGCCGTCCAGATCTTGAGCGTTTCGCCGGCCAGCTGGGTGCTGGCGCCGGGAAACGGATTGAAAGCGCGCACCCGCCGGACAATGGCTTGCGCCGGCTGCGACCAGTCGATCACCGCCTCGGCCTTGTCGATCTTGCCGGCGTAGGTGACACCCTGGGCCGGTTGCGGCACCGGTTGCAGCTGGCCCACGGCAGCCAGCGCCAGCACCTGCACCATCAGGCGTTCGCCCAGCTCGGCCAGCCGGTCGTGCAAACTGCCCGTGGTATCGGTTGGCAAAATGGGCAAGGCCTGGGTCATGAGCATGTCGCCGGTGTCCAGGCCGGCGTCCATTTGCATGATGGTGACCCCGGTCATGTCGTCACCCGCTTCAATGGCGCGGTGAATCGGGGCCGCACCGCGCCAGCGCGGCAGCAGGGAAGCATGGATGTTGAAGCAGCCCAGGCAAGGCATGTCCAGCACCCACTGCGGTAGGATCAAGCCATAGGCCGCCACCACCATGGCGTCGGCCTGAGCGGTTTCAAGCGCCGAACGGGCCGCGGCGGCATCCTCAGGGTGTTTGCCATCCAGGCGCAGGCTGCGCGGTTGCGCCAGCGCCATGCCATGCGCCAGCGCAAATTGCTTGACCGGCGAAGGTTGCAGCTTCATGCCACGCCCGGCCGGGCGGTCGGGCTGACTCAGCACCAGGGCGATCTCATGTCCGGCCGCATGCAAATGCGCCAGGGCAACAGCGGCAAATTCGGGAGTACCCGCAAAAGCCAGCTTCAAGTGCGGTCCCCGCGCTGGGCCTTGAGCAGCTTGGTCTTGATGCGGTTGCGTTTGAGTGGTGACAAATACTCGACGAACACCTTGCCCATGAGGTGGTCCATTTCATGCTGGATGCACACCGCCAGCAAGCCGTCGGCCTCGATCAGGCGCTTCACGCCGTCGCCGTCGAGCGCCTCCACCTTGACCGCGTCGTGCCGGCGCACACCGTCGTAAATGCCGGGCACCGACAGACAACCCTCCTCGTTCAAATGGGTCTCGGGGCTGGCCCACAGAATTTCGGGATTGATCAGCACCAGCGGCACATCGCGACCCTCGGAAATATCCATCACAATCAGGCGCTCGTGCACATTGACCTGGGTGGCGGCCAGGCCGATGCCCTTGGCCTCGTACATGGTCTCGAACATGTCGGCGATCAGGGTTTTGATGCGCGCATCCACCGCAGCCACCGGTTTGGCCACGGTGTGCAGTCTGGGGTCGGGATAGCAAAGAATGGGGAGTAATGCCATGGTGTCACTTCAAAGATGTCGTTATTTTCGCTATTTTTCGCACGTCGCGCTCATTACCCGGGAGACAATCGTTGTCCTGGCAAGGGCTTGGGCGCACAATCTCATGTGAGTTCATCAAATGCAAAACACCATGGCCAAAACTCTTTTTGACTCTGTTACCCATCCATTGACCTGGGCTGCGCTTGCCTGCAGCGTATTGGCTGGCCCAGCATGGTCACAAAAATACCCGATCACCGAGCAACAGCGCGACATCGCCAACCAGGTTGCCCAGAGCGGCGTGGCGCTGAGCGAATTGAGCCCCAATGCGCCTCAGAGCTACACCGTGAAGAAAGGCGACACGCTCTGGGACATTTCCGGCCTGTTCCTGAAAAAACCCTGGCGCTGGCCCGAGCTGTGGGGCATGAACCTGTCCGAGATCAGGAACCCGCATCTGATTTATCCCGGGCAAGTGCTTTTTCTGGATACCAGCAGTGGCCGGGCACGCCTGGGCATCAGGCCGGGCACCGACATGCCCACCGTGCAGCTGTCGCCTCGTACGCGCATTGAAAACCTGGCAAGCAGTGCCCTGCCAACGCTCAGGAGCGAACTGATCGAAGCTTTCCTGACCCAGCCGCTGATCGTGGACGAACCGGGCCTGAATGCTGCCTCGCGCATTGTCGCGGTGAAAGAAAACCGGGTGCTGCTGACCCGTGGCGACCGGGCTTATGCGCGCAGCGCTGATGGCAGCCAACTGCAGGACGATCCCAGCAAGAAACAAAAGGCATTTCGTATCTTTCGCGAAGCCACCCCCCTGGTCGACCCGGTCAGTGGCGAAGTGCTGGGCTTTGAGGCCCAATACCTCGGCAAAGCCTTGCTGGCACGCAGCGAAAGCGTTCAAGAGAGCACCGACGCCGGGGGCAACAAGCTGATCGACATCGTGCCGGCCACCATTGACATCATCGATGCCAAGAAAGAAATGCGTGTTGGTGACCGCTTGCTCGCCGAACCACCGCTGGCGTTGCAAAGCTATGTGCCGCATGCGCCTGCAGACAGCGTGGAAGCCCGGGTGGTCTCGATTTATGGCGACGCTGTGGCCAATGCGGCCAAGGGCCAGGTTGTCAGCATCAATCGCGGCAGCCGTGATGGCATCGAACTGGGACATGTGCTGGCCATCATGACCGATGGCGCGCGCCTGGTGGACACCACTGATGCCGCGCGGCCGATGATCAAATTGCCCGACGAGCGCAATGGCCTGCTGATGGTGTTTCGTACTTTCGACCGAGTGTCCTACGGCCTGGTGCTCGACATGGCCAGCAGCGTCAAGGTGGGCGACAGACTGTTGAACCCGCGCTGACAGCGCCGGCCTTGGGTGCCCATGGAACGCGATGAGCTCAAGGCATGGTTGAGGCTGACACTCAGCCCGGGCATCGGCAACGTCACGGCACGCAAGCTGCTGGGCAGCTTTGGTCTGCCACAAGCCATTTTTGAGCAATCCGGCGCCGCCCTGCGGGAAGTGGCCACACCGACGCAAGTGCAGGCTTTGCGCAGCGAGCCAGCAGCACTGGCCGGATTGCTGGAAACCACCTGGGACTGGCTTGAGCCAAGGGACCCGGGCGCAGCGCAGCACCAGATCGTCACGCTGGGCGACGCGAACTACCCGCAAGCGCTGCTCGACATCGACGATCCACCGTTGCTGCTGTACCTGCTGGGCAACGCCTCATTCACAGCAGAAATAACGACCCCCCCTGTTGCAGCCGGGGTGATCGCGCCGCAGCGCTGCCTGGCCATCGTCGGCAGTCGCAACCCCACGCCGCAAGGCGCGCGCAATGCCAGAGCATTTGCCAAAGCGCTGGCCCAGGCCGGCCTGACGGTGGTCAGCGGTCTGGCTTTGGGCGTGGATGGCGCCGCCCACGAAGGCGCGCTGGAAGGCGCCGCCGGAGGTGCCCCGAATCAGGTGCCGACTCTTGCCGTGATCGGTACCGGCCTGGACCGGGTCTACCCCAAGGCGCACCACGGGTTGGCGCACCGCATTGCGCAACACGGATTGCTGATCAGCGAATACCCGCTGGGAACGCCGCCCTTGAATGCCAACTTTCCCAAACGCAACCGCCTCATCGCTGGGCTGACCCGCGGCACCCTGGTGGTGGAAGCCGCCCTGCAATCGGGCTCTCTCATCACCGCTCGGCTGACGGCAGAACAGGGCAAGGATGTTTTTGCCATCCCAGGCTCGATCCATGCAGCGCAGTCACGCGGCTGCCATGCGCTGATCAAACAAGGTGCCAAACTGGTGGAATCGGCTCAGGATGTTCTGGAAGAACTGCAGGACTTTGGCGCGCTGAATGCAGCCACAGATTTCACAGCGGCGCATGGGGACCAGCCAGGCACGGCGGGTGCCGCGGATGACAACGCCAGACTGCTGAACGCCATCGGTTTCGATCCGGTCGGACTCGATACCCTGCAGGGAATCACCCAGCTGGAAACCTCGGAGCTGCAAGCCCAGCTGATGACGCTGGAAATCAATGGCCTGGTGGCGCGCTTGCCGGGAGGCCTTTTCCAACGCTTGTCCGGGAACTGAAAACCAGTCTCGCCAGGCACGAGAGCGCAGTCAGCCGAGCAGGCGCTCGGGGTTGACTTCAAGCCTGGTCAGGGCGTTGCGGGCAGCGCGCACGGTCAAGGAGGCTTCCTCCTGGGGCGCCAGCAGGCCAGCCTGAAGAAAGGCCGCCAGTCGCGCCGTCTGAATCAGGTAACTGCGCCCCACGACCGAAGAAAAAAGATGCAGATGGCCGAGCGGACTGCGCCAGACGTACTGGACCTGGACCGCTTGCCCCAGGTATTCCAGGTTGAACCAGGCGCCCAGACTCAGGTTTTGCGCCCAGGCCATCATGACCGGGTTGGCCGCGGTGCCACCGCTTGCCACCACTTCGAGGTCCGACGCGTCGATGCCCAGCAAAGCCTCGACGCTCTGGGCATCCAGTGGCAACTCTTCGGCACCATCGTTGCTGAAATAGTCTTCCAGGTGGTTCAGGCGTTCGACCAGCGCATGGATTTGTGCCATGTCAATGGCTTGCGTCCTTGACAGGAAGGCATCGGCCAGGATGTCGCTGAGCACCTTGATGTGCTCATCCTGGGCTTGCCCGCTCAAGCCGAGCAGGTCCATGCCGGAGCGCAGGGACTGCAACAAGCCGGGCAATTCGGCTATGACCCGGGCACGGTCAGCGCGATCGGGTTTGGCACTGGCCGCCCAGATCAGGTCGGCCGCGGTTTTTTTCAGCGCCAGTGTTGCCTCATGCTGCCCGCCTTGACGCATGCTGGCCACGGCGATCACTTCAGACCACACCTTGTATAAAAAATCGCGAATTTCATCGCGTACCGGCATGTCCTTGATCAGATTGCGCAACTCGATGGTGCACTGAATGGCCAGTGTTTCCTTTTGCTCCACCTGCTGAGCCACCCCCACGACCTTTTGCGTGGTGGCGCTTTGCGTCAGGAAACCTTTGAGAAATTGCTTGAACTCGTCGTAAACACGCTGGTAAACCCGTTCACCCACGTCAGGATACTGCTCGATCACCTGAACCACGCGTTTGATTTCGGCCTCGAGGTCTGCGCTGACGATGGCACTGGCATCGAAACCCAGCACGCAGGAGCCCATGTGGTCGATCAACTGACGCGCTGGATGATCCTGCCGGTTGAAGAATTCCGGGTCGGCCAAAGCGATGCGCAACACGGGCATCTGCAGCCGGGCAAACCAGACCCGTATGCCAGGCGGGATGCGGTCCTCTTGCAAAATCGACTGGAACATCAGCGTGATCAACTCGATGATGGCCTTTTCATTGTCGTTTTGCGCCAGTTTCTTGAGTGCGCTTGACTGCAGCTGCAATTCACCCGCCAACTGCTCCACCCGTATTTCAGGCAGCGGCTGCTCGACACCACCGGCTTCTCCCCAGGAGGCTTCTGGCAAAGGACGCTGCGCCAGAGCCGTCATCAGACGCGGCGAGGGGGCATATTGGAACTTCGCTGCGAAATTCCTGACCGGCACATCACCCGCCAGCAGGCGGCCCACCCGGTCCAAAAAACCCATCTCACGCCCGCCGACAGGTGCCAGACCACTGCCGGACAGCACCGGCCAGCCGGCTAAACCAGCCGTGGCCAGGGCAGTCGACACCGATGCAGGCCGGCCATACGCGTTGCCCGCAAGCTCTTGACGGTCAATCTCGTCCGTCTGATGGGAAGCGTCCGGCGGATGGGATGACCAAGGCTCCGCGGCGCGAGGGCCATGGCCGGCAGCATCGGTTTTTGGCTTGACACGTGCTTGAGTCTCGATGACCGGCAGCACACCCTGCGCCACCAACTCGGCATTGCAGTTGGCATAGATCTGACGCCATTGCGCATTGAGATGCTGCTGCACCGTCTCGTGAATCAAGCGCCACGACTCGAGCGAGAAACCACACTGGCCCCATTGTTCGACCATGGCCTGTGCCAACACCTCTGGATGGACGATGTCGAGCGCCGACAATTCCTGCTGGGACTGCAGGAATTTAAGCCGCTTGCGCAAGCCATTGACTTCACTGGCCGCCACTTCCATCACCGACAACGCCAGTCGCGAGGCCAGAATCTGGTTTTCGACCATCTCGGTGCTGACCAACTCCAGGCTAGCGCTCGGGGGCAATCCGGCTGGACGCGGCACCAAGGGTTTCAAGGCGGCTTGCCACGCCTTGACCGTAGCTTCGAGCCAAGTTTTTTTTTGACTTTGGTACAGGGTCCAGGTTTCCCGCAGCAACTGGGGATTTGCCGCAGAGGCCACGTCCCTCAGCAAACCAGTCAGATGCAGCTCGACCACGCCGGTCAACGCCGCCATTGACTGCGCTGCTTCTTCGACCAGGCGCTGGCGAATCAGACTGGCCAGCTGGGCCTTGTTGGGAGCCTGCGGGGAAGAAGCCATGGTCAAAATTTTAAACCGTGGCACCTGCATTGGGGTCGCTCGGGTCAAGCTCCTTTTTGCCCGTGCCGCCCTTGACCAGGTCCTCGCGCTTGATGCCCAGCCACATGGCAATGGCCGCTGCGACAAACACAGACGAGTAAATGCCGAACATGATGCCAATGGTCAGCGCCAAAGCAAAGTAGTGCAGCGTGGCGCCGCCAAACAACAGCATCGAGAGCACCATCATCTGCGTCGAGCCGTGGGTGATGATGGTGCGGCTGATGGTCGAGG
>JBBINL010000116.1:0-8114 GCA_037443905.1 Burkholderiales bacterium | reverse complement strand
CAAAAAAGCAGTGGTCGGCGTTGAAAATGCGCGCCGCGTTGCGCTCGCTCTTGCCAATGGCGCCATCGTGGTCGAGCAGCTGGCCCAGCTCCTCGACCGCGTTGCAGACGTCGGCGCGCAGCATGTTCTCGCCGTAAAACTGGTGGTACATCTGACCCACCGGGCTTTTCAGAAAAGCCACTCCGCCCGAGTGGCCCGGGCAGTGCCACGAGTAGGAGCCGTCTTCGGCGTAATCCAGCAAGGCCTTGAAAAACGGCGGCTGCAAGCCTTCAAGGTAGCTTTTGGCCTCCCGGATGATGTGGCGCGCGACAAACTCGGGCGTGTCCTCGAACATGTGGATGAAGCCGTGCAGCTCACGCAAAATGTCATTGGGCAGGTGGCGGCTGGTCTTGGTTTCGCCGTAGATGTAGATTGGCACATCAAGGTTTTTTCGCCGCACTTCTTCAATGAAATGGCGCAGGTTCACCACGGCAGGGCCCAGGTCCGGCCCCGGGGTAAATTCCTCGTCGTCAATCGACAGGATAAAGGCGCTGGCGCGGCTTTGCTGCTGGGCAAACTGGCTCAGGTCACCGTAGCTGGTGACGCCAAGCACCTCGAAACCTTCGGACTCGATGGCCTGCGCCAGCGCGCGAATTCCCAGACCCGAGGTGTTTTCAGAGCGGTAGTCCTCGTCAATAATGACAATCGGAAAGCGAAATTTCATGGCAGACTCCAGCAACACACGCAAAAATGTAAATTGGCGCGAAGTGTAAGGACATATCCCGTCGCGCCATATGCGAATGCGCACAATTACCGCAGAATGTGGCAAGGCCAATACACATGGAAACGAGTATCAACATGGCAGATTCAACCCTATGGTGGTTACTGACAGGGGCGCTGATCGCCATCGAATTGCTGATTGGCACTTTTTACTTGCTGATGCTGTCGCTGGGACTGGCCGGCGCTGCCATTGCGGCCCACCTGGGTGCGGACTTTCCGGTGCAACTGCTGGTGGCTTCGGTGCTGGGCGGCGGCTTTGTGGTGGCATGGCGCAGTTACAAAAAGCGCCAGCCGCCGAATTTGCCAGCCAGCGCCAACCGCAGTGTCAACCTGGACATCGGAGAAACCGTGCACATCGATGCCTGGAACGAGGACGGCACCAGCACGGCCAGGTACCGTGGCGCCACCTGGAACGTGTCGCTGCGCCCGGGGGCCATGTCAGTGCCCGGCCCGCATCGCATTATTGAAGTGGTGGGCAGCCATCTGGTGGTCGAAAAGTTGTGAGACCGGTCTGCATTTTTGGAGTGTCAAATGGAAATTTCTATCGCTATCATCCTGTTCGTCATCGCGGTGCTGTTCATCAGCCAATCGGTCAAGGTCGTGCCGCAACAACATGCCTGGGTGATTGAGCGGCTGGGCAAGTACACCGGAACGCTGACGCCGGGCCTGAATTTTCTGGTGCCTTTTGTCGACAAGGTGGCCTACAAGCATCTTCTCAAGGAGGTGCCGATGGACATTCCAAGCCAGATTTGCATCACGCGCGACAACACGCAACTGCAGGTTGATGGCATTTTGTACTTCCAGGTCACCGACGCCATGCGCGCCAGCTACGGCTCCAGCAACTACATCATGGCGATCTCGCAACTGGCGCAGACCACGCTGCGCTCGGTGATCGGCAAACTGGAGCTGGACAAAACCTTCGAAGAGCGCGACATGATCAATGCCCAGGTGGTCTCGGCCATTGACGAGGCGGCGCTGAACTGGGGCGTGAAGGTGCTGCGCTACGAGATCAAGGACCTGACGCCACCCAAGGAAATCCTGCACGCGATGCAGCAGCAGATCACCGCCGAGCGCGAAAAGCGCGCCCTGATCGCCGCCTCCGAGGGCCGCCGTCAGGAGCAGATCAACATTGCCACCGGCGAGCGCGAAGCCTTCATTGCCCGCTCCGAGGGTGAAAAGCAGGCCATTATCAACAATGCCCAGGGCCAGGCGGCTTCGATCCTGGCGGTGGCCGAGGCCAATGCCCAGGCGATCGAGCGTGTGGCCGCGGCCATCCGTCAACCTGGCGGCGAGCAGGCGGTGCAGCTCAAGGTGGCCGAAAAATCGGTGGAGGCTTACAGCAAGGTCGCTGCCGATGCCAGCACCACGCTGATCGTGCCCAGCAACATGACCGAAGTGGCCACCCTGATGGCCTCGGCCATGAAAATGGTACAGGCGCAAAAACCGGTCAACAGCTAAAGACAAGTCGCCTGCCCGACATGCAGTTGTTTCTGGCGATACTCACTCCCTTTTTTGGCGCGGCACTGGTCGCCGGCATGGCCCGCTTCGGCCGCACCGTGAGCGCCTGGTGCGCGGTGAGTGTGGCGCTCGCCGCTATGTTGCTTTTGCTGCCCCTGCTGCGCGCCAGCTACGCCGGAACAAGCACCGTGCAGCAGTTGCCCTGGATCGGCAGCGCGGGTCTGGACCTGTCTTTTCGCATGGACGGGCTCGGTCTGCTGTTTGTGCTGTTGATCCTGGTGATCGGCCTGCTGGTCATTCTGTATGCCCACTACTACCTCAGCGCGCGCGACAGTCTGAGCCGGCTGTATGCCTACCTGCTGTTGTTCATGGGATCGATGCTGGGTGTGGTGCTGTCCGAAAACCTGATCCAGCTACTGATCTTCTGGGAGCTCACCAGCCTGTCCTCGTTCCTGCTGATCGCCTACTGGCGCCATCGTGACGACGCGCGCAGCGGCGCCCGCATGGCGCTGGCCATCACCGGCGCCGGTGGCCTGGCTCTGCTGGCAGGTTTCATTCTGTTGGGTGAAATGGTCGGCAGCTATGAGCTCACTGCGGTGCTGGCCAGTGGCGATGTGGTGCGCACACACCCGCATTACCTGCCGGCGTTGCTGCTGATTTTGCTGGGTGTGTTCACCAAATCGGCACAGTTTCCGTTTCACTTCTGGCTGCCCAACGCCATGGCCGCGCCCACGCCGGTTTCGGCCTACCTGCATTCGGCCACCATGGTCAAGGCCGGCGTCTTTTTGCTGGCACGGCTGTTTCCGGTGCTCTCGGGCACCGATGCCTGGACCTGGTGGGTGGGTGGCATCGGCTTGACCACGTTATTGCTGGGCGCGGTGCTGGCGCTGTTCAAGCACGACCTCAAGGGCCTGCTGGCCTATTCCACCATCAGCCACCTCGGGCTGATCACGGCGCTGTTTGGCATTGGCACCCCGCTGGCCGCCGTGGCCGGCGTGTTTCACATCATCAACCATGCCACTTTCAAGGCCGGGCTGTTCATGGCCGCCGGTATCATCGACCACGAATGCGGCACCCGCGACATGCGCCGCATCAACGGCCTGTGGCACTACATGCCCCACACCGCCACGCTGGCCATGGTGGCCAGCGCAGCCATGGCCGGAGTGCCCCTGGCCAACGGTTTTTTGTCCAAGGAAATGTTTTTTGCAGAGGCCGTGACGGCGGGCAGGGAACACGGTCTGGGCTGGTCGCTGATTGTTTTGGTGACGCTGGCCGGTGTGTTTGCCGTGGCTTATTCATTGCGCTTCATCCATGATGTTTTTTTTAACGGTGAGCCGATCAACCTGCCCAAAACGCCCCACGAACCCGTGCGCTGGATGAAGATGCCGGTCGAAATCCTGGTGGTGCTGGTGCTGCTGGTGGGCATTTTCCCGGCGCAGACGGTCGAGCCCCTGTTGGCCGTGGCTGCCAGCGCCGTGCTGCAGGGCCCGCTGCCCGCGCACAACCTGGCCATCTGGCACGGTTTTAATCCGGCGCTGTGGATGAGCCTGATCGCGCTCGCCGGCGGCGTACTGCTGTACTGGGCCCGCCGACCGCTGTTTGCGATGCACGAGCGCTGGGATGATCGCCTGCAGGGGCAGTTGATTTTCGAACGGCTGACGCTGGGCCTGATGCGCTTTGCCGAGCGCGTCACCACCTGGCTCGACACCGGTTCTCTGCAACGCCAGCTCATGCTGCTGGTGCTCAGCGTGCTGGTGCTGGGCGGCACCGGGCTGGCGCTGGCGCCAGCGCCGCTGACGGGCGGGCGACCTTTGCTGCCACTGGACGGGATCAGTCTGATGGCCGGCATGGCTTTGCTGCTGGCCACGCTGGCGGCCACCGTGCTGCATCGGCAGCGCCTCATGGCCGTGGTGCTGGCCGGCGCCGTCGGGTTGATCGTGGCGCTGGTGTTTGTCAAATTCTCGGCGCCCGACCTGGCGCTGACGCAACTCTCGGTCGAGGTGGTCACGGTGATTTTGCTGTTGCTGGCGCTGTACTTTCTGCCTGCCACCACGCCACGCGAATCCGGCACCGCCCGACGCTGGCGCGACGCCGGTGTGGCCCTGCTGTCCGGTGGTGGGGCCAGCGCGCTGTCCTGGGCGGTGCTGACCCGCTCCAACACGACCATTGCCGACTATTTTCTCCAGAACAGCGTGCCCGGCGGTGGTGGCAGCAACGTGGTCAACGTGATCCTGGTCGATTTCCGCGGCTTTGACACCTTTGGCGAAATCACCGTGCTGGCCATTGCGGCGCTGGGCATTTTTGCGTTACTGGGCAATTTGCACCTGCCCGGGCCTGCGCAGGATGCCAGCGGCCGCGCCTGGGACGCCGACACCCATCCGATGATTCTGGCCACCTTTGCCCGCTTGCTGCTGCCGCTGGCGCTGCTCGTCTCGGTGTTCATCTTTTTGCGTGGCCACAATTTACCCGGCGGTGGCTTCATTGCCGGCCTGATCACGGCCATTGCGCTGCTCGTGCAGTACCTGACCAATGGCGTGAGCTGGACGCATGAGCGAATTCCCGCCCGGACCCAACCCTGGATTGCGGCCGGGCTGGTCATCGCCCTGCTCACCGGACTGGCCAGCTGGCTGTTTGACCGGGCTTTCCTCACCTCGGCCTTCGGCCATGTCAGCTGGCCGCTGGTGGGCGAGTTCGAGCTGGCCTCGGCCATGGCTTTCGATCTGGGCGTTTACCTGGTGGTCGTCGGTGCCACGCTGCTGATCCTCATCAATCTCGGCCTGATGCATCGCGCCAGCCACAACCCGAAGGCCTCGCCATGGAAGCCCTGATCGCCCTGGCCATTGGCATGCTCACCGGCTGCGGCGTTTACCTGTTGCTGCGCGCGCGCACCTTCCCCGTGGTGCTCGGACTCACCCTGCTGTCGTACGGGGTGAACCTGTTTTTGTTTGCCACCGGCCGCCTGGTCATTGGCCAGCCGCCGGTGATCTCGGGGGCGGCCAGCTACTCCGACCCCTTGCCGCAGGCGCTGGTGCTGACGGCCATCGTCATCGGCTTTGCCATGACTGCCTTTGTCATCATGCTGAGCCTGCGCGCCCGCGACGCGCTGGGCAATGACCATGTCGATGGCGTCAACCATACAGGTGACTCAGCATGACGGCGCACCTGGCAATTGCGCCCATCCTGCTGCCGTTCGTCGCCGGCGTGCTGCTGCTGATGCTGGGGAGCCTGTCGCTGCCGCTGCAGCGCTGGCTGGCGCTGGTTTCTGTGCTGGCGCAAGTGGGCGCTGCCGTGGCGCTGTTGCTGGCCGTGTCTGGCGGCGAGATGCTGGTGTACCGCCTGGGCGACTGGCCCGCGCCGTGGGGCATTGTGCTGGTGGCCGACCGGCTCGCCGCCTGGATGGTGCTCATCACCACCTTGCTCGCCCTGTGCGCGCTGATTTACGCGGGCAACGGCATCGATGGCCAGGGCCGGCATTTTCATGAGTTGTTCCAGATGCAATTGTTCGGCCTGGCGGGTGCTTTCCTGACTGGCGACCTGTTCAACCTGTTTGTCTTTTTCGAAATCTTGCTGATTGCCTCATATGGTCTGGCGCTGCATGGCGGCGGCACACAGCGCACCCGCGCTGGTCTGCACTACGTGGTGATGAACCTGGCAGGCTCCACGGTATTTTTGTTTGCCGCCGGGCTGGTTTATGCGGCGCTGGGCAGTCTGAACCTGGCTGATCTGTCGGCCAAGATGAGCCAGCTGGCACCCGACCAGCTGGGATTGGCGCGCGCCGGCGGCCTGTTGCTGCTGGCGGTGTTTGCGCTCAAGGCCGCGCTGCTGCCGCTGCACTTGTGGCTGCCGGCGGCCTACGGCGGCACCTCGGCACCGGTGGCTGCGCTGTTTGCCATCATGACCAAGCTGGGCATTTACGCCCTTTTGCGCTGCCACACGCTGCTCTTCGGCGCGGGCGCGGGCTCCCTGGCGCAACTGTTTGACCCCTGGCTGATGCCGCTGGCTCTCAGCACCATCGTCATCGCCACCCTGGGTGTGCTGGCTTCGGAAAATCTGGGGCGGCTTAGCAGCTATCTGGTGCTGGTGTCAGTGGGCACCTTGCTGGCCGGCATGGCCCTGGGCACGCAAGGCATTGCCGCCGGGCTGTATTACCTGCCGCACAGCACCCTGGCGGCCGCTTTGCTGTTTTTACTGGCGGATGCCATCAAGCGCCGCCGTCCGCTGCACGGCGACACCTTCAGGCCAGACACCGACATGGTTCGCCATGCGTTGTGGGGTGGGTTGTTTTTTGCCGCGGCCGTGGCCGTGAGCGGCCTGCCACCGCTATCCGGGTTTGTCGGCAAGTTCCTGATTTTGCGTGCTGCCCCTGGGCAGCCCTGGGTCTGGGCCGTGATCTTGCTGTCGGCACTGCTGGCGGTGGTGGCACTGGCGCGCGCAGGCAGCGAACTGTTTTTCAACGCTGCCCAGGTGCGCGCCGACACCCCCTCGCTGCGGTCAGCCAACAGCGCCGCGCAATCCATCGCGAGCGGGCGCGAGCTGATGGCCCTGGCTGCTTTGCTGGGGCTGATCCTGGCCTTGACGATTTTTGCCGGGCCTGCCCTCGACTTTGCACAAGCCACAGCGCAGCAACTGGCCGATCCGGCGCGCTACATCAACGCCGTGCTGGGGGGAAAACCATGAACAAATGGTTGCCACACCCCCTGCTGACGCCCACGCTGGCACTGATCTGGCTGCTGCTCAACAACTCGCTGGCGCCGGGTCAAATCCTGCTCGGACTGCTGTTGGGCTGGGCCATTCCACGCTTCACGCTCGGCTTCTGGCCAGAGCGCGTGCGCATCCATCGGCCCGCGAGCCTGCTGCGTTTTCTGGGGTCTTTTTTATGGGATGTGCTGGTGGCCAACGTGGCGGTGGCACGCCTGGTGCTGGCCGGCCCGCGCGCGCTCAATCCATTGTTTGTGGAGGTACCACTCGACATCTCCAACGCGCTGGGCCTGAGCCTGCTGACCAACACCATCTGTCTGACACCGGGCACCGTGTCGGCACGCCTGTCGCCCGACCACCGGACCCTGCTGGTGCATGCGCTCGATTGCACGGATCCTGCTGACCTGGTGCGCACCATCAAGACCCGTTTCGAGACCCCGCTGAAGGAGATTTTTGAATGCTGAGCAGCGCCCTCTTCCTCGCCTTTGGTTTTGTCGCAGTGGCGTTTGCCCTGAGTTTTTTCAGGCTGATCAAGGGGCCGAGCATGCCTGACCGCATTCTGGCGCTCGACACGCTCTACATCAACGCCATCGCCCTGCTGATATTGCTGGGCATTCATCTGGCCAGCCCGCTGTACTTCGAGGCCGCCCTGCTGATCGCCCTGATGGGCTTTGTCGGCACGGTGGCACTGGCCAAATTCTTGCTGCGTGGAGACATCATCGAATGAACATCGCCACCGAAATACTGCTGTCGGTGCTGGTCCTGATGGGCGCCGCCTTCACCCTGATCGGCTCGCTGAGCCTGGTTCGCTTCCAGGACTTTTACACCCGCCTGCACGGCCCCACCAAGACCACCACGCTGGGGGTGGGTTGCCTGCTGATCGCGTCGTCGGTCTTTTTCAGCGTAACCGGCGACGGCTTGAGTCTGCATGAAATCCTGGTCACGCTGTTCCTGTTCATCACCGCGCCGATCTCGGCGCACCTGCTGGCCAAAGCGGCTCTGCACCTGGGGCTGCGCTGAAACGTCAGCCTGGCGTCGGGGCGCTCTGGTTAAACTTGCTTTTTTTTGAGGACACAACATGAGCACCATCCGCCAGAACGATTTGATCGAGTCCATCGCCGCCGCGCTGCAATACATCAGCTATTACCACCCCACCGACTACATCGCCCACCTGGCCAAAGCCTACGAGCGCGAACAAT
>JBBINL010000115.1:0-8154 GCA_037443905.1 Burkholderiales bacterium | reverse complement strand
CCAGGGACCGCAAACTGCTATTGCTGGGGCGGGGTAACTGCCGGATTTAGGTTCATTCGCGGCGAGGGCGCCGCTCCCACAAAGGCATCAGCTCCCACAGTGGACAATAGCGGTTTGAATCGCGCCCCACCTATGAAAATCATCCTCTTTGCCAACACCGAGTGGTACCTGTATAACTTTCGCCGCTCGCTGGCTTTTGCCTTGCGAGACGCAGGGCATGAGGTGCTGCTGGTGTCGCCGCCCGGGCCGTATGGCGAGCGCCTGCGCGCGCTGGGTTTCCGGTGGGTGCCCGCGCCGATGGAGCGGCGCAGCCTGAACCCGCTGCGCGAACTGGCGCTGCTTCACTGGCTGCGCCAGCTGCTGGTACAAGAGCAGGTGGACCTGGTGCACGGCTTCACCATCAAGTGCGCGGTATACGGCTCGCTGGCGGCGCGCCTGGCCGACGTGCCCGCGCGGGTGAATGCGGTGGCGGGCATGGGTTATGTGTTCACCAGCAATGACACCAAGGCCCGGCTGTTGCGCCCGGTGGTGCGCAGCTTGTTGCGTCTGGCGCTGGGCGGGCGCGGCGCGCGCCTGATCTTGCAGAACCCGGACGATGTGGCGCTGTTTGAGCGCGCGCGCCTGGTGGACGCGGCCCAGGTGCGGCTGATTCCCGGCTCGGGGGTGGACTGCCAGCGCTACACGCCCCGAGCTGCCGCGGCCGACAGCCGGCCGGTGGGCACCCGCCTGCGGGTGCTGCTGCCGGCACGCCTGCTGTGGGACAAGGGCCTGGCCGAGTACGTGGCCGCCGCGCGCCAGCTGCACGCCGAGGGCCGCGCCATTGACTTTTTGCTGGCCGGCGACCCCGACCCCGGCAACCCCGCCGCCGTGCCCGAGGCCACGGTACGCGGCTGGGTGAGCGAAGGGTTGCTGCAGTGGCTGGGCCATGTGGACGACATGGCGGCGCTGTTTGCCACGGTGGACGCCGTCGTGCTGCCCAGCTACCGCGAGGGTCTGCCCAAGGGTTTGATCGAAGCCGGGGCCTGCGCCCTGCCCTTGGTGACCACCGACGTGCCGGGCTGCCGCGAGGTGGTGACCGATGGTGTGGACGGTCTGCTGGTGCCGGTGAAAGACGCGCCGGCGCTGGCGCGGGCCATCGCCCGCCTGCACGACGACCCGCCCCTGCGCGCACGCTTGGGCGTGGCCGCGCGAGCCAGGGCGTTGGCCGAGTTTGACGAGCGCATTGTGATCAGCCGCACGCTGGCCGTGTACGGCGAGCTGCTGGGCGCCGGCATGGACGCCGATGTGGTAGCGGGTGTAGCAACCGTGAGCTGAGCGCGGTGAAGCTGGCCCGCTTGATCGCCCTGCTGCTGTGCGCCGCGCTGATTTTGCTGGCAGTTGTTTTGCCCAACATCACGCTGGCCTGGCTGCGCGCCGACTACGGTTGGCTCGGCCAGCCGCTGAACTGGATCGAGAGCCTATGGCCCGCTATGAGTGTGGTGCACATGCTGCTGTTTGCGCTGCTGGGCATCACGGCGCGGCTGGCGCTGCCCGGCTGGAGTCTGGCCAGATTGCTGCTGGTGCTGGTGGCCTTTGCCGCTGCCAGTGAGTTGTTGCAGTTCTGGGCGCCGGGGCGCACCCCGCGCCTGAGCGATTTTGCGCAAGACGCGCTGGGCGCGGCGGTGGGGGTGCTGGTGGTGAAGATGTTTGCTCGTCAATAGCAATTAAGGAATATTGAGCAGAGCAGAGCTATTTGCATGTGAATTTTTTTGGGGGGATGCGCCTGCGCGAATACATTCGCGGCGAGGGCGCCGCACCTACAAATGCCTTACCCTTTGTGGGAGCGGCGCCCTCGCCGCGAATGCATTCAAACCCCCTTCGTCGCGGGGGCGCGACTCCTACAAATACCCTGCCCTTTGTAGGAGCGGGGTGGTGCGCGGGGCGGGACTCGAACCCGCACACTGTTGCCAGCGTCAGGACCTAAACCTGGTGCGTCTACCAATTTCGCCACCCGCGCTGATGCTGTTAGGTCAGCGGCGGATTCTAACCCGGCTCCATGCGCTTAACGGCTGGTGGGCGTGACCCTGAACCAGGCGGCGTACATGGCGGGCAAGGCTAGCAAGGTGAGCACCGTGGCCACAATGAGGCCGCCCATGATGGCCACCGCCATCGGGCCCCAGAACACCGAGCGGCTGAGCGGGATCATGGCCAGCACGGCGGCGGCAGCGGTGAGCACGATGGGGCGCAGACGGCGCATGGCGGCGCCCACAATGGCCTCCCAGGCCAGCACACCACGGGCGCGGTCTTGCTCGATCTGGTCGATCAGGATGACCGAGTTGCGCTGGATCATGCCCATGAGCGCAATCACGCCGAGCAGCGCCACAAAGCCGAACGGGCGGTTGAGCAGCAGCAGCGCGCCGGCCACCCCGACAATGCCGAGCGGCCCGGTCAAAAACACCAGCATGGCGCGGCTGAAGCTGTGCAGTTGCAGCATGAGCAGCGTGAAGGTGATGAACAGCATGACGGGAATGCCCGCCACGATGCTGGACGAGCCCTTGGCGCTTTCGGCCACGGCGCCGGCCACCTCGATGCGGTAGTCGCCCTGCCCGGCTTGCGCCCATTTGGCTTGCAGGCGCTTGAGCTCGGGCAGGAGCTGGTTGGTGACGGTGGCGCCCTGCAGGCCCTCGACCAGGTCGCTTTGCACGGTGATGGCGTAGTCGCGACTCTCGCGCCATAGCACGCCGGGCTCCCAGGTGAACACGGGCTTGGCGATTTGGGTGAGCGGGATGGACCGGCCCGACGCCGTGGGCAGGTAGGCGTTGGCGATGTCGCTGATGGCTCGGCGCTCGTCGAGCGGCTGGCGCAACACGATGTCAAGCGCAAGGTCGCCGTCGCGGAACTGGCCCACGGTGGTGCCGCTCAGAATGGTTTTGGCGGCCTGCGCGATCGACTGGCTGGACACGCCCAGCGCGCGCGCCTTGTCCTGGTCCACCTCCAGGCGCATGACCTTGATGGATTCGTTCCAGTTGTCGTTCACGCCGCGGGTGTTGGGGTTTTGGCGCATGGCGGCCTTGACCTCGTCGGCGCGCTGGCGCAGCACCAGCGGGTCGAACCCGATGACACGAAACTGCACCGGGTACGGCACCGGCGGGCCGTTGGCCAGCAGTTTGACGCGGGCGCGCACCTCGGGGAATTCCTGCGCCAGCAAGACGGGTAGCTTGTGCCGCAGTGCCTCGCGCGCGGTCATGTCCTTGGGCAGCAGGATGAGTTGCGAGACGTTGGTTTGCGGAAACACCTGCTCCATGGGCAAATAAAAGCGCGGCACGCCCGAGCCGATCCACTGCGTGACGGTGGCCACGCCGGGCTCGGCCATGAGGCGGGCCTCGACGCGTTTGGCCACGTTTTCGGTGGCGGCAAACGAAGAGCCCTCGGGCGACCAGAGGTCGATGGTGAGTTCGGGCCGGATGGAATCAGGAAAGAACTGCTGCTGCACCCGGCCCATGCCGGCAATGCCCAGACCAAACAGCACCACGGTGGCGCCGATGGTGAGCCAGCGGTGGCGGATGCAGGCGTTCACGGCGCGCTGAAAGGCGTTGTAAAAGGGGGTGTTGTACAAGTCGTGCGCGTCGTGCGCCTCATGCGTGCCGGTCGTTGGCGCCTGCACCTGTGGGGGCGCCTTGAGCAGGCGCGTGCCCAGGTAGGGCACAAAATAGACCGACACGATCCAGCTCAGCACCAGCGCGATCACGGTCACGGCAAAAATGGCAAAGGTGTATTCGCCGGTCATCGACCTGGCAATGCCGATGGGCAAAAAGCCGACGGCGGTGATCAGCGTGCCGGTGAGCATCGGCATGGCGGTGATTTCGTAGGCAAAGGTGGCGGCACGCACCTTGTCGTAGCCCTCTTCCATCTTGCGCACCATCATCTCGACCGCAATGATGGCGTCGTCCACCAGCAGCCCCAGGGCGATGATGAGCGAGCCCAGCGAAATTTTGTGCAGGCCGATGCCCCAGTAATGCATGGCCAGAAGGGTCACGGCCAGCACCAGCGGAATGGTGATGGCCACCACCAGGCCGGGGCGGGCGTCGAGCGTCCAGCGCCGGTGCAAGGGCTGCTGCCCCGGGCGCCTGTGCAAGCCCAGGCTGATGAAGCTCACCACCAGCACGATGGTCACCGCCTCGATCAGCACCTTGACGAATTCATTGACCGCTCTGGAGACTGTTTTGGGCTGGTCCTGGATCTGCCCCAGGCTCACGCCCAGCGGCAGGGTTTTTTCAATTTGCGCGGTGGCCGCGCCGAGTGCCTTGCCCAGCGCAATGATGTCGCCGCCCTTGCTCATGGATACTCCGAGCGCCACCACCTCCTGGCCCTGAAAATGCACCTTGACGCCGGGCGGGTCGATGTAGCCGCGCCGGATGCTGGCAATGTCACCCAGGCGCAGCTGGCTGGTGCCGGCGCGGATCGGCATGGCGCGCAACTCGTCGACCGCCCTGAACTGGCCGGCCACGCGCACCTGCACCACGTCGAGCGGGGTTTGCACGGCACCGGCAGAGACGACCGCGTTTTGCTGGCTGAGCTGGACCAGCACCGCATTGAGGTCGAGCCCCAGCTGGGCCAGGCGTTTTTGCGAGATTTCGATGTAGATCTTTTCGTCCTGCACGCCGAACAGCTCGACCTTGGCCACGTCGGGCACACGCAGCAGTTGCTGGCGCACATCGTCGGCAAAGGTCCTGACCTCGGCAGGGCTGAAGCCGGGCGCCTGCAGCGCATAGATGATGCCAAAAACGTCGCCGAAATCGTCGTTGAAAAACGGCCCCAGCACGCCTGGCGGCAGGCTCTGGCGCATGTCGCCGATCTTGTTGCGCACCTGGTGCCAGACGTTGCTCACCTCGGCGCCACGGGCCCGATCCTTGATGTAGAAAATGATGTGGGTTTCGCCCGGCTTGGAGTAGCTGCGGATCTGGTCGGCGTAGGCCACCTCCTGCAGCGTGCGCTCGAGCTTGTCGGTGACCTGCTCGGCCATTTGCTGGGCGCTGGCGCCGGGCCAGTAGGCGTGCACCACCATGGCCCGGAAGGTGAACGGCGGGTCTTCGTCCTGGCCAAGCTGAAAGTAGCTGGCGGCGCCCAGCAGCATCAGCACGATCATCAAGAAGCGCGTCAGCGGCGCGTGCTCGATGGCCCAGCGCGACAGGTTGAATTTTTTTTCGGGGTGCAGGTGGGATTCATGCATGGGCGGCTCACTTGGCGGGAGCCGGGTTGCCCGGGGCTTCACGGCCGGCCTGCATCTGCGCCGGGCTGGTGGTGTCGACCGACTGCTGTGGCTGGTACAGCGTGACTTTCTGGCCCGGCGTGAGCACGTGCACGCCGGCCACCACCACCTGCATGCCGGGCTGCAGGCCGCTTGCCACCACCACGTCGTTGCCATCGGCGGTGACAATTTGCACCAGCTGCGGCTTGACGGTCATGCTGGGCGCATCGAACACCCAGACGGCACTGGCCTGCCCCTGCTGCCACAGGGCGCTGGTGGGCAGCTTGATGACCGGCGTGCCAGCGTGCTGCAGCGCGGCCGGCAACACCGTCACCGTGCTGCCCAGCGCCAGGCCGGCGTCGGAGCCGAGCGCCACCTTGACAGCAAAGGTGCGGGTGACGGGGTCGGCACTGGCGGCCACTTCGCGCACCGTGCCCTCGAGGGTGGTGGCACTGGACCAGACCCGCACCTGCGCCGGCGTGCCCACCCGCAGGGCGGCCACCTTGTCCTCTGGCACGGCAATGAGCACGTCGCGCGCGCCGTCGTGGGCCAGCTGCAGCACCGGCGCGCCGGCCGCCAGCACCTGGCCAGGCTCGGCCAGCACGGCGGTGATCACGCCGGGCGCATCGGCGTGCAGTGCGGTGTAGGCGGCCTGGTTGCCCTGCGCCGAAAGTTGCGCCTGCGCCTGGTCGAGTTGCGCCTGCGCGGACTTGAGCTGGGCGCTGCGCCGCTCCAGTTCGGCAGCGCCGATGAAGTTCTGGTTCCTGAGCTCGGTGTAACGCGCGAGGTCGGCCGCCGCCAGATCGCGGCTGGTGCGCGCGGCGGCCAGCTGGGCTTGCGCGGCATCGCGCGCGAGCCTGAAATCCTGCGGGTCGAGCTGGGCCAGCAGTTGCCCGGCCTTGACGCGCTGGCCCAGCTCGACCGGACGGCTCAACAGCTTGCCAGCCACCCTGAAACCCAGCCGCGACTCGACCCGGGCGCGCACCTCGCCGGCATATTCCAGTGTGCCCTGACTGCCCTGCAGGGCGACCGTGATCACCTTGACCGAGCGGATCGGTTCGTCCTGTGGTGCCGGCCTGGAACAGGCGCACAAAGCTGCTGCAAGAGCCAGCAAACACACCACTTTAAAAACCGAATCGTTGCGCATGTGCGTTCGTCCCTGAAAAAATTTTTTGACTTCGGATCACTGTTCCAAGTGTGAACTGGCGATGATTTTAATAACCAATTGGTCAATAAAATTGATTCTCGACGAATCTACAATGGCTCCCCTATGTCAGACCAGACCCCCATTGACCAGCTTGCGGAACGGGTTGAGCGCTTGTTGTTGCGCTTTGAAGAACTCAACCGCACCAACGCCCTGCTCTGCAAGGAGATCGAGGCGTTGAAACAGGAGCGGGATTCTCTCAAATCGCGTCTGAGCGCTGCGCGCGCCCGGGTGGATGCGCTGCTGGCGCGCTTGCCCGAGGCCGGCGCCGCGCCATCCGCGCCCTTGAACAACCCGCGAGGTTCGTCATGAAGCAGCTCGAGGTTCACATCATGGGGCAAAGCTATCTGCTGGGCTGCCCCGAGGGCGGCGAGGCGCGGCTTTTGAGTGTGGTGGCCCGGGTGGATGAAGCGATGTGCAAGATCCGCGAGGCGGGCAAGGTGCGCGCGCGCGACCGCATTGCCGTGCTGGCGGCGCTCAACCTGGCCTTCGACATGCCCGAGCAAAGCGCCACGCCAGCCGAGCCCCCGGCAGCGCCGCCGCAGGCCGATGAATCTGCCAAGATCAGGCAATTGATCCAGCGCCTGGACGCTGCCCTGGGCAGTGACGACCGGCTGATCTGAATGGGCTTGCAGCGTGCGCGTGACGCTTGACACTCAGTCCTTGAAAACCGGCGTGCGCTTGCCCATGTTGGCCATCATGGCTTCCTGCAGGTCGCTGGACATCAGCATGGCGGCGTTCCAGGTGGCCACGTAGTTCAGGCCGTCGGCCACCGAGTGGTCGCGCGCAAAGGTGATCATTTCCTTCACACCGCGAATGTTCAGCGGCGACTTGGCGGCGATGGTTCTGGCGATCTCGCGCACGCCGGCCTGCAGCGTCTCGCGTGACTCGAACACGCGGTTGACCAGCCGCATTTGAAGGGCTTCGGCGGCGTCGAACTTGCGCCCGGTGTAGGCCAGTTCGCGCGTGATGCCCTCGCCGACCAGCCTGGGCAGGCGCTGCAGCGTGCCGACGTCGGCGGTCATGCCGATGTCGATTTCCTTGATGCTGAAGAACGCGTCGGCCGAGCAGTAGCGCATGTCGGCGCAGCAGATCAGGTCGATACCACCGCCGATGCACGCGCCGTGAATGGCGGCCAGCACCGGCTTGCGGCAACGCTCCAGGCTGGTGAGCGTGTCTTGCAGGTCCAGGATCACCTGGCGCAGGTTTTCGCGGGTACGCGCCTCACAGTCGTTCTGGATCTGGTCGCCCAGGCCCATCATCATTTGCAGGTCGATGCCGCTGGTGAACAGCTTCCCCTCGCCTTCCAGAACCGCCACACGGGCCTCGGGGGTGGCATCCACCCATTTGAACGCCTGGCGAATGTCGTGCCACATGGCCAGATTCATGGCGTTGGCCTTGTCGGGGCGGTTCAGGCGGATGGTGGCGACGTGATCCTGCAGGCTGACGGCAAGGGTTGTATAGGGCGAGGCGCCAGGGCTGGCGCTGGCGTCAGCGGCCGCTGCACGCGCTTCTGGCGCATTGGGCGCACCCGGGGTCCTGGGTGCTGCCGCCAGCGCCACCGCGAGTTCCAGACCCTGCTTGATGGCGCGCTTCGCGTCGAGCTCCTCGGCCTTGTCGGCGCCGCCAATCAGGTGCACGGTGATGCCCGCGGCTTGCAGTTGGGCTTGCAGTTCGCGCTGCGGCTCCTGACCGGCGCAGATCACCACGTTGTCCACCGCCA
>JBBINL010000114.1:0-8229 GCA_037443905.1 Burkholderiales bacterium | reverse complement strand
CGGCCGCAAATTCGTCGAACAAGAACGCAACTGGAAAAACAGCGTCGCCAACTACGTCGAGCCGTATGAGCGGTTCACTTCCAGTCATGGTCAATAAATCGCCGCGTTATTCTTTCCACGAACTGATGCCGTCATGGCGAGTCGCGTTGCGAAGTGACAATCCATGCAGCCGGATGTTATGAATGACTTCACTTCGTTCGCGCTGACGGGTCTTTTTCACCTTCATCATGCCTGACACCCAAAAAATCCTCATCGTTTTCGGCACCCGACCCGAGGCCATCAAGATGGCGCCGGTGGTCAAGGGCTTTCAGGCGGCCGCGCCGCAAATCCGGACTGTGGTCTGCGTCACAGCGCAGCACCGCGAGATGCTCGACCAGGTGCTCAAACTCTTTGACATTTCCCCCGAGCATGACCTCGACATCATGAAGCCCGGACAAGACCTGTTTGACATCACCTGCAACATCCTGGCCGGCCTCAAGCCGGTGCTGGCCCTTGAAAAGCCCGACCTGGTGCTGGTGCATGGCGACACCACCACCACGCTGGCCGCCAGCCTGGCCGCTTATTACGCGGGGGTGCCAGTGGGCCATGTCGAAGCCGGCCTGCGCACCGGCAACAAGCTCGCGCCATTTCCCGAAGAAATCAACCGCAAGCTCACCGGTGCCATTGCCGACCTGCACTTTGCACCGACCGAGGCGGCCCGCGCCAACCTGCTGCGCGAAGGCGTTGACCCGGCCACCATTTTTGTCACCGGCAACACCGTCATCGATGCCCTGCTGGCCGTCACCCGGCGGTTAACGAACCAGCCCGAGCTCAACGCCGGGTTCGACCAGCAGTTCAGCTTTCTGGATGCTGGCAAAAAACTCATCCTGGTCACCGGCCACCGTCGCGAGAACTTTGGCGCAGGCTTCGAGCACATCTGCCATGCCCTGGCTGACATTGCCGAGAGCGCGCCAGATGTGGAGATTTTGTACCCGGTGCACCTCAATCCCAATGTGCGCAAGCCAGTCGCAAACATTCTGGCGTCGCGCCATCTCGCCAACGTGCACCTGATCGACCCGGTGGACTATCTGCCTTTTGTGTACCTCATGAACCGCACCCATATCATCATCACCGACAGCGGCGGCGTGCAGGAAGAAGCGCCTTCGCTGGGCAAACCGGTGCTGGTCATGCGCGACACCACCGAGCGCCCCGAGGCGGTGGCCGCCGGCACCGTCAAGCTGGTCGGCACGTCTCGTGAGGCCATCGTCAAGGAGACCCTGAATCTGTTGCAAAATGCTGCCGATTACCAGCGCATGTCACAAGCCAGCAACCCCTACGGCGACGGTCATGCGGTGGGGCGCATTGTGCAGACCGTATTGAAAAGATGGATCCCGGATCAAGTCCGGGATGACAACCTGGGACAAAGATGAGAACCTGGAACAGGGATGACAACCTTGAACAGAGATGAGAACCTGGAACAGGGGTAGCAAACTGGATCAGGGATGGCAAACTGGATCAGGGTGGACAATCAGGAAATGCGATGACCGTAACTTGTTTGTCATTGCGGGCTTGACCCGCAATCCATGCAATCCATGCAACTCAGCCACAATTTGACAATTTATTGAATGACCAAAAATCACCATGGCACGTCTCAGTCAAAAAATCATCGTCATGGGCCTGGGCTATATCGGCCTGCCCACCGCTTCCATGCTGGCCACCAAAGGGCACCAGGTGCTGGGCGTTGACGTCAATGAAAGCGCGGTCAACACCATCAACAGCGGGCACATCCACATCATCGAGCCGGACCTCGACATTCTGGTGCGCTCGGCCGTCAACAGCGGCAACCTCAAGGCCTCGATGACGCCCGAAGAGGGCGACACCTTCATCATTGCCGTGCCCACGCCGTTCATGGAAGTCGACGGCAACCCCAAGGCGCCCGACCTGAGCTATGTGGAGTCTGCCACCCGTGCCATCGTGCCGTATTTGCGCCCGGACAACCTGGTCATCCTCGAATCCACCTCGCCGGTCGGCACCACCGAACTCATCTACAAAATCATCGTTGAAATGCGCCCTGAGCTTGAAGGCAAGATCCACGCCGCCCATTGCCCCGAGCGCGTGCTGCCGGGGCACATCCTGCGTGAGTTGGTGGACAACGACCGCATTGTGGGTGGACTGTCCAAAACCGCCAACGAGCAGGCCCGGGAACTCTACAAAAGCTTCTGCAATGGCGCCATTCTGCTCACCGACAGCCGCACCGCCGAGCTCTCCAAACTGGTCGAAAACTCTTTTCGCGACGTCAATATCGCCTTTGCCAACGAGCTGTCGGTCATCTGCGACCACCTGGGCATCAACGTCTGGGAAACCATCGCCCTGGCCAACCGGCATCCGCGCGTCAACATCCTGCAACCCGGCCCCGGTGTCGGCGGCCACTGCATTGCGGTGGACCCGTGGTTCATCGTGTCAAGCGCACCCGCGCAGGCACGCCTGATCAGAACCGCGCGTGAGGTCAACGACGCCAAACCCCATTGGGTGATTGACAAGGTCAAGGCCAAGGCCGCACGTTTCAAGGAGCCGGTCATCGGTTGCCTGGGCGTTGCCTTCAAGGCCGACATTGACGACATGCGTGAATCGCCCTCGCTTGAGATCGTCGAGGACCTGATGGCGCAAAACGTCGGCAAAATCCTGGTCTGCGACCCCAACGTGCATGCCGACAAGTTGAAGTTTCCACTCTACGATCTCAAGCAGGTGCTCAAGGAAGCCGACATCCTGCTGCTGCTGGTGGACCACGCCGAGTTCAAGGATATCGACCTTGACACCATCAAGGACAAGGTGGTCATTGACACCCGCGGGGTGCTGCGCTGAACTGACCGCTGATTTTGATGGAAGCAAAGCCATCCCAAATCATGAACGCAAGATGACATTGAGGGCTTGATCCGCAACCCATCTCTGCATATGACTCCCAGAATACATGGATCCCGGATCAAGTCCGGGATGACAGCCGGAGCTGAGATCGACAGCCGGAGCTGAGATCGACAGCCGGAGCTGAAAATGACCGTCGGGGCAGGGATGACAACCAGATTTGTCACTACGGGCAAAGATTGTCATTGCTGGTCTGGATTGTCATAGCAGGCCTGAATGGTCATTGCGGGCTTGACCCGCAATCCATGCCTTTTTATAGCCTCTTCATAGCCCACCATGCCTGTACATCAAAGCAATCCGTCGTAAAGATCTTTCCATTCTGGGTTGTCTTTTTCAATGAGCGCTACTTTCCATTCACGTTTCCAGTTTTTGAGTTGTTTCTCTCGTTGAATTGCCGCCTCAATGGAGCTTGTGGACTCAAACCAGACCAGCGTGTGCACGGCATATTTTTGTGTAAAGCCCGCGACAACATCACTTTTGTGCTCGAATACGCGCCGTACAAGGTTATTGGTGACACCTGCATAAAGGGTGCCGTTTTTCTTGTTCGCCAGGAGATAAACCCAATAATTCATGGCGTTGATTGTCAATCAGTCAAATTTTTTGCGCTGCGATTTGTGCATGATGGGATGTTTAAAGACATGGATTGCGGGTCAAGCCCGCAATGACAATTCAGGCCCGCAATGCCCGCTGCGTGTCATCCCGGACCTGATCCGGGATCCATGCCTGCGTGTCCCCAAGCCCGCAATGCCCGCTGCGTGTCATCCCGGACCTGATCCGGGATCCATGCCTGCGTGTCCCCCAGCCCGCAATGCCCGCTGCGTGTCATCCCGGACCTGATCCGGGATCCATGCCTGCATATCTCCACTCAGCTCATCCTGAACCCCGGCGCCTTGGCGGCCAGCCACTGTTCCAGCATCATCAGTATCCACACCATTTCACCAAAGTAGCCGGGGTGCTCTGGCAGGCGTTGGGTCAGCAGGGGGCCGATGAAATCAGCCCGCACCACACCGCGTCGGGCCAGGCTGTGCAGTGAATCGGTGGCCAGGGCTTTCAGGGCCGGGTGGCTGTTGGCCCAGAGACCAAAGGGCAGGCCGAAGCCCTGTTTTTTCTTGACCAGAATCTCGTCGGGCAGAAACCCGCGCAGCGCTTCCTTGAAAAACCAGCGCAGCTTCAGGCCCTTGAGCTTGTAGCTGGTGGGCAGCTTGAGCGAGAAGTCAACCAGCCGGTCATCGAGCATCGGAAAGCCCACCGTCACCCCGGCACAACGGGTGGAACCCATCACCTTGGGCAGGTCGATTTCGGCCAGCGTAAAGCGCCAGTCGTAGGCCAGTTCCTGGTTCAGGTGGCTGCTGCCTTGCGCGCCTTGCCACACCTGGCGTTCCAGTTGCAGCGGGGCCGCGGTGTCGATCTGCGCCATGAATTGGGGCGTCAGCACCTCGGCAGGGCCCAGATGCATGATCAGGTTGTACATCTGATTCCGGTCTGGCATCGGCACGCTGGCCTGCTCCACATAACTTCTGGCTTTGCGTGTCAAGGCAAACTGTTCTGCCAGCCCGGTGTGCAAAAACGGCTCCAGCAACCCATTTTGCAGCACACCGGGCACATTCTGGTACAAACCAAACACGCGCTGCTTGGCATAACGGCTGTTGCCGCCAAACAGCTCGTCGCCGCCATCGCCGCCCAGCATTTTGCTCACGCCGTCTTCCAGCGCCATTTTGGCGCAGTAGTAAGAGGGCAGGGCGGACGAGTTGCCAAACGGCTGGTCATACGACGCCGCCACCTTGGCAATGCTCTGCACCAGGTCGTCGGGCGTGACGTAATACTCGTGGTGCTCGGTCTTGAAGTGCCTGGCCGCTATCCGGGCGTATTCCATCTCGTCATAGCCCTGCGCGTCAAAGCCAATCGAATACGTATTGGCCGCCTTGCCGCTGGCCAGCCCGATCATGCCGGCCACGGTCGAGCTGTCGGTGCCGCCACTCAGGAAGCACGCCGGCTTGCTGCCGTCGAGCTGCGCTGCCACAGAATCCTGCAGCAGCTGGCGGAACTCGCCCTTGAGTGCGTCAAACGACGGGTTGCGCAACTCGTCAAACCTGGGCAGCCAATCGCGCGTCACCTTGAGCTGGCCATCACGCATCCTCGCCGAGTGCCCGGGCGGCAGCCGGTATATGCCTTTGTAAATGGTGCGCGGCGAGGGTATGACGTGAAAGTACAGGTAGTCAAAAATGGCCTGTGGGTCGATCTCTGTATTTGCATCGGCCAGCTCGTCGGCGCGCGTGGCAAAGCGCAACTGGCCATCGACCATGCGGTAGCACAGCGAGTGGATGGCAAAGCGGTCAACGCTAAGGTCGCCTTGGGCAAGGGTGCCGGGCGCCGGGGATGTTTGGGTTGGTGGCATGGCGTTGAAATAGATCGGTGGGGTGCTGGTTAAGCAATTATCAGACAGCCATGGACCGACCGCATTCGCCTGGCCCGTTCGCCACGCCGGGTTGAACGTGAACCAACAACTTGTCATGCCAGACTTAACGTGAAAGAACGACTTGTCATGCCGGACCTGATCCGGCATCCATGGATTGCGGGTCGCAGCCCGCAATGACAAGCCACTTTCATTCCACAGGCGGCTTTGAAACCATGCCCGTTAACCTGAAAGAACAACTTGTCATGCCAGACTTAACGTGAAAGAACAACTTGTCATGCCAGACTTAACGTGAAGGAACAACTTGTCATGCCAGACTTAACGTGAAGGAACGACTTGTCATGCCGGACCTGATCCGGCATCCATGGATTGCGGGTCACAGCCCGCAATGACAGACCACATTCATTCCACGGGGCGCCATTGAAGCCATGCCCGTAAAACTGAAAAAGGCTCTGCTAGAATCCGGCACGCCACGATGCAAACGCTGCTTCGTGGACACCAAGGGAACTTAGCTCAGTTGGTAGAGCAGCGGACTCTTAATCCGTAGGTCGAGAGTTCGAGCCTCTCAGTTCCCACCATATACAGCAGAGCCTTCATTTGGCCGCCTTCATCGGCCTATTTTTTGCTAATCACTCTGCCAAGCTGCATGGTTGGCAGCTTTTTCACAGGCAACAAAACTTCATCACGGGTTGCAGCTGCGACATCAATAAGTCGAGCCTGGCCTCTTGATCAGCTTTATCCGTTGTTTATGTCGCATGGAGTTATTCACGAATAACTTCGCGTAAGGCCTCTTTGACCGCGTCTGCTGCCGCAATCCATTCCCCCTTGAATTCATGGCTGCCGTGTCGTGGCACGGTATGCCACGCCCCTTCACTCTTGGCTACCGGTAACATCGCAACCGTGCTCTTTACTACTGCCGCCTTCATCTGCCTGTTTTTGCCCATCACCTTGCTGGGCTTTTTTGGCATTGGGCGGTTGAGCCATGTGGGCGCGGCGGGGTGGCTGTTTGCGGCTTCGGTGTTCTTTTACGGCTACTGGATGCCCGAATTCACCCTGCTGCTGCTGGGCTCCATCGTTGGCAATTTCTTCATTGGCAGCAAGATCGCGTCACTGGTCGACGCCGCCGATGCCAAGCACCGCACCCAATCCAAACACTGGCTGGTGCTGGGTGTCGCGGCCAACTTGGCACTGCTGGGCTACTTCAAATACGCCAACTTCTTTATCGACAACCTCAACGCGGCCCTCGGCACGCACTGGGACATTGGCCGGGTGATCTTGCCCATCGGCATTTCGTTTTTTACCTTCACCCAAATCGCTTTTTTGGCCGATGCCTGGCGCAAAGGCATACGCGAATACAAGTTTGTGCACTATGGCCTGTTTGTCACCTACTTCCCACACCTGATCGCCGGGCCTGTGCTGCACCACGCGCAAATGATGCCGCAGTTTCGCCAAGCCGCCACCTACCGTTTCAACGGCGGCAACTTCAGCGCCGGGCTTGCCATATTTGCCCTGGGGTTGTTCAAAAAAATTGTGCTGGCCGACGGCATCAGTCCCTTTGCCGACGCCATTTTTCTCGCCGCAGACGCCGGCTTGTCCCCCGACTTTGCCGAGGCCTGGCTGGGCGCCATCGCCTACACCTTGCAACTGTACTTTGACTTTTCGGGCTACTCCGACATGGCCATCGGCCTGTCGTGGATGTTCAACGTGCGCCTGCCGTTTAACTTCAACTCGCCCTACCGCGCTACCAACATCAGCGACTTCTGGCGCCGCTGGCACATGTCGCTGTCACAGTTTTTGCGCGACTACCTGTACATTGCGCTCGGCGGCAACCGCCACGGCACCGTCAGGCGCTACGCCAACCTGATGATCACCATGGTGCTGGGCGGCCTGTGGCACGGCGCGAGTTGGTCGTTTGTCATCTGGGGCTTTTTGCACGGGCTTTACCTGGGCGTCAACCACGGTTTCAGGGCGCTGTGCGGCCCGGCACGCTGCGCACGGCTTGACGCCAGCAAACCATTCACCCTGGCCGCCTGGCTGCTGACCATGCTGGCCGTCATCGTCGCGTGGGTGCTGTTCCGGGCCGAAACCCTGGCCGGCGCCGGCCGCATTTTGCACAGCATGGCGCTGGCAACACCCAACGCAACCCCGCACCCCCTGCTGTGGAACGCGGGCCTGAACCTGTCCGTCGGACTGCTGTGGTGCACCGCGCTGGGCGCCCTCGCCGCACTGGCACCCAACAGCAACCGCATCGGCACCCATTTGCTAGGGGTTTGCCAAACCAAGGCAGCCCGCTCGGCAATCGTCGCGGGCGCCAGCTCAGCCGCGGTGGCGCTCTTGCTGGTCATGAACATCACGCGCGACTCGGTCAGCGCCTTCATTTACTTCAACTTCTGACATGGCACGCACATTCACTGGCTGGTTGGCAGGCGTCATTGGCTTTGTGCTGATGCTCGAACTGCTGTTCACCGTGCTGCCCGTATCCACGTCTACCGAAACCGGCTACTACCTTGACCCGCTCATCCTCACCTATCCGGCCAATCACCAATGGACAGAGTCCACCGGGTGGGACCTGCGCAACCCGCAGCGTCCGCGCGCCAACGCACAAGGCTTTGTCGCCGAGCACGACTTTGTGCGCAACGACCAAGCGGTTGCGCTGATTGGCGACAGCTTTGTCGAAGCCTCCATGCTGCCCGCGCCAGACCGCCCCGGTGCACAGCTCGAGCGCGCCCTTGGCGGCCGCCCCGTCTACGCCATGGGCAACCCCGGCACCGCCCTGCTCGACTATGCCGAACGCATCCGCTACGCCCATGACAACTTTGGCGTGCGTGACTTTGTGATCTTGATGGAGCGCGGCGACGTCAAACAGTCGCTGTGCGGCTCGGGCAACATCAACGGCCCTTGCCTTGACGCAAAGACAC
>JBBINL010000113.1:0-8257 GCA_037443905.1 Burkholderiales bacterium | reverse complement strand
TTGCCTCACCGGTGAGCGGTCTGGGCAGCAAGATGGGGCTGGACGCGACCAACAAGTGGCCCGGCGAAACCACGCGCGAATGGGGACGACCGTTGACCATGAGCGCGGAAGTCACGGCCAAGATGGATCAGCTCTGGCAGACGCTGGGCTTGTAGCCCAAGGATTTGTTCACCAATAAGCTGCATTGAGCGCGCCAGCTTTGGTCACAATGTGGCGATGCCAATCGATTGTGCGGCATGGTTATGGCGCGGATTGGCAGCGCCGCCATGACCGAAAAGACGCGGTTACAAATGCCGGTTAACTTGTAACACCGGACTAGAATGTGCTCACCAGGGATTTTTCATCCCTCGGTGCAGGGTGTGACACAAACAATTTCAGAATCAACAATTTCTGTGGTCGCAGAAGCGAGCGAGGCTGACAGCAATAAAGACGGCGCCACAGCCGACTTCAAATTATTGCGCCACTTCGCAACGGCCAGCCTGGCTGCCTTTGTGGTGGTTGCGGTGTTGCTTGGCTATGTTTTTCGCACACTGTCGGTGGACGACCTGGTCAACGGCTACCAGAGCGAACACATCAACCATGCCAGGATCATTGCCAACGAAATGTGGGACGAACACTTTGGTCCTCTGATCCGTTCGGTAGCCGACCAGCCTGATTCACAGCTCGCTTTGGCACCACAGATTCCTGAGTTGCACCAGAAAGTATTGCGGCTTCTCGAGGGCACCAGGATTTTCAAGATCAAGGTGTACGACTTGCGGGGTCGCACGATTTACTCTACCGACCTCAAGCAGATCGGCGAAGACAAGATCCAGAACGCCGGCGTGATCAACGCCCTGCGCGGCTTGAACAGCTCCGAACTGGTGCATCCAGACAAGATAAGCAGCTTCGAGGGTGAGCGACTGGATCGCGCCGGCATCGAGAGCTACATTCCGCGTTACGACCCGCAGACAGGCCAGGTGACCGGTGTCTTTGAAATCTACCGCGATGCCACCACGGTGCTGGCCGAGGTCGGCCAACGGCAGTGGCGACTGGTCGGCGCGGTAGTCGCGCTGCTGACACTGCTTTACCTGGCTGTCTTCATGATTGTGAAATGGGCACAGGGCCAGATCATGACGCAAAATCGTGAGCGCCAACTCGCCCAGCAGGCGCTGGCCTTGAGCGAGGAGCGCTGGAAGTTTGCCCTGGAAGGCGCTGGTGACGGCGTTTGGGACCGCAACCTGCAGACCGGAGAAGTGGTGTTTTCCAAGCGCTTCATGGAAATCCATGGCTTTGCCGCCAACGAGATGGAATCTCAAGTCGAGGCGTGGCATGCGCGCATCCATCCTGACGACCTGGCCCGGGTAGAAGACGACCGGGCTGCCTATTTGTCAGGAAAAAAATCAATCTATGCCAACGAGCGGCGCATGCAGACCAGGGATGGCCGCTGGAAATGGATCCTTTCGCGCGGCATGGTGGTCAAACGCGACGCGCAAGGCATGCCGTTGCGCATGATCGGCACTCATACCGACATCACCGAGCGCCATGAGCGCGACGAAGCCTTGCGTCTGGCCTCGACCGTCATCCTGACCATGGACGAGGCCACGCTCGTGACCAACCAGCGCAATGAGATTCTGTCGGTCAATCCGGCCTTTACCGTGATCACCGGCTATGAACCCGGTGAAGCCATTGGCCGTGACCCGAAGCTGCTGGCGTCCGGCTCGCATACCACCGCGTTTTACCAGAACATGTGGCAGCAGTTGACCAGCAGCGGCCACTGGCATGGCGAAATCTGCAACCGGCGCAAGAACGGTGAGCTCTACATCGAATGGCTCTCCATCAAGCAGGTGCGCAACGAGCAGGGCGAGCCGACCCACTACGTGGCGGTGTTTTCCGATATTTCCGAACGCAAGGCGACAGAAGCGCGCATGCAGCAACTGGCGCACTTCGATGTGCTCACCGGTTTGCCCAATCGCGCCTTGTTTTCCGACCGTCTGCACCAGGCCATTGCCAAGGCGCGGCGCGACAAGACACGCCTGGTCCTGATGTTCATTGACCTTGACAGATTCAAACCGGTCAACGACGAGCTCGGTCATCAGGTGGGCGACCTGCTGCTCAAAGAGGCGGCACGGCGTTTGTCGGACTGTGTGCAGCGCGAGTCTGACACCGTGGCTCGCATCGGCGGCGACGAATTCGTGGTGCTGTTGCCGGAAATGGCGACGGCGCCATCTGCCACGCGGGTCGCTGAAAAAATTCTTGCCGCATTGAACCGGCCCTTTGACATCAGCGCGCACCCGATCCATATTTCAGCGAGCATCGGCCTTGCCTTTTTCCCCGACCATGGCAGCGACGAACACCGGTTGCTCCAGAGCGCCGATACCGCCATGTACCAGGCCAAAAACAATGGGCGCAATCAACTCTGGGTGGCATCCAGCCCGAACTGACTTGCCGCACGGGGCTTCTCGACTGCAGACCACGCACAGGCATGATCCCACTACAATAAAGTCATCTGCAGCGCCGAAAATCGTTGTGCCCTTCACCAAGGTTCCTGCATGCCCCTTCTCAACAAACTGCTGCGGCTGACGCTGATCAGTCTCGGCTTCATGAGTCTGCCCGCAGCCGCGCTGGAACAGGACGCGGCTTCGCTGGCGCTGGTGGAAAAGGTGGTGCAAGCCTACGGCGGCGCAGCACAAATCGAGCAACTGGTATCACTGAACGCCGACGGCCTCATCGCTGCGATCGTGCGCAATGCGTCCGGCAGCTACAAGCGCTGGTTTCAGCGCCCACGCATGCTGCGGGTCGAAACCGTCTACCCCGGGACGACCGAAACCCGCGTTCTCAATGGAGAACTGGCCTGGCGGATCACCGGTGGCAACATGATGGTGGGGGTCGAGGGGCCTGGCCGCCAAGCCATGATTTACCAGTACAAGCAGCTTGATCTGCCGTATGGATTGCTCAAAGGGCGCTACAACCTGCGCCATGTCGGCACCGAAATCGTGGCCAACCAGTCGACTGAAGTGATGGAAATCTGGGACGAAGAGGGTCCGAACATCCGAGTCAACGTCGATCAAAGGACCCACCTGATTGTCAAAGTGACCGGACAAATCACATTTGGCGGCCAGAACATGGTGCTGGCGGCCGAGTTTTCGGATTTCAGGCCGGTGGACGGCACGCCGATGCCGTTCCACATCAAAAACTATGCTGGCGGCAACGCCATCAGCGAAACGGTGATCACGCGCTATGCCGTCAACCCGACGGTTGATCCAACGCTGTTCGTGCCGAGCGTCAAGGGCCGCGAGTCGGCCCTGCTGGAAGCCACCAACGCTCGGCCTGCCACGGCCGGCAACTGAGATCTGCCGATCCTGCCCGAGCAGGCTGCGGCGTCATGACACCCATTTGGTCCGTTCGTCGAGCACGAACTGGTTGACGTCGCCAAGCATCACTTCGCGCACGCACTGGATGTCCATCAGGACATCGAACTGAAAGCCCCGGCGCCCGCCGCGCGCATCTGAAATCAGCGACTCCATGTAATCGCGCAACCTGGGTGGATTGTCTTTGAGCTCGAAAATCATGTTCGCAATGCGTGGGTAGGCATCTGCCAGGGCTTGCGGATACTTCAAGCCCGCCAGCGAGCGGAAGTAGTCTGCCGCATCGGCATTCAATTGAGTTTGTTTTTCATCCATGGCCATCTCCTGTTGTTCCATTGGTCACGCCATCGCAGCCGGCAAGCCACGCTTCAGGGGGTTGGGTAATCAAATTTACGCAACAGTTCCACCGTCTCGTACAACGGCAAACCCATCACGCCTGAATAACTGCCGGCCAAATGTTCCACAAAGGCGCCTGCCTGGCCCTGAATGGCATAGGCCCCGGCTTTGTCAGTGTATTCACCGCTTGCCAGATAGCGCCGGATGCGGTCTTCGCTGAGCTTGGTGAAGCGCACCGTGGACACCGAGAGTGCGACTTCGGTCCGGTTGCCCAGGGCCACGGCCACGGCACTCAGCACCTGATGTTCACGGCCCGACAATTGGCGCAGCATGTCAGCGGCTTGTTCTGCGTGGTCCGGCTTGCCGAAAATTTTGCCGTCCAGTGCCACCGTGGTATCGGCGGCCAGCACCGGAAAAGCCAACAGATTGCGCAGAAGCAGCGACTCCGAACCGGCATGGGCTTTTTCCAGGCAAATGCGCCGTACATATGTTTCAGCCGGCTCATCTTGCAGCGGTGTCTCGTTCACATCGACACCACGGCGCGGGTCGCAGCGCAATAGCAGCATGTGGAAATTGATGCCGATCTGCTTGAGCAATTCGCGACGTCGCGGACTTTGCGAACACAAATAAATTCGTTGTTGAAGAATGCCCATCAGATTTCCATTCATGCGCTCGACGATGAGTGGTCATTGTGCATCAGGACTTGCACCCGGCACAATGCTCGGGCAGGCTTGACTGACATGCATGACAATCCGGTTCTACAGACATTGCCACGTCCCGCACCATGACCCCGACGCTCAAGATCGATTTCGTTTCCGACATTTCCTGCCCCTGGTGCGCCATCGGCCTGGCAGCACTGGAACAGGCGCTGGCCAGCATGCAGGGCGAGGTGACGGCGCACATCCATGTTCAGCCTTTCGAACTCAATCCGCAGATGCCTGCCGGTGGTCAGGACATCACCGAGCACCTGACGCAAAAGTACGGCTCCACCCCCGAGCAACAGGCGCACATTCGCGACACCATCCGCCAGCGCGGCGCCGAGGTGGGCTTTGTCTTCAACCCGGCCGGGCGCGGGCGCATCTACAACACCTTTGCGGCGCACCGCTTGCTGCACTGGGCCGGCCTGGAATCGTCCGCGCAGCAACTGGCCCTGAAAAAGGCCTTGCTGGTGGCGTGCCACACCCACAGCCAGGCCATGGAAGCGCCCGAAGTGTTGCTGGCGGCGGTGGCTCAGGCGGGGCTGGATGTGGCACGTGCCAGCGCCATTCTGGCCAGCGACGAATTTGCCACAGAGGTGCGATCAGCCGAGGCGTTTTACAACCGGCTGGGCATTCATTCGGTACCGGCCGTCATCCTCAATGACCGGCATCTGATCTCGGGCGGTCAGCCCGTGGCCGTTTTCGAGCAGGCGCTGCGCCAGATTGCGGCCGAATCCCAAGCCAGCCCCGCCGCCTGACGCCTGGCCTCTCATGGCACAGGGGTCAGGTACGGCAGCGCCAGTTGCCGCACGTTGATGCGTGCCTTGAGCCGCGCCGCCAACAGATACAGGCCGCCGAGCTTGCGGTGCAAAAACAGTGTGTCAATCGGCGGGATGTGCCAGAAATCGCGGTCCAGACCCAGCGCCATGCCGGCTTCATGCAGGCGCTGCACCATGTCGGTGTTGCCAAAGTCAAAATCTCCCTTGCAGCGCAGTGGCGCCAGCGCCATCTCGAACATGTCGAGCACGGCGGCCTGGTGTCTGGGCTGGGTCTGCGCGTTGAAGTATCCAATCGCCAAACCGGCCTGCGTCATGGCGGCACGGTCACCGGCCATGGTGGCAGCCATCAATTGGCGGTATCCCTGACCCAAAGAAAGCGGGAAGGCGCGCGTGGCGCCAAAGTCCAGCAGGATCAGTTGCCGAGTCTCGGGATCGTAGCGGTAGTTGGCAAAGTTGGGGTCGGTTTGCATCAGCCCGAACTCGAACAGTTCGCGAAACAGCAGGCTCACCAGCAAACTGGCGATGCGGTCGCGCTCGGCTTGCGTCGCAGCCACCACGGATTCCACCGGCATGCCGCCCACAAATGACATCGCCAGCACATTGCGGGTGCTCAGATCGGCGTGAAATGCGGGCACCACAAATTCGGGCGCCTGCGCCAGCAGCTGGGCAAAGCGCTGCAGGTGCGCGCCCTCTGCCTGATAGTCGGCCTCTTCGCGCAACTGACGCTTGGCCTCAGCGAGCAGCGGCGCAATGTCGAGCGTTTTGGGGATCAGGCCTGACAGGCGCAACAGAGAGGCCACGTTGTTGACATCGCTGGCGATGCTTTTGCGCACGCCGGGGTACTGGATCTTGATGGCCAGGTCGCGCCCGTCTTTGGTCCGGGCGCGGTGCACCTGGCCAATGGAAGCGGCGGCAATGGGTGCGTATGAAAAGGGCTCTTCAAAGCGCTGTTGCCAGCCGGCACCCCAGTTGGCGCTGAGAACGGCCTGCACCTGGCGCTGCGGCATGGCCTGGGCGTCTGAACGCAGGCGCGCCAGAATGGCAGCCAGTTCAGGCGGCAGCAGATCGCCGTCATCCATCGAGATCAATTGCCCCAGCTTCATCGCCGCACCACGCATTTGCGCCAACTGGCGGGTGATTTTGCGGGCGTTGGCGGGCGTGAGCAGCAGCTCACTCATTTGGGGGCGCTTGCCCTGGGCCAGTTGGCGCGCGCCGTTGATGAGCATGTTGCCCGCCACGCCGGTGGCCATTTGACCCAGGCGCGCCAGACGACCCAGGCGGCTGCTGGGTACAGGTGAACCGGGGGCGTCAGTGGGTGGCTTCAAGTCTATTCCGTGCCATAAAGGGGTAGCCGATTACGGCACATCCCGGGAATCCTTGCACGGCGACTGACTTTGCCAGCGCCGGCTTTGACACCGTGGCAGCAAGGTTTCTGGCGATTCAGAAAAATGCGGTCGCATCAAACCACTTCTACAGGTCATCTTACATGGTCAATCAGCAGCGCTTTGCCAAAGCCACCCAGTGGCTGCGCCCGGTCACGCGTTGGGCCACCCGCTTTTCCTTGAACGCGCCGCAGTGGCTGCCCGCGGCCGTTCGTCACGCGCCGCTGCGCCTGACCTCGCTGGTGTTGCGCGCCTACCATCTGGCGCTGCGCTGATCGGCGACGGGTCAAGCATCCGGCAAAAAAACAGTGAAAGTGGTCACACCATCGGCTGAAGCCACCCGGATCGTCCCGCCATGGGCCTGAACAATGGACTGGGTGATGGCCAGCCCCAGGCCGGCGCCTTCGGGGCCGCGCTGACGCGCCGGGTCGGCACGAAAAAATCGGTCGAAGATACGCTCGAGCATTTCCGGGGCGATGGTGTCGCCGCTATTGCGTACGCGCAGTCTGACATCGCCGCCGCCATGGTGCAGCGTGACCTCGATCGCCGTCCCGGGCGTGGCGTGGCGGATCGCGTTGGACAACAGATTGGCCACCGCGCGGCGCAGCATCAGCCGGTCGGCACGCACGTTGGCCGCGCCGTCCAGGCGCAATGTCAGGCTTTTGTCGTCGGCGACGGCCTCGTAATAATCGAACAGCGCCTGCACTTCGCGCGCCAGGTCAACCGGCTCGCGGTTGGGCACCACCAGCCCGTTGTCGGCCTTGGCCAGCAACAGCATGTCGGCGATCATGCGTGCCATGCGCTCGAGTTCCTCGGCGTTGGATTCCAGCACCTGCCGATAGTCGTCGGCAGCGCGCGGTTGCGACAGCGCCACCTGCGTTTGCGTCATCAGGTTGCTCACCGGGGTGCGCAGTTCGTGAGCGATGTCGCTGGAAAAATCCGACAGACGTTTGAACGCCTCTGGCTTTAATGGGTTACGGCATTTCTGACCTGTTCAAAACCGCTATTCAGACCGCGCGCAAGGACACGTGCCCGCTGCCGCAGGCGCCCAGCGCGCACATCGCCCGGGAGCTGGAGCCGCTCAGCCAGGCGCTGAAAAATCCGCAGATCGAAGCGGCTTTTCGCGTGCCGCACCAGCTTTTGCTCACGTTGTTTGCCTGCGGTCATGGCTACTTCGAGCGCGAGCTGAGCGAACACTTTGCGCCGGTGATGCCGACACTGCTGGCGTTGCGCCAGGCCGCCGGACATAACCTGTCGCGCGCGTTGGCAGATGAAATTCACGACGATGGCCACCACCGAGCCGCCACCATCTTTGAAGCGGCGCTGCGCCCCGAGTCACTGCAAACCAGCCACGGCTGGCACCATTGGCTCGACGAGTTATTGCTGCACCCGCAATGGGGGCTGCTGGGCAGCGTGGCGATGTTTGCCAGCGTGTTGTTCGTGGTCTTCAAGGTCAGCGGCTGGATCGACGCGCAAACCACCCATCGCCTGATCGAGGCGGCCAGCAACTGGCAGCCACAAGGCACCCTGGCCGTGGTCGCCCACGCGGTGATGGACGGCTTCATTGGCCTGATCAGCATCGTCGTGCCCTACATGCTGCCGCTGCTGCTGATGATCTTTCAGGCGCTGGGCACACAGAACATCGACGCCGTGCTGGGCAAAGTGGGGTGGTCACGGTAGCTTGGACAGCCACCGGAGTGGAATAAGCTAAAGCTGGT
>JBBINL010000112.1:0-8272 GCA_037443905.1 Burkholderiales bacterium | reverse complement strand
CTCGTAAGAGGGCAGATTTACAGTCTGCTGCCATTAACCACTCGGCCACCTCTCCACGGTGAACCCCGGATTATGCCATTAAGTTTGGCTTGTGGCATGACCCGCTGCTTATTTTTCACCGTCCGGCGACAAGAAACCCGCCTGGCGGCCCGGCCAGCCTTATTTGTGATGCTGCTCGCGCCAGGCTCGGGCCTGCGAAAAATGGCCGCAGCCCATGAAGGGCAACGGTGGCCGCAAGGCAGAGAAAGGGGAGGGATGGTTGGCGCACAGGACCAGGTGGCGCGTGCCATCGATCAGCGGGCGCTTGCTTTGGGCATGGCTGCCCCAGAGCATGAAAACCACATGTTCCGAATGGTCAGTCACCGCCTGGATGATGGCGTCGGTCAACACCTCCCAGCCTTTGCCGGCGTGGCTCGCCGGCTGCCCCTGTTCCACGGTCAGACAGGTGTTGAGCAGCAACACCCCATGACGCGCCCAGCGCACCAGACTGCCACCAGGCACCGGGAAAACGGGCAGCGGCTCGCCCAGGTCGCGCTGCAATTCCTTGAAAATATTGCGCAGTGACGGCGGCAACGCCACGCCTGGCGCGACCGAGAACGCCAGGCCCTCGGCTTGTCCGGGGCCGTGGTACGGATCCTGCCCCAGGATCACCACCCGCACCGATTCTGGTGGCGTCAATTCCAGCGCGCGTAACGGCTGTGGCGGGTAAATGACTGCCCCCGCGTCCAGGCGCTGCTGCAAAAAGGCCAGCAGACTGCAACCTGCCGGTGATGAAAAAAAACGGCTTATCAGCGCTTTCCAGCCCGGCGCCACGGGCCAATCTCCGGGGTCGGCGCTTTGCAAACAGCCGGGCGGCGATGTCACCTCTGCCATGCGAATCAACCGAACAACGCGGCCAGGGCCTCACCGGGTTCGCTGGCGCGCATGAAGGCTTCACCCACCAGAAAGGCGTTGACACCGGCCGCACCCATGCGCAGCACGTCGTCGCGGGTATGAATGCCGCTTTCGCACACCAGCAGACGGTCAGCGGGAATATCTTTCATGAGCGTGAGCGTCGTGTCGAGCGACACCTCGAAGGTCTTGAGGTTGCGGTTGTTGACGCCGATCAGCCGCGTTTTCAGCCTGAGAGCGCGCTGCAGTTCAGCACCGTCGTGCACCTCCACCAGCACCGCCATGTCCAGACTTTGCGCGATTTGCTCGAAATCTCTCATCTGCGCGTCGTCAAGGCAGGCGGCGATCAACAAAATGGCATCGGCCCCGCAAGCGCGTGATTCGTAGATTTGGTAGGCATCGATCATGAAGTCTTTGCGCAGCACCGGCAAGTGGCAAGACGCCCGCGCCTGCTTGAGGTAGTCGATGCAACCCTGAAAGAACTGCCGATCCGTCAGCACCGACAGACAGGCAGCGCCAAACTCGGCATAGCTTTGGGCAATGTCAGCGGGAACGAAGTCGGCGCGCAGCACGCCTCTGGACGGACTGGCTTTCTTGATTTCGGCAATCACTGCCGGCCGTCCGGCGTTCACTTTGGCGCGCAGGGCGCCAGCGAAATCGCGCGTCAGCACCCGGCTCTCGGCATCAAAGCGCATGTCGGCCAGCGACTTGCGCTTCAACGCGGCGGCCACTTCCTGGCGCTTGACCGCCACAATTCTGTCCAGGATATCAGTCATGTTGGTTCGGCTCGGTCGAGTCTTTTTTAAGAATACGGATGAACACACGGTGCAGCACCAGCCCCGCCACGACAAACAGCACCGAGATGCCGATGGCGATCCAGGCTCCGTCGGTATGGAGCAACTGCATGTCAGGCCACACCCAGACCATGGGCCGTGGTCACCAGCGCGTCAAGTCTGGCCTTGGCGGCACCCGATTCAATGGCAGCACGTGCCTTGGCAATGCCGGCCTGCATCGAATCGACCACATTGGCCGCGTAGAGCGCCACGCCGGCGTTGAGCACCACGACTTCCTTGGCCGGGCCGTCCACATTGTCAAGCACCCCCAGCAGCATGGCGCGCGACTGATCGGGTGTTTCCACCTTGAAGGCACGGTTGCTCGCCATCGCCAGGCCGAAGTCCTCGGGGTGGATCTCGTACTCGGTGATGATCCCGTTTTTCAGCTCGCCGACCAGCGTGGCCGCGCCCAGGCTCACTTCGTCCATGCCATCCTTGCCATACACCACCACCGCATGGTCGGTGCCCAGGCGTTCCAGCGCGCGCACCTGGATGCCCACCAGGTCGGGGTGAAACACGCCCATCAGGATGTTGGGCGCCCCGGCCGGGTTGGTCAGCGGCCCGAGCAGGTTGAAGATGGTCTTGACGCCCATTTCGCGGCGCACCGGCGCGACATTTTTCATCGCCGGGTGGTGGTTGGGCGCAAACATGAAGCCCACACCCACTTGCTCGATGCATTTGGCAATCGCCTCGGGCTTGAGGTTCATGTTGACGCCGAGCGACTCCATCACGTCGGCGCTGCCGCTTTTGCTGCTGACGCTGCGGCCGCCGTGCTTGCTGACCTTGGCACCGGCGGCTGCGGCAACAAACATCGCGCAGGTGGAAATATTGAACGTGTGCGAGCCGTCGCCCCCGGTGCCGACAATGTCAACCAGATGGGTTTTGTCGGCCACCAGGACCTTGGTGGACACTTCGCGCATCACCTGCGCGGCCGCCGTGATCTCGCCAATGGTTTCCTTTTTGACACGCAGACCGGTGATGAACGCCGCCAGCATCACGGGCGACCATTCGCCGGCCATGATCTCGCGCATGATGTGCAGCATCTCGTCGTGAAAAATCTCACGGTGCTCGATGGTGCGCAGCAGCGCTTCCTGCGGGGAAATTTTGATCGTGTGGGGCATGAAAAACTCCTGTTTGTCGCAAAAAATTCAGCGCGCCGGGTTATCGGTCAAGGCCAGGCGCACACCAAAGCCGATGAACATCACACCTGCCGCGCGATCCATCCAGTGCATGGCACGCTGCACCACGCCGACACGGCGCGCGGCCCAGCCGGCCAGCCAGGCGTAGCCAAAGTTGATCGGCAACGAATTGACGTTGAACAGCAGCCCCAGCAGCAGGAACGCCGTCACCTTGTCCTCGGTACCCGGGGCGATGAACTGCGGCACGAAGGCCAGAAAGAACAGCGCCACCTTGGGGTTGAGCACGTTGGTCAGAAAACCCTGGCGAAAGACGCGGCCCAGGTCCACCGGCGCGCCTTGCGTGGCAGACGTCACCGGCACCACCGACGCGCCGCCCTTGCCCAGCAACAGTTTCACACCCATCCACAGCAGGTAGGCGGCGCCCGCCCACTTGAGCGCGGTGAACGCCGCCGCCGAGGTGGCCAGGAGCGCCCCCACGCCGAGCGCCGCCGCGGCCACGTGCACAAAGCAGCCGCTGACGATCCCTAAGGCGGCGACGAGCCCGGCGCGCACGCCGCTTTTGAGCGCGCTGCTGACGATGTAGAGCACGTCCGGCCCGGGCGTGAGGTTGAGCAGCCACCCCGCTGCCATGAACATCAGAAGCTGGGTCGATTCGGGCATGGCGGTGCTGCTGCAACAATCAATACGGACCGGTGCCGCTGGCAGCCACCGACGCAGCGGGCGCTTGCGCGAAAAAGCGGCGCACGGTGGCAATGGCGTGGTCGACGCCAGCGCGATCGACGTCCAGGTGGGTGACAAAACGCAAACCGATCAGGCCGGTGGCCAACACGCCGTGCGCTTTGAGGAAATCAAGCAGCGCCGGGCCCCGGCCATCGGCCACGTCGACGAAAACGATGTTGGTTTCGGCCGATCGCACGCTCAGCCCGTCGACGCCGCGCAGCCCGTCGGCCAGATGACGCGCGTTGGCGTGGTCCTGCGCCAGCCGTTCCACATGGTGCTCCAGCGCGTAACTGGCTGCGGCGGCCAGCACGCCCGACTGGCGCATGCCGCCGCCGAGCATCTTGCGCCAGCGCAGCGCGCGGGCAATCAGATCGCGTGAGCCGCACAGTGCCGAGCCCACCGGCGCGCCCAGACCCTTGCTGAAACACACCGAGACGCTGTCGAAATAGCTGGCGATGTGGCGCGCCGCCGCATAGACTCCCGCGCCAGCATCGGGGGTGGCGACTGCCGCATTGAAAAGACGCGCGCCGTCAAGGTGCGTGGCCAGACCACGCTCGCGCGCCAGGGCGGTGGCCTGCGCCAGGTAGGCTAGCGTCATCGGCTGGCCGTTCCAGGTGTTTTCCAGGCACAACAGACGGGTGCGGGCAAAGTGGATATCGTCGGGCTTGATCGCCGCGGCAATTTCGGCCAGTTGCATCTCGCCCGATGCGCCCTGCGGCAAGGGCTGCGGCTGAATGCTGCCCAGCACTGCCGCGCCGCCGCCCTCATAGCGGTAAGTGTGGGCGAGCTGGCCAACGATGTATTCATCACCACGCTGGCAGTGACACATCAGGGCGCACAGGTTGCTTTGCGTGCCCGAGGGCATGAACAGCGCCGCCTCCTTGCCCGTGATGTCGGCGATGCGCGCCTGCAGGGCGTTGACGCTGGGGTCGTCACCAAAGACATCATCGCCCACTGGCGCGGCCAGCATGGCGGCACGCATGGCGGGCGTCGGTTGCGTGACGGTATCGCTGCGCAGGTCGACCCTGCATTGCGGGTTGGTTGGCATGTTCAGACTTTTCGGGGTTTCAGGAAATTGGCCAGCATGGCGTGGCCGTGCTCGGTGAGGATGCTCTCGGGGTGAAACTGCACGCCCTCGATGTCGAGGCTGGTGTGGCGGATGCCCATGATCTCGCCGTCATCGGTCCAGGCAGTGATTTTCAGGCATTGCGGGCAAGTGGCGCGCTCGATCGAAAGCGAGTGGTAGCGGTTCACCGTGAACTGCCTGGGAAGCCCTTCGAAGACGCCTTCCTGCGTGGTGGTGATGACCGAAGTCTTGCCGTGCATCAGCTGCTGGGCGCGGACTATTCTGCCGCCAAACGCCGCGCCAATCGCCTGATGCCCCAGACACACACCCAAAATCGGCAGTCTGCCGGCAAAGTGCTGGATGGCGGCCACCGAAATGCCTGCTTCTGCTGGTGAACAAGGGCCAGGCGAGATCACCAGCCGATCCATTTGTCCGGATGCCAGCAACTTGTCCATCTCGTCCAGGGTGATTTCGTCGTTGCGCGCCACACGCACATCGGCCCCCAGCTCGCCCAGGTACTGGACGATGTTGTAGGTGAAGCTGTCGTAGTTGTCGATCATCAGCAATTGAATGATCTTCATGCTTCACTCCAACCCTTCTTCAACCAGCTCGGCAGCGCGCAACAGCGCGCGCGCCTTGGCTTCGGTTTCGCGCCACTCCATCTCAGGCACGCTGTCGGCCACGATGCCGGCGGCCGCCTGCACATGGAGCACCTGGTTCTTGACGATGCCGGTGCGGATGGCAATGGCCACATCCATGTCGCCGGCGTAGCTCAGGTAACCGCAGGCACCGCCGTACAAGCCGCGCTTGGTGGGCTCGAGCTGGTCGATCAGCTCCATCGCGTGCACCTTGGGTGCGCCGGTGAGCGTGCCCGCCGGAAACGTCGCCTTGAGCACGTCCATGCTGGTCATGCCGGGCAACAGCGTGCCCTCGACGTTGCTGACGATGTGCATCACGTGGCTGTAGCGCTCGACGCAAAACGCGTCGGTGACCTTGACGCTGCCAATCTCGGCAATGCGGCCGATGTCATTGCGCGCCAGGTCGATCAGCATCACATGCTCGGCGCGCTCCTTGGGGTCGTTGATCAGCTCGACCTCGGCGGCCTTATCAAGCTCGGTCGTGGCGCCGCGCGCTCGCGTGCCCGCGAGTGGCCGGATGGTGACCTTTTGCCGCGTCTGGCCGTCTTGCTGCACCTGCTCCTGGCGCACCAGAATCTCCGGCGACGAGCCCACCACATGGAAATCGGCGCCGTCAGCGGTCGCGCCGCTGAAGTTGTAGTAGTACATGTAGGGGCTGGGGTTGAGCGAGCGCAGCGCACGGTACAGGCTCAAGGGGCTCTGGGTATAAGGCTTTTTGATGCGCTGGCCCACCTGCACCTGCATGAAGTCGCCGCCAGCAATCAGCTCCTTGGCGCGCGCCACGGCGGCCAGGTAATCGGTCTTGGCAAAGTCGCGCACGGCAGTCTGGCTGGTGCTGGCCATCAGATGAGGCGCGCGCACAGGTTGATCAAGGCATGCCCTGAGTTGCGCCAGCCGCTCGGTGGCACGCTGGTAAGCCTGTGGCCGGGCAGGGTCGGCATACACCATCAGATACAGCTTGCCCGACAGGTTGTCGATCACGGCCAGCTCTTCGCACTGCAGCAGCAAAATATCGGGCGTGCCCAACTCGTCTGGCGGGCAAGTCGTTTGCAGCTTTTTCTCGATGTAACGCACCGCGTCATAGCCAAAATAGCCGGCCAGGCCGCCGCAAAAGCGTGGCATGCCGGGCTGCAACGCCACCTTGAAGCGTTTTTGGTATTCGGCAATGAAGTCGAGCGGGTTGGCGTGGCTGGTTTCAACCACCGCGCCGTCGGTCACCACCTCGGTGCGCGCCGCGGCGCCAAAACCGATGGCGCGCAGCAGCGTGCGCGCCGGCAGGCCGATAAAACTGTAGCGGCCAAAACGCTCGCCGCCCACCACCGATTCCAGCAAAAAGCTGAACGGCGCGCTGTTGGCCAGTTTGAGGTAGAGCGACAGCGGGGTTTCGAGGTCGGCAAACGCCTGCGCCATGACCGGAATGCGGTTGAAACCCCGGGCACTCAAGGCATTGAATTCAGGTTCAGAAATCACAGGAACATCTTTCTAAGAAGGAGCTGAACGGTTGAAGACCTGTTCGACATCCCGGCAGACAAGACGTTGCGCGGGGTCAGGCCAGGGCGGGCGAGCTGAAAGAGTCGCGCCAGGGCCAGGCCCCCCGGTCACTGCAACCTGTGATATGGCGTTGGTGCATGAACATGCAAACAGTGTAGCAAAGATGGCGCGATCAATCGGCGCTCACCGTGTGGCTGGCGCCCGCGATGACCGCCAGCACCGCTTCGCCGTACGCCTCCAGCTTACGCGCTCCCAGGCCGCTGATGTGCTGCAGGTCGGCCAGTGACAGCGGCGCGCGCTCGGCAATGGCCGCCAGCGTGGCATCGTGAAAAATTACATAAGCGGGCAAATTGTGTTGTCTGGCCACTTCGGCACGCCACGACTTCAGGTTGATGAAACGCACCATGGCCTGCTGCCCCAGGCTCACTGCCGCCGCTGACGGCGCCGTGCGGCTGCGGCTGCGTTTGTCGGCGCGCTGACTGGACGACTCACGCAGGCGCACCGGCACTTCGCCGCGCAGCACCGATCGTGAGTTTTCGGTCAGATGCAGTGTGCTGAAGCCATCGCTGTTGTGCACATGCAAGGCGCCAATGGCAATCAGCTGGCGCATCACGGCGCGCAACTGGCTCTCGCTGTAGTCGGCGCCCAGGCCGAAGGTACTCACGCTCTGGTGGCCGCGCTGGGTCACCTTGTCGGTCAGCTTGCCGCGCATGATGTCCATGGTGTGGCCGGCACCGAACGACACGCCGCTGGTCTGATGGAGCCGGTACACGGTGGACAGCAGCTTGCGCGCCGCGTCGGTAGCGTCCCACACGTCGGGCGGCTGCAGGCAGTTGTCGCAGTTGTGGCAGTCCTGGCTTTCCTCGCCAAAGTAGCGCAGCAGCCGCACGCGGCGGCAGTCGGTGGCCTCGGCCAGGCCCAGCAGTGCATCGAGCTTGCCACGCATGACCTGTTTGAATTCTTCCTCGGCCGGGCTTTCGTCGATCATGCGGCGCTGGTTGACCACGTCTTGCAGGCCGTAGCACATCCAGGCATCGGCAGCCAGGCCGTCGCGCCCGGCGCGGCCGGTTTCCTGGTAGTAGCTCTCGATATTCTTGGGCATGTCCAGGTGCGCCACGAATCGAACGTCGGGCTTGTCGATGCCCATGCCAAAGGCGATGGTCGCCACCATCACCACGCCCTCGCCGCGCAGAAACTGGTTCTGATTGGCCTGGCGCACCCTGGCATCGAGCCCGGCGTGGTAGGGCAAGGCCTGGATGCCGGCCTGCACCAGCATGTCTGCCACTTCCTCGACCCGTTTGCGCGACTGGCAATACACCACGCCGGCCTCGCCAGCATGCTCGCGCCCAATAAAGCGCAGCAACTGCGCGCTGGCGTCTTTCTTTTCGACAATCGTGTAGCGGATGTTGGGCCGGTCAAAGCTGCTGACGAACAGACGCGCGTCCTGCAATTGCAGCCGCTCGACGATGTCAGCGCGCGTCAGCGCGTCGGCGG
>JBBINL010000111.1:0-8470 GCA_037443905.1 Burkholderiales bacterium | reverse complement strand
CGCGTCAGCGCAATTTCTTCGGCGCCGAGCGGTTCACCATGCGCCTTGGCGGTGCCGGCACGGTTGGGACTGCCGTGGCCGATGTCGGTTTTGCAAATGATCAGCGTGGGCCGGTCGGTGGATTGTTTGGCTTCGGCGATCGTATGGGCCACCAACGCGGCGTCGTGGCCATTGATCGGGCCGAGCACGTTCCAGCCGTAGGCGACAAAACGCATGGCGGTGTTGTCGATGAACCATGGGCTCACCTGCCCGTCGATCGAGATACCGTTGTCGTCGTACAGGGCAATCAACTTGTTCAGTTTCCAGGCACCGGCAAGCGCGCATGACTCATGGCTGATGCCTTCCATCAGGCAACCGTCGCCCAGGAAGACATAGGTGTGGTGATTGACCACGTCGAAGCCGTCGCGGTTGAACTCAGCTGCCAGCAGTTTCTCGGCCAGCGCCATGCCCACCGCGTTGCTGATGCCCTGGCCCAGCGGGCCGGTGGTGGTTTCCACGCCCGGCGTCACGCCCACCTCGGGGTGACCGGCGGTCTTGCTGTGCAGCTGGCGAAAGTTCTTCAATTCGGCTATCGGCAACCTGTAGCCGGTGAGGTGCAGCAGCGCGTAGATCAACATCGAGGCGTGGCCGTTGGACAGCACGAAGCGGTCGCGGTCGAACCACTTGGGGTTGGCCGGGTTGTGCTTGAGGTGCTTGGCCCACAAAGCCACCGCCATGTCAGCCATGCCCATGGGCGCGCCGGGGTGACCCGAGTTGGCGGCCTGCACGGCGTCCATGCTCAGGGCGCGGATGGCGTTGGCCATGTCGGCTGGGCTCACGGCAGGCGCACTCATGTCAGCCGTCGGGTTTTGTGTGGATTCAGCCATGAAAAGTGTCTTGAAAGTTGGTTGGAAGATGCAAGGATTTTAAGTATCGATATTGCCCGCCTGCAGCGCGTTGGTTTCGATGAACTCGCGGCGCGGTTCAACCTCGTCGCCCATCAGCATGGTGAACACCTTGTCGGCTTCGATGGCATCGTCGATCTGCACCCGCAGCAAGGTGCGCACCGCCGGGTCCATGGTCGTTTCCCAGAGCTGCTCGGGATTCATCTCGCCCAGCCCTTTGTAGCGCTGGCGGTTGGTTGTGCCCTCGGCCTGGGCCAGCAGCCAGTCCATGGCTTCGCGGAAGTCATTGACCTTCTGTTCCTTTTGGCGCTCGCCTTCGCCGCGCGTGACCCTGGCGCCCGCGCTCAGCAGGCCCTTGAGGGTTTTGGCGGCCTCGCTCAGGGTGGCGTAGTCGGCGCCATGGACAAAGTCCTGCGTCAGCACGCTGCTCTTGACGTTGCCGTGCAGCCGGCGACTGATACGCAGGATGGGCTTGTCGGAGCGCACATCGAATTCGCCCGCCACTTCGGCATCGGGCAATTTCGCCTGCAGGGCGATGGCTGACGCTTCGGCATCGGCCACGGTGTCCAGGTTCAAAGCCACGCCATCGGCAATGGCGCGCAGGGCGGATACATCGAGAAAGTGCGTCAAGCGGGCTATCACGGCTTGCGCCACCTGATGCTTGTGGGCCAGCGCCTTGAGTACTTCCCCGGTCAGTGCCCTGCTGTTGTCACCGCCAGTGTGCACGGTGGCGTTGACCAGCGCCACTCGCAGCAGGAACGCGTCCAGGTCAGCTGGCCCCTGCAGATACAGCTCTTCGCGACCCGCCTTGACCTTGTACAGCGGCGGCTGGGCAATGTAGATGTGGCCGCGCTCGACCAGCTCGGGCATTTGCCGGTAGAAAAACGTCAGCAGCAGCGTGCGGATGTGCGCGCCGTCGACGTCGGCGTCGGTCATGATGATGATGCGGTGGTAACGCAGTTTGGCGACGTCAAAGTCGTCGCTGCCGGTGCTGCCGCCTGCCTTGCCAATGCCGGTGCCCAACGCAGTGATCAGCGTCAGGATTTCGTTGCTGGTGAGCAGCTTTTCGTAGCGCGCTTTTTCGACGTTCAGAATCTTGCCGCGCAGCGGCAGGATCGCCTGGAACTTGCGGTCGCGCCCTTGCTTGGCCGAGCCACCGGCGGAGTCGCCCTCGACAATGTAGATCTCGCACAGCGCGGGATCTTTTTCCTGGCAATCGGCAAGTTTGCCGGGCAAACCCATGCCGTCGAGCACGCCCTTGCGCCGGGTCATGTCGCGCGCCTTGCGGGCGGCCTCGCGCGCGCGAGCGGCTTCGACGATTTTGCCGACAATGATCTTGGCATCCGCCGGATGCTCCTGAAGGTAGTCCCACAGCAGTTTGCTGACGATGTCCTCCACCGGACCACGTACCTCGGAGCTGACCAGTTTGTCTTTGGTCTGGCTGGAGAACTTGGGTTCAGGCACCTTGACCGACAGCACACAGGTCAGGCCCTCGCGCATGTCGTCACCGCTGACTTCGACCTTGGCTTTCTTGGCGATCTCGCTTTCATCGATGTACTTGTTGATCACGCGCGTCATACCAGCGCGCAAGCCTGTGAGATGGGTGCCGCCGTCACGCTGAGGAATGTTGTTGGTGAAGCACAGCACCTGCTCGTTGTAGCCGCTGTTCCATTGCATCGCCACCTCGACACCGATGTTGGTGTTCTGTTCGCTCTGGCGGTCACCGATGGCGTGGAAGATGTTGGGGTTGAGGACGGTTTTGCCCTTGTTGATGAAGTTGACAAAACCGCGCACGCCGTCGGCGCCGGAAAAATCGTCTTCCTTGCCGCTGCGCTCGTCTTTCAGGCGGATGCGCACACCGTTGTTCAAAAAACTCAATTCGCGCAGCCGCTTGGCCAGCACGTCGTAATGAAAGTCGTTGTTTTCGCGGAAGATGTCGGTATCGGGCAAAAAATGCACTTCGGTGCCCCGGCGCTCGGTGTCGCCGGTAACTTTCATAGGGGACACTTCCACGCCGTCGACCGTTTCGATCAGGCGGTTTTGCACAAAACCACGGCTGAATTCGAGCACGTGCACCTTGCCTTCACGGCGCACCGTCAGGCGCAGCATCTTGCTCAGGGCGTTCACGCACGAGACGCCCACACCGTGCAAGCCGCCCGAGACCTTGTAACTGTTCTGGTTGAACTTGCCGCCGGCGTGCAATTCGGTCAGCGCGATCTCGGAGGCGCTGCGTTTGGGTTCATGCTTGTCGTCCATCTTGACGCCAGTGGGAATGCCGCGCCCGTTGTCGATCACGCTCACCGAGTTGTCGGTGTGGATGGTGACCAGAATGTCGTCGCAATGGCCAGCGAGCGCTTCGTCGATCGAGTTGTCGACCACCTCAAACACCAGGTGGTGCAGACCGGTGCCGTCGGAGGTGTCGCCGATGTACATGCCCGGGCGCTTGCGCACGGCTTCCAGACCTTCGAGGATCTGGATCGAACCTTCGCCATAGGCTTCGGAGGCGCCCGCCTGGTGGGCATCGATGACGGGCTGAAAGTTGGAGCCTTCAGCCGTGCTTTCGCCTGTGTGAACGGTCATATCTGGGACTTGGGCAGGCGTGTTTTCTTCAGTCATGGCAGGGTCGGTGGAATATGAGAGGTGCGGTGCAACAGGCGTTGCCGCTTAAATGCGCATCGGCATCACCACATACTTGAAATTGGTGTTGTCGGGGATGGTGAAGAGCGCCGAGCTGTTGCCATCGGAGAGGGACAGCGTGACCATGTCTTGCGACATGTTGCTGAGCGCATCGATCAGGTAGGTGACGTTGAAGCCGATTTCAATGCTGTCGCCGCTGTAGTCAATGTCAAGCTCGTCGACTGCTTCTTCCTGCTCGGCATTATTGGAGGCCACGCACAGGATGCCGGGGTCGATGTTCAGGCGCACCCCCTTGAATTTTTCGCTGGTCAGGATGGCCGTGCGCTGCAAGGTGGCCAGCAGGGCTGCTCGGCCCAGGGTGATGCTGTTGTGGTGGTTGCGCGGAATCACGCGGTTGTAGTCGGGGAACTTGCCCTCGACCAGCTTGCTGACGAACTCCATGCCGCCGAAGCTGAACCTGGCCTGGTTGTTGGCAAACTGCATCTCGATGGCGCCTTCGGCATCGGACAGCAGGCGCTGCAGTTCCAGCACGGTCTTGCGCGGCAGGATCACCTCCTGCCTGGGCACTTCCACATCCAGCGTGGCGCTGGCAAACGCCAGGCGGTGGCCGTCGGTGGCGACCAGGCTGAGTTGCTGGCCTTCGGCGACGAACAAAATACCGTTGAGGTAATAGCGGATGTCGTGCACCGCCATGGCAAACGACACTTGACCCAGCAGCGCCTTGAGGGTTTTTTGCGGCACGCTGAAAGCCGGGCCAAAGCTGGCCGACTCCTGCACCAGCGGAAAATCTTCGGCAGGCAGGGTTTGCAGCGTGAACTTGCTCTTGCCGCCTTTCAGAATCAACTTGGCGGCGCTGGATTCGAGCGACACCACCTGGTCGCTGGGCATGGTGCGCAGGATGTCGATCAATTTGCGGGCGCCAACCGTGGTGGTGAAGTCGCCCGTGTCGCCGCCGAGTTCGGCCACCGTGCGGATCTGGATTTCGAGGTCGCTGGTGGTCAGTTGCAGGGCATCACCCATTTTGCGAATCAGCACATTGGCCAGAATCGGCAGGGTATGGCGGCGCTCCACAATGCCCGATACCGCCTGCAAAACCGACAAAACCTTGTCCTGTGTGGCTTTTAAAACAATCATGTCATCCTCTTGGGTTTATTGGCGAAAGGGTCTGGCCATGCCTTGGCGCAGCCTGGCTCTGGATAAAGCTGCTATTTTCCCACTCATTTGCCTGTCATTTTTTGGCGTCAACCCTTGAGGGTTTGTTCCAGGACATGCAGTTGCTGGTTGAGTTCAGTGACCTGCTGGCGCTCGCCACCAATTTTGCGCACAGCGTGCAACACGGTGGTGTGGTCGCGCCCGCCAAACATCTCACCTATTTCAGGCAGGCTTTTCTGCGTCAGTTCCTTGGCCAGGTACATGGCAATCTGGCGCGGCCGGGCAATGCTGGCTGGCCGTTTTTTGGAATACATGTCGGCGATCTTGATCTTGTAATAGTCGGCCACCGTTTTCTGGATGTTTTCCACCGAAATCTGCCGGTTCTGGATCGACAGCAGGTCGCGCAGCGCCTCACGCGCGAGCATGATCGAAATTTCTTTCTGGTTGAAGCGTGAATACGCCAGTATCTTGCGCAACGCGCCTTCGAGCTCGCGCACGTTGGAGCGTACGTTTTTGGCGACAAAAAAGGCCACTTCTTCAGGCATCACGATGCCTTCGGTCTGTGCCTTGTTGATCAGGATGGCCACGCGCATTTCCAGCTCGGGCGGCTCGATCGCCACCGTCAGGCCGGAGTCAAAGCGCGACACCAGGCGTTCATGGATATCGGTCAGCCCCTTGGGGTAGGTGTCACTGGTCATGACAATATGCGACTTTTTGGCCAGCAGCGCCTCGAATGCGTTGAAAAACTCCTCTTGCGTGCGCTCCTTGTTGGCAAAAAACTGCACGTCGTCGATCAGCAGCAGATCGAGCGAGTGGTAGCGCTCCTTGAACTCGTCGAAGGCCTTGCGCTGGTAGGCTTTCACCACGTCGGTGACAAATTGCTCGGCATGAATGTAGAGCACCTTGGCACTGGGGTGGTCAGCCGTGAGCTGGTTGCCCACCGCGTGCATCAGGTGGGTTTTGCCCAGACCGACACCGCCATAGATGAACAGCGGGTTGTACAGCCGGCCCGGCATGCTTGCCACATGCATGGCTGCCGCGCGCGCCATGCGGTTGGCGCTACCTTCGACCAGGGCTTCGAACGTCAAGGCCGTGTTGAGGCGGCTTTTCAGCGGCTCGGCGGGTCGAAAATGATCGGCTTCGGCCAGCGTTTCGGCCTGCGCGGCGGCAACCGCCACTTTGGGCTGGGGCTTGCGCACAACGGTTTCGCGGGCGGCAAGCGCCAGCTCGATCTGCACGGCCTGACCGGTCAGGCGCTCCATCAGCAGCGCCAGACGCTGGCTGTATTGGACCCTGATCCAGTCCATCTTGAATCGATTGGCGACAAAAATGGTGACCTTTGACAGGTCGTCGGCCACCTGGGCCGACAGTGGCTTGATCCAGGTCTGAAATTGTTGCTCGGGGAGTTCCTGCGCCAATTGGTCGATACAGGATTGCCAAAAATCTGCACCACTCTGGTCTTGTACGTCGGGTGATATGGGTTGAAGTCCCTCGGTCATTTTGTGATGTGTTTCTGTGGATAATTTTGATTTGTGACCTGCTGCATTCTAATTTATCAAATGCTTATCCACACTACGGGTCTTCCCGTGATTTTCCGTTCATCAAAAAGTTTGCGATAATTCGCGGTTCGTCTGAACGGTTCCGGCGAAATACACCCTGATGCCGTTGGCATATTCAATCAAACTCAATCAAACCAGGGCAACCTGCCCGCTGAGCTTCTTAGGATTTCCGAAAAATGAAACGCACTTACCAACCCTCCAAGATTCGTCGCGCCCGTACCCACGGCTTTTTGGTGCGCATGAAAACCCGTGGCGGTCGTGCCGTGATCAATGCGCGCCGCGCCAAGGGCCGCAAGCGTCTGGCTGTTTGATGTGCCTGTGGGCGCGGTCTGGCAACGCTTGTCTGATTTTGCAGCGGCTCAAAAGTCGGCGTCAGTTTCAAGCCGCACTGGCGGGCTCGACCCTGTCGCGCACGCCACACTTTGCCCTGCATGCCGTGGCACTGGATGCTGAACCAGTGGACTTGACCACCAGGCCCTTGTTCGATCTGCCTGCGGTCTGGCTCGGCGCCATGGTTCCCAAACGCTGGGCCAGGCGCGCCGTGACACGCAATGCCCTCAAACGCCAGATCTACGCCGTGTGCGCGCACTACCACGCCCGTTTGCCAGTGGCCGCCTATGTGGTACGGCTGCGCACTGGCTTCGACCGGGTGCAGTTCACCAGCGCCAGTTCTGACGCCCTGAAGCTGGCAGCGCGAACTGAATTGCATCAGCTCATGGACCGTGCCCTGCCCATGGCGCACACGTCGATGAAGTCATGATGGCCAGGCTGCTGATGCTGCTGATCAGGGGCTATCGGCTCTTTTTGAGCCCCTGGCTGGGTTCATCGTGCCGCTTCGAGCCAAGCTGTTCGGTGTATGCCTTGCAGGCGCTGGAACGCTTTGGCGCCGCCAGGGGCAGCTACCTCGCGCTGCGCCGGATTGGACGCTGTCACCCCTGGTGTGATGGCGGCCTTGATCCGGTGCCCGAAAAAACCAGCCTGGCCCCGACCCATCTTTTTACCCGGCTGATTCCCTCTTGCATTCAAAAGAAGTCCTCATGAACGATATCCGCCGCACCATTTTGTGGGTGATTTTTGGTTTTTCCCTGGTCATGTTGTGGGATCAATGGCAGCTTTACAACGGCCGCAAAGCCACCTTTTTCCCCGGCCCCGCACCGGCCGTGGTGCAACCCCAGAGTCCGACCGGCGCTGCCAGCGTGCCCAATGATGTGCCGAGCAGTGTGCCCAACGCCAGCAGCAGCGCGGCGGGCGCGGATCAGATTGCCGGCGTAGCGCCGACTCTGGCAGCGCCTGTTGCCGCGCCCGGCCCAGCCAGGGAGCTGGTGACAGTCGAGACCGATGTCTTCAAGCTCACCTTCTCTACAGAAGGCGGCTCGCTGGTCAAGGCAGAAATGCGCCAGCACGCTGACATGGCCGACAAGAGCCGCAATTTCGTGCTGTTCGACGACAGCAAGGAGCGCGTTTACCTGGCCCAGACCGGCCTGATCGGGGGCGTACCCGGCGCCACGCTGCCCACCCATAAATCGGTCATGACGCTGGCCCCGGGCGAGCGCACATTGGCTGAAGGCAGCCAGACTCTGGAGTTGCGCTTTGAATCGCCTGACGTGGGTGGCGTTCAGCTCATCAAGACCTACACCCTGACGCGTGGCAGCTATGTGGTGGCGGTCAAGCACGAGGTGGTCAATCTGGGCACTGCGCCCGTGGCACCCCAGCTTTACCTGCAGCTGGTGCGCGATGGCAACAAGCCGCCGGGTGAATCGTCGTTCTACTTCACTTTCACCGGCCCGGCCGTGTACACCGAAGCCAAGAAATACCAGAAAGTCAACTTTGAGGATATTGAAAAAGGCAAGGTTGACATCGAAAAGTCAGCACAAAACGGCTATGTGGCCATGGTGCAGCACTACTTTGCCAGCGCCTGGCTGTTGGGCGACGGCATCAGGCGTGACCTGTTCATGCGCAAGGTCGATACCAACCTGTACGCGGTCGGCATGATTGCACCGCTCGAAACCATAGCGCCGGGCGCGCGCAAAACGATTGCGACCACGCTCTATGCCGGTCCGCAAGAAGAAAAAGTCCTGGAAGCACTGGCCCCCGGGCTGGAACTGGTCAAGGATTATGGCTGGCTGACCATTCTGGCCAAGCCGCTGTACTGGCTGCTTGACAAGCTGCACGCCTTGCTCAACAACTGGGGCTGGTCGATCGTGGCGCTGGTGTTGCTGCTCAAGGTGGCGTTCTACT
>JBBINL010000110.1:0-8471 GCA_037443905.1 Burkholderiales bacterium | reverse complement strand
CCACCTTGACCAGTTTGAAGGTGCCGATGTGCGGGTGCGCCTCAAACAAGATCTCAGGCGGCGCGCCGGCCTTGACGAACTCTTCCATCACCTTGCGCCCGAGGTGGCGTGGGTCGCGGATCTGGCTCCACAACTTGCCGTCGGAAAACGTCCCTGCGCCGCCCTCGCCAAACTGCACGTTGCTTTCGGGGTTGAGCTCATGCCGGCGCCACAGGCCCCAGGTGTCCTGGGTGCGCTGGCGCACCGGTCGGCCGCGCTCGAGCACGATCGGCTTGAAACCCATTTGCGCCAGCAGCAGCGCGGCAAAAATGCCGCACGGGCCAAAGCCGACCACCACCGGGCGCAGCGCCAGCCTGGCAGGCATCTGCGTCACCAGACGGTAGGTCATGTCGGGTGTGGGGACAATGTGCGGATTGCCCGAATGCCGGGCCAGCAATGCGGTTTCCTGCGCCGGCTCGGCCAACGCCACGTCGACGATGTAAACCACCCGCACCTGCGCCTTGCGGGCATCGAAACTGCGCTTGAATATGTGCCACTCAAGGATCTCCGCGGGCTGCAGTGCCAGCGTTTGCCGGATCAGCGCGTCGAGCTGCCCGGGCGTGTGGTCAAGCGCAAGCCTGAGTTCAGAGAGTCGGATCATGGTGCGTCCCGATTGGGCTTGTGTCGATCAAGCAGAAGCCGCGCCCAGGCCGCTGCCCATGGATGCTCTGGTGAACCGGGCGTCATGCCACTTGGGCCATTTCCGCTGATGCATCAGCCCGGCAAAAAGCCTTCCACTGACAAATAGCGTTCACCCGTGTCGTAGTTGAAGCCCAGCACGGTCGCGCCTGCGGGCAGCTCTGGCAGTTTTTGCGCAATGGCGGCCAGTGTGGCGCCACTGGAAATGCCCACAAGCAAGCCTTCCTGCGTGGCGCTGCGGCGGCCAAAATCGCGTGCCGTTTCGGCGTCGACCTGGATCACGCCGTCGAGCAGATCAGTGTGCAGGTTTTTCGGGATGAAGCCGGCGCCAATACCCTGGATCGGATGCGGCCCGGGCGCGCCGCCCGAGATCACCGGCGAGAGCACGGGTTCAACTGCGTACACCTTCAGCCTGGGCCAGCTGGCTTTGAGTACCTGCGCCACACCGGTCAGGTGGCCACCGGTGCCCACGCCGGTAATGAGCGCGTCGATGCCACCAGGAAAGTCGGCCAGGATTTCCTGCGCCGTGGTGCGCACATGCACGTCGATATTGGCCGGGTTCTCGAACTGATGCGGCATCCAGCTGCCGGGCGTGGCTGCAACCAGTTCTTCGGCGCGGGCAATCGCGCCCTTCATGCCTTTTTCACGCGGGGTCAGGTCAAAGGACGCGCCGTAGGCCAGCATCAGGCGGCGCCGCTCGATACTCATGCTGTCAGGCATCACCAGAATCAGCTTGTAGCCCTTGACTGCGGCCACCATGGCCAGACCGACGCCGGTGTTGCCCGAGGTGGGTTCGATGATGGTGCCGCCGGGCTGGAGCGTGCCCGAGTTTTCGGCGGCTTGCACCATGGCCAGCGCAATGCGGTCCTTGATGGAGCCGCCAGGGTTGCTGCGCTCTGACTTGATCCACACCTGGTGCGTGTTGCCAAACAGGCGGTTGATGCGGATGTGCGGCGTGTTGCCAATGGTTTGCAGGACGTTGTCGGCTTTCATGCGCTGCACTCCTCAAGTTGATGAAGCAGTCATTTTGGACTACTTGAAAGATTGTTTTCGACATAAGCTTATCTTGAACCAAGATAATCCATGAGCCGGTGCTTTGCACCTGCTCGCCCTCATCTCCAACCCTCGTGAACAATCACGGGTAAAACCAGCCATGGCAATAAGCCGGCTTCTACCGCGATAATGTCGGCGTGAAGCCCGCCAGACTGCCGCTGGTGCAAGCGTGGAAACACGGCACTGGAGGAACGTCCGGACTGCATAGGGCAGCGTAGCAGCTAACGGCTGTCCACTGAAAAGCCGCAAGGCCATAAGGTGAGGATCAGAGCAACAGAGACGAGCCGATTGAGTTCGGGTGAAACGGGCAATCTCTACGCGCAGCAATACCAAATAGGCACACGGTGATGGGGCCCCCGGAGTGTGCGGGTAGGTAGCACCGAGCTGTTGGGTGACCAACAGCCCAGATGAATGGCAGTCACGCTGAGGGCAACTTCAGCGCACAGAATCCGGCTTATCGGCGGGCTTCACACTTTCTTATCCGCGTGCCAGCAGAGACTGGCCCAGCGCAAACACCGAATTGGGCGCATTGGTGCGCACCGGCTGGTGCACCGGTTTCTTGAAAACGCCGCGGTTGGGCGCGGGTTTTTGCTCGATCTTGACTCCCTTGGCCAGTTGCTCCAGCACCAGGCTGCGCAGCGTGACCGACTGCATGAAGTCGAGCACCTTGGCGTTCATGGTGTCCCACAGTTCTTGCGCCATGTCGGGGGTGGAGCCAGCGGCTGGCGCGCTGGTTTTGGCCGGCGGCTCTTCAACCGCGCCAATGATGTCGGCCACGGTGATGGCGTCGGCGCGGTGCCCCAGCGTGTAACCACCTCCGGGGCCGCGCGTGCTGGCCACCAGGCCTTGCTGGCGCAGTTTGCTGAACATCTGCTCCAGATACGACAGCGAAATCTGCTGGCGCGTCGCAATGTCGGAAAGCGGCACGGGGCCGAGCTTTTCGCGCAGCGCCACATCGATCATCGCGGTAACGGCAAAACGGCCTTTGGTACTTAAACGCATATCAATTTCTCCTGTCTGTGTCGAGGATTCAGACACATTGCAAACTCTAAGGTTCAAATCACTTCGTGTAAATTCGAATTATTGACAAATTTACTTCGTAAAATGTGAACAATAGGAAAGTAGCTGAGGCCAGACGCATGAATTTCAAGCATCTTTACTATTTTTGGGTCACGGCACGTGCGGGCGGCATCATGCGCGCCGGCGAGCAGTTGCACATCACGCCGCAAACCTTGTCGGGCCAGATCAAGCTGCTCGAAGACTGGCTGGGCCGCAAGCTGTTTCGCAAAAGTGGCCGCGCCCTGGAGCTCACCGAGCACGGGCGTCTGGCGCTGGGTTATGCCGACCAGATCTTCAATCTGGGCAGCGAGCTGGAAAGCAGCCTGCGCCAGGTGCGCGGTGCCCAGCGGCGGCTGGACTTCAGGGTGGGGGTGGCCGATTCGCTGTCCAAATCCATCGCCTACCGGCTGCTGGAGCCGGCATTTTCGATTGCCGAGCCGGTCAGGCTGCTGTGCAGTGAAGGCTCGTTCGACGACCTGCTGGCGCAACTGGCGCTGCACCGGCTCGACCTGGTGATTGCCGACGAACCCGTGCCCAGGCGCGTCAGCGTTAAGGCTTTCAACCATGCGCTGGGCAGCAGCGCGATGAGTTTTTTTGCCGCGCCGGCCCTGCTGGCGCGCCTGGCTGGCAAGTTCCCGGACTGCCTGGATGGCGTTCCGATGCTGGTGCCGGGCGCCACGGCGTCGGTGCGACGCCAGCTTGAGGGCTGGTTTGCCAGGCACCGGATTGCGCCGGTGGTGGTGGGCGAGTTCGACGACGCCGCGCTGATGAAAGCGTTTGGCCGCGAGGGCCAGGGCGTGTTCATGAGCCCGCAGGTGCTCGAAGAAGAAACCTGCAGCCAGTTTGCCGTCAGGGTGATCGGGCACACCACCGAGCTGGTGGAGGAGTTTTACGCGGTGTCGATCGAGCGGCGCATCAGCCACCCCTGCATGCTGGCCATCACCGATGCAGCGCGCGGCCAGCTGTTTGGCGCGTGAGCGCACGCCGCCTAAAACCGCTCGCCTTCGTTCAGGTAACGCCACTGACCTTCGGGCAGGCCGGACAGCCCCACGCGGCCGATGCGCAGGCGTTTCATGCTGACGATGTGCCATTTGCAGCGGTCGCACAGGTAGGCAATCAGCCCCGGGTGCGCCCCCTTGATGGCAAAACGCAAGCGGGTCAGGTTTTCGCCCGTGCTGTTGACGCTGGCCTTGAAGGGGGGCAGTTGTTCCATCACGCCCAGGGCGTTGAGGTGGTGCAACGCGGCCGCGCTGACCTCAGCTTGTACCTCGACCAGAAACTCATGCTCGATGAAGGCCGCGTCTTCGGTGAGCTTGCGCAACACACGCCAGTCTTGCGTGAACACCACCAGCCCGCTGGCGAAGGGCTCCAGCGGCACCGCGGCGCTGAGTCTGGCAAAGTGCTGTTTCAGCACGCGCTGGGCCGCTGCATCCTGCGCCCAGTGGCTGGCCGCTTGCAGCAGTCGCTGCGCCGGCCTGACGCGCTGGCTGGCCTCGCCCGCTGCGGCCATGGTCTCGAAGCCCGGGGGTTTGTGCAGCAGCAGCGTGACCTGCGCTTGCGCGCCCAGGCTGGCGCGCGGGTCCACCACCACGGTCTGGTCGGTGATGCGCACCATCGGCTCTTCGACAACCTTGTTATTGACGCTGACCCAGCCGCCCGCGATGTAGTGTTCGGCCTCGCGGCGCGAGCAACGCATCAGGTGCGCCACGCGTTTGGACAGGCGCTCGACCTCCGGGCCAGTCGGCCTGCCTGATTCTGCGCTTGTGTGGGGCTGGATCATGGATCTGCCATGGTAACCCTGCCGTGAAGTGGTGCGCCGCCAGCCGCTACCAGCTCAGCGGATCCAGCTGGTAAAACTGGCTCAGTTCGCGGTACAGCGCCGGGTGTTCGTCAAGCATGGCTGCCGGCTGCTCGAAAAAAACCTCGGAGATCACGGCAAAAAATTCACCCGGGTCGGTGGCACCGTAGTCGCTGAACAACGACGGCGCGCCCCGCGTCACGCGCGCTTGCAGGGTTGCAAATTCGGTGCCCAGCACCTGCGACCAGCTTTGCCGCTGGGTCTGCTGCATACGCCTGGGCGCGCCGTTGGCGTGGCCGGTTTCCTGGTCGAGCTGGTGGGCAAACTCATGAATGGCCACGTTTTGTCCGTCGTCCACCACCGCCGCACCGGCCAGCGTGTCTTGCCACGACAGGATCACCTGCCCCTGCGACCACGACTCGCCGGCCAGCACGTCGCGCGTGCGGTGCGCCACGCCGATGTGGTCCACCTGGTCACGCTGCACCACAAAGCTGTCGGGGTACACCAGAATCTGGCGCAGATTGGGGTAGTAGCCGCTGGGGCGGTTCAGGATCAGCAGGCAGGCGTGCGCGGCAATCGTGACCCGGATCTCGTCGCTGATGGCCAGCCCGTTGCAGCCGATGAACGCCTTCTCGGCCAGAAACACCTGCATGTGCTGCTTGAGCTGCAATTGCAGGTCGGCCGGTAGCAGGCGCACATAAGGCACGCGCCTTTGCAATATCTCGCGCCACTGCGCTGGAAACGGCCGCGCGCGCAGTTTGCTGCGTTTGCGCTCGGTCAGCCAGGTCGCACCCACCAGCCACAGCACCAGCAGCAGGCCCAGGCAGGCAATGATGACGGCCGGCATGGCGTGGTCAGGGCAGCAGTGATGTGAGGCGCGCCACATGCGCCAGCAGCGAGCGTCTGGCCACCGGCCACATGCGCTGCGGCACATCGTCATATACCAGCGCCAGCCAGTCGTCAGGCGTGCCATCGGGCTGCGCCTGCATGGCGGCCATCACCCTGGCCTCGCGCCGCAGGCGGTGCGCCTTGAGCCGGGCAATGGCTTGCGCTGCCTGGTCGTCCTGCCCGCCGATCACATAGCCATGCGCCGGCAGAATGAACCTGAGCTGGTGCGCCGTGCAGGCGTCATGCAGCCGGTCCAGCGAATCCAGGTAGTCGCTCATGTCGCCATCGGGCGGATCGATCACCGTGGTGCTGCCGTTCAGGATGTGGTCGCCGCTGAACAGCAAGCCGTCTTCCAGCAGCATCAGGCACAGGTGGTTGGCCGCGTGGCCGGGGGTGTGGATGACCTGCAGGGTGTGGCTGGTGTCAGACATCTTTCGGCCCGAGGGCGGGCCTCCTGCAGGGGCATCCGTACCTGCTACGATGGTTGAGCCCTGCAGGAGCGGCGCCCCCGCCGTGAGGGTATTTTCGCCAATCAACAAAACCTCGCCATCCCGTACCACCCGGTCCGGCACAAACACGCTGTGGGCCCTTGCTGTGGCGGCACTCGGCAGCCCCAGAATCGGCGGCCTGCCGGCGCACATCGCCTGCAGCGGCCGGGCGCCCGGCGCGTGGTCGGGGTGCGAATGGGTGCAGACGATCAGCCGGATGTCGCCGCCCGCCGCGCGCCAGAGCTTGTCCAGATGCTCGGCATCTGCCGGGCCGGGGTCGATGGCAATAAAGCCGGTGTGCGCGTCGCCCACCAGGTAACTGTTGGTGCCCGGGCCGGTCATGGCGCCGGGGTTGGGCGCGGTCAGGCGCAGCACGTTTTTGAGCAGTGGCACGGCCTGCTCGCACTGCCAGTCCAGCGGGTGCGCGATCTGCCCGTGCGGGCACACCAGCGCCAGCTCGCCATAGGCCGGCTCGTGCTCCATGCAGCGCACCTCGCGCCCGGCCCGCAGCCCGGTGCGCGGGCAACTGGTCCACAGCGGTTCTTCCGACACCGCGCAGGCCTGCAGCACGGCATCGACCGTGGCCAGGTCGTGTAGCCGCTCCAGCGTGACGATGGTCGGGTAAATCATGAAGAAGCTGCCCGCCTGGTGCCGTGCCAGCGCGTCAGCCGGGCGCACCCACACCGGTTCGAACTGCTCGGTCTCGTCAGCCACCGGCGTTTGCCCGGGCGGCATCCGCGCCACCAGAAACGGCACATCAAAACGCTTGGGCAGGTCGCGGTCGGTGATCCAGCGCGCCAGCACATGCATGTCACTGGCCGCCAGCGTCAGGCCGCGCGCCGCGCACTGCGCGCCAAAGTCGCCTTGCCGATGCATGGCGGCAATCTCGGCCTGCGTGGCCCAACTGCCATCGGCATGGCGCGCCAGCAGCACACCCAGCTCCTCGAAGCTTTCACGTATCGCGGCAATGGCCTCGGTCAGCGCCTGTGGGCTTTGCGTGGTGCGGCGCTGCGCCAGGGCGTGGCAGCAGTTGTCGGCCGCGTCGATGGCGCCACCCGGAAACACATAGGCCCCCGGCACAAAACTGGCTGTGCTGGCGCGCCGAGTCATCAGCACCTCCAGCCCGCCGGGCGCATCGCGCAGCAGCAGCACGGTGGCGGCAGCGCGGGTGGGTGCGGGCGGGCGGGCCGGGTGGAGCTGTTGGGACGGGCGGGGCATGAGCAGAGGATAGCAGGCTGGAATGCTCGCAAGGATTGATAACGGGCCTGCCCATCTTCAACACCATTTCAGGACAAAATGCTGGTTTTAAATAAACTACCTGAAAAATGAGTCAAATCATAGAGCTTCAGTCAATTCAAACCCGCCAGTACATCGATGCCGAAACCGTTTTTCTGGAAATGCTGCGGGTTCGGGATGAGCAAAAAGAAACGCGCGGCTCCATGTTTTGGCGAAACATATCTGGCACCAGCTATCTGATCAGAGAGTCATCGGGTGGGGGCCAAAAATCACTCGGACCCCAAAATGCCGAAACTGAATCGATATATGAAAAATTCCAAGCCAAAAAAGAGGCACTAACGCAAAGGCTGAAGTCGCTGTCCGCGGCAGTGCAAAACCAGCAACGGATGAACAAGGCCCTGCGCGTAGGCCGGGTGCCGACCATCGTGATCAAGACGCTCAACGCCCTCCACGATGCCGGTCTGCATGATCATTTTTTAACCATTGGAACGCACGCGCTGTATGCATATGAGTCAGCCTGTGGCGTTCGCTTCATGCCCGATGCGTTGGCGACGCAGGACATTGACTTATTGTTTGACAGCCGGAAAAGACTGTCGTTCGTGTCGAAAATGAAGAAAATGGACACCTCCTTCATTGGTGCCCTGCAAAAAGCAGACCCCACTTTTCGGGTCATGCCTGATAAAAAGCAAACGGCGATCAACGCGACTGGTTTTGAGATCGACGTCATTCGCAGAATGGCAAACGATGCAGATCCGCATCCATTCAAGATGAGCGATTTTGAGGAAGACCTTTGGGCTGTGCAAATCAGCGACGGCAACCAAATGCTTGGGGCCAGACGATTCAACCAGGTCGTTGTGTCGGAAACGGGACACATGGCCGTGATGAACACGATATCCCCAACCCTGTTTGTCGCGCTGAAAAAAAGACTGGCCCAATCCGGTAGCCGGGACCCCAAAAAACGGCCCAAAGATGCCTTGCAGGCCACCTTGGTACAAGCCCTGATTGACGGTTATATGCCGCAATACCACGGGTAAGCCTGGCACACGCCCGTCCTGCTCTGACTACAAGGCATGCCGCTGCGCGGCGAAAACAATCCACGTCTGGCGCTTGTATTGGGTGACAAAAATGTCACTATTGACAAGGTACGTAACAAAATGTGTCACATCTTTGGACCCGGCCCTGACAAATCTGGTTACAAATCGGTCTTTTTGCGGCCAAAACAAGTTGGCACGGAAACTGCTGCATAGACCCTGTGTTCGGTTGATTTTTTT
>JBBINL010000109.1:0-8502 GCA_037443905.1 Burkholderiales bacterium | reverse complement strand
GGCGCTTAAAGGTGATCGGAAAGGCCAACACAGCATCCGCATCAACGACCAATGGCGCATTTGCTTTGCCTGGCACGACGATGGTGCGTACCGTGTGGAGATCGTCGATTACCACTGATGTTTTGGAGTTCAACCATGCCTGATCAATTACTTGACGAAATTCACCCCGGCGAAATTTTGCTGGAAGAGTTCATGAAACCCATGGGCATCACGGCGCGCCAACTTGCCGCCGACATGGACGTGCCACCCAGCCGCATCAGCGACATCGTGAACGGTGCGCGCCCCATCACGGCAGACACGGCGCTGCGGCTGGGCCTGTTTTTCAGCATGGAGCCGCGTTACTGGCTGAATTTGCAGACCGAGTACGACATGCGCACGGTGACGCGGCAAACACTGGCCAAAATCGCGCCGCGCATCCGGGTGTACCAGCCTGCCGAAGCTTGAGGCGCCCCATCAGTCTATTTTTGCCCCGCTTTCAAACCACTGCTTGATGACCATGCGCTCGGCCTCCGAGATGCCGGTGGTGTTGGTCATGGGCATGATTTTGGTCACCACCACTTGCTGGTAGATGTTCTGAGCGTGTCGTTTGACGTTGGCGGCGGAATCGAGCCGAACGTTTTTCATCTGCACTTGCGGACCATGGCACAGGTAACAGCGCTGGGTCAGAATGGGCTGCAGCGTGGCGTAGCCAATGGGGCCGCCCACGCCGGTGTTCACCGCGTCAGCGGTGGCCGGTGTGGTCTTTTCTGGCTCAGGCGCCAGCCAAACCATCACAAGCACGATCACCGCCAAGCCGGCCAGCGCATAAGGCAAAGGGTTGCGATGGCGGCCCAGCTTGTAGCCGTGGCGCAAGACAAAAAACTGGCGGATCGCGGCGCCGGCAAACATCATGGCGATCAGCACCAGCCAGTTGTACGGATGCGTGTAGGTAAAGCTGTAGTGACCGCTGAGCATGGCAAACAGCACCGGCAGCGTGAAATAGGTGTTGTGCACGCTGCGCTGCTTGCCGCGGATGCCGTGGATCGGGTCGACCGGCTCGCCGGCCTGGATGGCAGCCACCATCTTGCGCTGGCCCGGAATGATCCAGTGCGCCACGTTGGCGCTCATGCTGGTGGCCAGCATGGCACCCATCAGCAGGAATGCAGCCCGCCCGGCAAACCATTGGCAGGCCAGCCAGCTGGCCACGCACACCAGCACAAAAACCAGCGCGCCCACAATGGCGTCGCCGTTTTTGCGCTGCCCATAGCGGCGGCAGATCAGGTCGTAGAGCAGCCAGAACACCACCAGAAACAAAATCGCCACAGTGACGGCCTGCCACGGTGCCCAGTCCATTTTGGACTTGTCGATCAGGTAAGTGCCAGCGCTCCACAGGTAGGACACGGTAAACAGCGCAAAGCCGGTGAGCCAGGTGCTGTAGCTTTCCCAGTAAAACCAGTGCAGGTGTTTGGGCAACTGCGGCGGCCTGACGGCAAATTTGACCGGGTGATAAAAACCGCCACCGTGCACCGCCCACAGTTCGCCGCTGACGCCCTGCTTTTTCAAATCTTCGTCTTCGGGCGGGGTCAGGCTGCTGTCCAGAAAAACAAAGTAGAACGATGAGCCAATCCAGGCGATGGCGGTGATCACATGCGCCCAGCGCAGCAGCAGGTTGAGCCAATCCAGCAGGTAACTTTCCATCATGCTTCCTTGTTTTGATCATCTTCCCGACACTGCGAGCGCCATGTGGCCATACAGGCATGCAGATGTCATGGATGGCTTCACTTTGTCCACCATGACGCAAGTGCGTCGGTTGTCGAGTTCAATTGCAGGAGTTGTGCCGCCACCGCCACAGCGATCACATCTGGCGCTTTGCCGGCAATTCCTGGCACTCCAATCGGGCTGGTGACGTGCGACAGTTCTGACGCAGCAAACCCGCGCGCGGCCAGGCGGTGCCTGAAAGCGGCCCATTTGCTGCGACTGCCGATGAGTCCAACATAGGGCAGGTCGCCCCGGTTGCGCTGACGCAACAGGCAGGCGGCCACCACGTCCAGGTCTTCGGCATGGCTGAAGCTCATGATCAGCACCATTGACCCGGGCGCCAGCGCGTCCACCGCGCCATGCACCGGGTCCGAATGCTCGGCGCTGACGTTGACAGGCAATGCGGTCGGAAAAATGTCCTCGCGGCTGTCAATCCATTGCACCTGAAACGGCAAACGGCCCAACAACCGCACCAGCGCACTGGCCACATGGCCGCCGCCAAACAAGGCTACTGGCGGCCATTGGGTTTGCTGCGCCTGAAAATGCCGCTGGAGCACTGGAATGTCCTGCGCGCCCAAGCGTTCGAATTCCAGGACAACCTCCCCGCCGCAACACTGCCCCAGGGATGGACCCAAGGCATAGCGCAGCACGCGTGCCACCGGCTGGCCGGCAAGCATTTGCCGGGCCTGTTCGATGGCCTGCCACTCCAGATGGCCCCCACCAACGCTGCCGATCGTGGTCTGTTCGAACACGGCCAACCAGGCGCCTGTTTCACGCGGTACCGAGCCACGGTGCGCCTGCACCCTGACACAAACCGCGTCCTGCGAGCCCAAAAGCTTTATCAATTGTTCATTGGCAGTTACAAACACAAACGCTTACCTTGTTGAGTCAACCCGTGCTTACATGCTAATATTTTGGTCGAATAGGACGGTTTCGGCATCTGCATCTGGTTGAATGCCGATTGCGAAAATCAATTTCCATTGAAGAGACAAAGCATGACAATTTTTGCCCGAGCCAGTTTCAGCTTGCATCCGCTGGGTCTGCGCATGGCTGCCATCTTGGCCTTGGTTCTGGCCGGATGCAGCACACCGACACCACCGCCGCCACCCAAACCAGTTCCACCTCCACCTCCGGCGCCCGTTGTGGTGGCCCCGCCCGTGGCGCTGCCCACTTACATATCGGAAGCCGTGACGCCGCGTGCTTACCGGCGCGATGCCGCCACCCATCTCTATGAGCGCAATGCCAAGCGGGTCTACAAAGGCAAGATGCCACCGCTGCTGTACGCTGTGGGCGTGTTGCAGGTGGAAGTGGACGGCAAGGGGCATGTCACCAGGACCAGCTGGATGCGTCCACCCCTGCACGCCCCTGAGGTCATGGCCGAGATCGAACGCACCGTGCGTCAGGCTGATCCCTATCCGGCCCCGATACGCATGGGCCGCGTCACGTATACCGACACCTGGCTCTGGCACAAGAGCGGCCGCTTCCAGCTCGATACCCTGACAGAAGGGCAGATGTGATATTTTGCGGGACAGCCCACACCCCATCATGACCCCCGGTAGGTCGAGTAGCTCCACGGGCTCACCAGCAGCGGTACATGGTAATGCTGCTCAGGTGCGGCCACACCAAAGTCCAGACTCACCTGGTTCAGAAAATTGGGCTCCGGTAGCGCCACCCCGCAAGCCTTGAAATACCCCGCCACGTCGAACACCAGCCGGTACGTGCCGCGCTGCAATTGTTCGGCCTTGAGCAACAGGCCGTCGGGGTTGCGGCCGTCCTGGTTGAGCACAAACTGTTTCAGGCAAAGCGCCCCTTCAGGTCCGGTGGCGTACAAGGCAACGGCCATGCCCGCTGCCGGCCTGCCGTGCATGATGTCGAGAACATGCGTGCTGAGTCCCATGATGATTTACTCTTAATAGTTGCCAAAGTGTATACACTTTTTTCACAAACGGCTATCATTCGGGCATGGCCACCGAACAAATTATTCCCGCAAGCACCAGCACTTCAAGCACAAACCAGATCCTGGCGTCGCTCACGCAGGCCATCGTGTCGCACCGGCTCATGCCCGGCACCAAGCTGGCCGAGCAAAAAATAGCGAACCAGTTCGGCGTGTCGCGCACGTTGGTGCGCCAGGCCCTGTTTCAGCTTTCGCAGCACCGTCTGATCCGCATGGAACCCGCGCGCGGCGCCTATGTGGCAAGCCCGTCGGTGGCCGAGGCCAGGCAGGTGTTTGCGGTGCGCCGCATGCTGGAGCTCGAGACCACGCGCGCCTTTGTGCGCCAGGTCAACGCCAAACAAATCAAGGTGCTGCAAGGCCACGTCAAGGCCGAGCAAGCCGCGCTGGCTCTGGATGACCCGGTCGGGCGCGGCCAGCGCAACGAACTGTTGGGCGAATTTCATGTGCGCATGGCCGAGCTCATGGGCAACCAGGTGCTGGCGGAGTTGCTGGGCGAACTGATTTCGCGCTGCTCGCTGATCACGCTGATGTACCAGTCCAGCCGTGCGGCCGAACACTCCAGCGACGAACACGTGCAAATCGTCAAGGCGCTGGCCGCCAAGGACGAGGTGCTGGCTGTGCGCCTGATGGAAGACCACCTGCGCCATGTCGAAGCCAACCTGGACTTCGAAACCGCACCGGCCACCGACGCGCTTGATGCCATTGCCAGTGCATTCACCTGACCACCAACCTTCTTTCAAAACAGCGCCATGAGCCACTACAACAGCACCCTGCCCTACCCGCGAGACCTCAAGGGTTACGGCGCCACGCCACCCCATGCCCGCTGGCCCGGCCAGGCGCGCATTGCAGTGCAGTTTGTCCTGAACTACGAAGAAGGCGGCGAAAACTGCGTGCTGCATGGCGACGCCGGCTCGGAACAATTTTTGTCTGAAATGTTCAACCCGGCCATTTACCCGGCGCGCCACATCAGCATGGAAGGCATTTACGAATACGGCGCACGAGCCGGCGTGTGGCGCATTTTGCGCGAGTTCGAGCAGCGCGGCCTGCCGCTCACGCTGTTTGGCGTCAGCATGGCGCTGGAGCGTTACCCGGAGCTGGTGCAGGCCTGCACCAGCCTGGGCCACGAGATCGCCTGCCATGGCTGGCGCTGGATTCATTACCAGAATCTGCCCGAAGCTGTGGAACGGGAGCATATGGCGCGAGGCATGGAAATCTTGACGCGGCTGATGGGTGAGCGGCCGCTGGGCTGGTACACCGGTCGCGACAGCCCCAACACGCGCCGCCTGGTGGCCGACTACGGCGGCTTTGCCTACGACAGCGACTATTACGGAGACGACCTGCCGTTCTGGATGGACGTGGCCAAAACCGGCGGCGAGGTGGTGCCGCAATTGATCGTGCCCTACACCCTGGACTGCAACGACATGCGTTTTGCGCTGCCGCAGGGCTACGCCTACGCCAACCCGTTTTTTCAGTACCTCAAGGACACGTTCGATGCGCTCTATGCCGAGGGCGACCCGGCCGGTCTGGACGCGCCCAAGATGATGAGCGTGGGCATGCACTGCCGCCTGCTCGGGCGGCCCGGGCGTATTGTGGCGCTGCAACGCTTTCTGGACTACATCGGCCAGCATGACAAGGTGTGGGTATGCCGGCGCATCGACATCGCACGCCACTGGCAAGCCACCTACCCATACACCCCGTCAGGCCTGACACCATGCCCCTGACTCTTGAACAACTCAACGCGGCCAGCGAAAAAGAAGCGCTGCAGATGCTCGACGGCCTGTATGAGCATTCACCCTGGATTGCAAAAGCCGCGCTCGCGCAGCGGCCGTTTGTGTCGCTGCCCCGGCTCAAAACTGTTCTGGCCCAGGTGGTGAGCGCTGCCTCGCGCGAGGCCTGGATTGGCCTGATCCGCGCCCATCCGGAGCTGGCGGGCAAGGCCATGGTCAGCCAGAGCCTGACGGCCGAGTCCACCCATGAGCAAAACCAGTCGGGACTGAGCCACTGCAGCGCCGACGAATTTGCCCGGTTGCAACAGCTCAATGCCGACTACAACGCCAAATTCGGCTGGCCCTTCATTCTGGCGGTGCTCGGGCCCCGCGGCCTGGGCTTGAGCAGGGCCGAGATCATCGCCACTTTTGAGCGCCGCCTGCGGGCGCACCCCGATTCCGAGTTGCAGGAATGCCTGCGCAACATCCACCGCATCGCCGAGATTCGCCTCAACGACAGGTTTGGCGTCACGCCTGAGCTGGGCAATCTGGTGTGGGACTGGCAGGAACAGTTGAGCCGGTATTCTGAAGCGCCCGACCAACTCACCGTGACCTACCTGAGCGAGGCGCACCGCGCCTGCGCCGCCTTCATTCAGGCGCAGATGCAGGCCTGCGGCTTTGACAGCGTGACTGTCGACGCGGTGGGCAATGTGGTGGGGCGTTATGAGGCCACGGCCCCAGGCTTGGCCCTGCTCACCGGCAGCCACTTTGATACAGTGCGCAACGGCGGCAAATACGACGGCCGGCTCGGCATCTTCGTGCCCATGGCCTGCGTGCGTGCGTTGCACCGCATGGGCCAGCGCCTGCCGTTTGCCATCGAGGTGGTCGCCTTTGCCGAGGAAGAGGGCCAGCGCTTCAAGGCCACCTTTCTGGGCTCGGGCGCGCTCACCGGCGATTTCAACCCGGCCTGGCTTGACCAGCAGGACGCCGACGGTGTCTCGATGCGCGCCGCCATGCAACAGGCGGGTCTGTGCCCGCACGACATCTCCAGGCTCAAACGCGACCCGGCTCAGTACCTGGGCTTTGTCGAAGTGCACATCGAGCAGGGCCCGGTGCTCAATGCGCTGAACCTGCCGCTGGGCGTGGTGACCTCGATCAACGCCAGCGCGCGCTACACCGGCGAGGTCACGGGCACCGCCAGCCACGCCGGCACCACGCCCATGGACCAGCGTGCGGACGCTGCCTGCGCCGTGGCTGAATTCATGCTGGCTTGTGAGCGCCGCGCCGCACGCGACGGCGAATCGGTGGCCACCGTGGGCCAACTGAACGTGCCCAACGGTTCCATCAACGTGGTGCCAGGGTGCTGCCAGTTTTCCATTGACCTGCGCGCGCCCGGCAACGCCCAGCGCGACGCGCTGCAGGCCGACCTTATGAGTGCCTTGGCCGACATTTGCGCGCGCCGCAAGGTATATTTCCAGATCACGGAGTCCATGCGCGCCAGCGCCGCACCCAGCGCACCAGTATGGCAGCAGCGCTGGGAAGATGCAGTGGCCAGCCTGGGCCTGCCGGTGCGCCGCCTGCCCAGCGGAGCCGGCCACGATGCCATGAAGCTGCACGACATCCTGCCGCAAGCCATGCTGTTTGTGCGCGGCCAGAACGCCGGCATCAGCCACAACCCGCTCGAATCGACAACCAGCGACGACATGCAGCTGGCGGTCGAGGCTTTCAGGCATCTGCTGATGCAGTTGGCCAACGACACAGTGACATCATCATTGCGGGCCCCGACACGCCAGGCCTGCCCCCGGACTGTCTGGATCCCGGATCGAGTCCTGGATGACGACGATTCAAACCTGATGCCCATGCCATTGCCTGTCCCTGCCATCACCCAACAATCACCATGACCCCCTACAGCCAACTTGACGCCTGGATCGACGCCCACTTTGACGAGCAAGTCAGATTCTTGCAGGAACTCATCCGCGTGCCCACCGACACACCGCCCGGCGACAACGCGCCCCACGCCGAGCGCACCTTCGAGCTGCTGCAGGACATGGGCATCACTGCCGAAAAGCACCCTGTGCCCGCGCCTGAGGTGCACGCCGCAGGGCTGCAGAGCATCACCAACCTGATCGTGCGCCGCCGATACGGCGCGGGCGGGAAAACCATTGCTCTGAATGCCCATGGCGACGTGGTGCCACCGGGCGAAGGCTGGACGCACGCCCCCTACGGCGGCGAGATCGTGGACGGCAATATTTACGGCCGTGCCAGTGCCGTGAGCAAGGGCGACTTCTCCACCTTCACCTTTGCCTTGCGCGCGCTAGAAGCCGTGTGCAAGCCTACCCAGGGTGGCATCGAGCTGCTGTTCACCTACGACGAGGAATTTGGTGGCGAAGTAGGTCCTGGCTGGCTGCTGCAACACCAACTCACGCATCCCGATCTGATGATTGCCGCCGGCTTCAGTTACCAGGTGATCACCGCGCACAACGGCTGCCTGCAACTCGAAATCACCGTGCACGGCCAGATGGCGCACGCCGCCATTCCCGAATCGGGTGTCGATGCCTTGCAGGCCGCGGTGCAAATTTTGAACGCGTTGTATGCACAAAACACGCTCTACCAATCCATCAGTTCAAAGGTTGAGGGCATCAGCCACCCCTACCTCAACGTCGGCCTGATCGAGGGTGGCACCAACACCAACGTGATCCCCGGGCGGGTCAGCTTCAAGCTCGACCGACGCATGATTCCCGAGGAAAACGCGGCCGACGTCGAAGCCGGTTTGCGTGAACTCATCACCCGCAGCGCAGCCCGACTGCCGGGGATCACGGTCGATGTGAGGCGTATCCTGCTGGCCCACAGCATGCGACCGCTGCCGGGCAACCAGCCTTTGGTCGTTGCCATTCAACAACACGGCAAAACCATCTTTGGTGAAGAAATACCGGCGCAGGGCACACCGCTCTATACCGACGTTCGCCTGTTTGCTCAGCGCGGCATCCCCGGCGTGATCTATGGCGCCGGGCCGCGCACGGTGCTCGAATCCAACGCCAAGCGCGCCGACGAAAACCTGAGCCTCGACGACCTGCGCCGCGCCACCAAGGTGGTGGCACGCACTTT
>JBBINL010000108.1:0-8685 GCA_037443905.1 Burkholderiales bacterium | reverse complement strand
TCGAGCGCAGCCACCTGAAAGAAGCGTTCAGCGTGGTGCAGACGCTGCAAGGCGTATTGCAGCAGCGTTATTCGGGTGGGCGGTTTTAACCCGCAATGTGTTCCCCAATCGCTGATACCATTGCGGCGTTAGTTGGCAGCAAGCCAGGCCAACACACACGCGCAACTGACAGGAAAAAGACAGATTGAACAAAACCACCTTCAATGCTATTGAAGGCAACCACTCGAAGGCATCCTGATGTCCCGAAAAATTGATTCATCACCAAGGCGCACATCTGCGCTGATCCTGTCATCGATCGCCCTTGGCCTGCTGCCTACAGCCGCTTCGGCCTCATTGGCTGGCGGCGAGACGATTGACACGATTGCCACCTACCTGGCCTGGTTCATCGTCATCGTTTTGCCGATTGCCGGGGTTATCGTATTCTGGAAGATCCACATCCTGCCCGAGAAGATTGCCGAAAAGCGCCATCACCCGCAGAAAGACGCGATCCAGGTGCTGTGCCTGCTGTCGCTGGTGTTTGGCGGCCTGCTCTGGCCCATCGCCTGGCTGTGGGCCTATACCCGGCCAACCACCAACTTCATGGTCTACGGCACCGAGAAACACGAGGACTACTTCTACGAAATGGGTGAAAAATGGCACGCGGGCAAACTCTCGAAAGACGAGATCGAAGAACTCCGGGAAGAACTCGATGCCATGGCCAGCAAGGCGCCACTGCCTAGACGGCTGAAGATTTTGCGCGATGAACTCTCCAGGGCGCATGCTGAGCAGCCTCCTGCAACGCCGGCCCCTGCCCTTTCAGGAGGGAATGCCTGATGGAAGCCATACTCGTAGCGATCTATGCATTTTTTGTCTGGCTGATCTTTTTCAAGTTCAAGTGGCTGGCGTGGACGACCAAGGCCCAGGTGACGGTGGTCACCATCCCGATCGTCGGGATTACAGTCCTTATCCTGATGCTCAACATGATCGCACCCTCATCCAGTGACGTGCGCGTCATCAAGTATGTGGTGCAGGTGATCCCGCAGGTGCGCGGCCGGGTCATAGAGGTTCCGGTCGAACCCAACAGGCTGGTGAAAAAGGGTGAGTTGCTGTTTCGCATCGACCCGACGCCGTACCAGAATGATCTGAATGTGGCCAAGGGCAAACTGGCTGCCAACGAATCCAGACTCGCTCAGGCCGTGGCCGCCCTGGCGGGGGCATCGGCCGGGGGCCGAGAGTTGCAGGCGCAACTGGCTTCCGCCAGCGGACAGGTCGCGGCGCTGAAACCGCGACTGGAACTGGCGCGACTGCGCGTCGTGCAAAACCGCGAGCTGGTCGCCACCGGTGCCGGTGACAAATTTGCGCTGGAGCAGGCAGAAGCCAACGTGATCGAGTTGCAGGGCCAGATCGCCACCGCGACTGCCAACGAAGCGCAGATCATGCAGAAGCTCTCCGGACGGGTCAACAACGAGCTGGCGTCGGTCGCCGCTGCGCGTGCCGATATCGCTGCTGCCAAGGCGGCCGTCGACAGCAGTCGTGCCGATGTGGCCAACGCGCAATGGAACCTCGAGCAGTGTGCAACTTATGCACCGGCCGACGGCTACGCCATCAACGTGCAACTGCGCCCGGGTTCGTTCGTGGTCTCGCTGGGAGTGACACCAGCCATGAGTTTTGTCGAGGAGCAATACCAGGTCATTGCCCTGTTTGCGCAGAACGAACTGACCCTGGTGGCGCCTGGCAACGAGGCCGAGATCACGCTGCCCATGTACCCGGGGCGGATCATCAAGGCCAGGGTCGATTCGATTGTCTGGGCCCAGGGCCAGGGGCAAATGGTGCAGTCCGGCACACTGCCCAACACCGGCACCTATCCGCAGGTGCCCGGGCGTTTTCCGGTGAAGCTCGAGGTGGCCGAGAAAGATCGCGACCTGTTCCTGGCCGCTGGCGCGGCCGGCAACGGCGCGATCTACACCGAGCACATGGAGCCCATCCATATTCTGCGCAAGGTGTTCGTTCGCGTCAGCTCGATCACGAACTACCTGATCCTGAAGCTGCACTGATGCGCCGCACCCCTTGCACCCGTCTTGCCGTCGCCACAGTCTGTCTGGTCGCACTGGCGGGCTGCGCGCTGCAGCCGCCACCGACGGCCGCAGAGCTGCAGCAGCAGGCACTGCCGCACACCGAAATCCCCTCCGCCTTCAAGGCAACGAGCGGTTTGTCAGCGCCGGTGGCAGCCCCCTGGCTGGCTTCTTTCAATGATCCCGCCTTGTCGGCCCTGGTCGACGAGGCGCTCGCCTACAACGCCGACCTGCAGGTGGCTGCCGCGCGCGTCGAGCAGGCAGCAGGCTACGTGAAAGTGGCCAGCGGCGCCTTGCTGCCAGCGGTGGCTTTGTACGCCAGAGGCGGCGGCAAGTCGGGCAGCAGTGACAGCCTCAAGGGCATCTGGCTGAACGCCTCGCTGGAGCTCGACGTCTGGGGGCGTCTGCGCTATGGCCGCGCCGCGACGCAGGCGCAGTCCGAAGCTGCTGCGGCCGACTACGCCTATGCCCGCCAGTCGCTGGCTGCCAACGTGGCCAAGGGCTGGTTCGTGGCGATCGAGGCCGGCCTGCAGCGCGGCATCGCCCAGGAGACCCTGGGCGCCGCAGAAACCTTGTTGCGCATCGCCCAGCAACGCCTGCGCATTGGCAATGGCAACGAGCAGGCAGTGGCGCAGGCGCGCGAAAACGTCGGCACCGCCCGTGATGCCCTGCGCCAGATCGAGCAGGCGCGCGAGCAGGCGCTGCGTTCACTTGAATTCCTGCTCGGACGCTACCCGGCGGCCGAGGTCACTGTGGCCGAGCGCCTTTCGACGCTGCCACCGCCCGCACCGGTGGGCATGCCTGCCGAACTGCTGGAGCGTCGACCTGACGTGATTGCCGCCGAGCGCCGTGTGGCGGCGGCTTTTGACCGCGTAGGCGAGGCCCGCGCGGCGCAACTGCCGAAAATCACGCTGACGGCAGGCGTCAACCAAATCTCGAGCGATCTGATCGTCCTGAAGAACGCCAACAACCCGGTCTGGAGTATCAGCACCAGCCTGCTTGCCCCCCTGTACCAGGGTGGGGCGTTGCGCGCGCAGGTCGAAATTCGCACCGCCGAGCAGAAGCAGGCGGTCGCGCAATACGCGCGCGCCGGACAGCGGGCCTTTGGCGAGGTCGAGAACGCGTTGGCTGCCGAGGCCGCGCTGCGCGATCGGGAATCGATTCTTGATGCGACAGTGCGCGACAGTGCGCGCGCGCTGGAGCTTGCGCTGATTCAGTTTCGGGTCGGCTCGACGGATCTGCGCCTGGTCGAGCAGAGCCGGCTCGCGCTGTATTCGGCGCGCATCGGATTGCTGCGGGTGCAGACCGAACGGCTGGCACAACGCGTCAACCTGCACCTGGCGCTGGGCGGCAGCTTTGAGCCAGCCGCCATCACGGCTGCCCGCTGACTGGTCTGGACGCCTGCGCCGGGGTTCACGCAAGGCGACCGCCATCATCAGGCGCAGGGCGCGAGTGAGACCGATCAACCCGAATCAAACGCCAGCCCGTTCACCTGATGCCCCGGGCCTGCGGCTTCACGGGCTGCGGTCCTCCCGGTCGTCCCAAGCCACATCGTGGCTTGCCAGATAGTTGCTGACTGCCGATCCGACGGTGGGGTAAAAATTCGCCTCGCCAAACCGCTCGAACAACCCGAACCGCTTGAGTTTGTCCTTGACCGGATCCTTCATCCCGGCAAAGCACAGCTCGATCCCGGCGGCCTGCAACATCTCATCGAGCTCGGCCAGCATGTCGGCGGAGGTCACGTCGACACTGGTGACAGGTTCTGCCGCGACCACCACCCGGCGCACCGGCGTGGGCGATGTGGCCACGGCGTCCAGCACCCGATCATGAAACCATTCGGCGTTGGCGAAGAACAGCGGTGCATCCCAGCGAAACAGCACCAGGCCGGGAATTCGACGCGCATCGGGATAGCGCGTGATGTCGTGGTAACCCTTGACGTCCTCGGCACGACCCAGCACCGCCGAGTACGGGCGCCAGCCATCCCACAAAAATTCGATGACGGCCATCACGATCGCCAGGCCAATGCCGGCAATGGCGCCCAACACCGCCACACCAACGGTGCAGGCGATCGACAGCCAGAATTCCCAGCGCTGGATGCGGTAGATGCGAAGCAGGTCAGACACCTCGATCAAACCGATCGCCGAAGCGATCACGACCGCCGCCAGCGCGCTGGCGGGCAGGTTATGCAGCAGGTCGGGCGCCATGACCAGCAGCAGGATGATGCTGAGCGCACCGACCACACCGGTGAGCTGGGTTCTGGCACCCGCAGCCTCGGCCACGGGCGTGCGCGACGAACTGCTGCTGACCGGAAATCCCTGAAACAAGCCGACAGCCAAATTGGCCACTCCGAGGCCGACCATCTCCTGATTCGGGTCCACCCAGCTGCGTGTCCTGGCCGCATAGACGCGCGAAAGCACGCTGGTGTCGGCGAAAGATACCAGCGCCACGGCACCTCCCCCCACCAGCACCGCAACAACATCGGCGCTGGTGATCCAGGGAATCGCGAACTCCGGCAGACCATGCGGCATGGGGCCAAGCACCGACACACCAGCCCGCGTTGCAAGATCCAGCACGCCAACCATGACGGTGGCCCCGGCCACGGCAAGCAGGATGCCAGGCATGCGCGGGCGGCTTTTGAGCAGCAGGATCACGGCCAGGGTGGCCGCGCCGATGCCGAACGCGATCCAGTTGATTCTGCCATCGTGCACTGCCATCGGAATCGCCATCAGGTCTTGCAGCAAACCTTCACGCTCGATCGAAAAGCCAAACAGCGTGGGCAGCTGGCTGACCAACACCGTCAGTGCAATCCCGTTCATGTAGCCATAGCGGATCGGCTTGGACAGCAGTTCGGTGACAAATCCCAGCCGCGCCAGTCCGGCCGCCAGGCAGACACCCCCCGACACCACAGCCATCATGGCGGCCAGGGCAACGGCACGCGACGGGTCGCCGCCAGAAAGCGGCAGGATGACGGCAAGGATGATCGCCGCCAGTGACGAGTCGGGTCCGAGCACCAGGATCCGGCTGGGTCCAAACAACGCATAGGCCAGCAGCGCGACGATGGTGGCATACAGGCCGTAGATCCCCGGCACCCCCGAAGCCACCGCATAGGCAATGCCCACGGGCACCAGCATCGTCGTCAGAACCAGCCCGGCGACGATGTCCTGACGCAGCCAGGGCCGCTGATACCCGCGCAGCATCTGCCAGCCCGGCAGCCAGCGTTGCCAGCCCCTCGGCACGTCAGCTTTGGCCTGCAACCGAATGCTTGCGGGGTCCGGCCTTTGCATCGGAGAGACAGGGGGCGTCATGGTCGCGCAGCAGCCGCGTCACTTCATGATGAATGCCCGCGTCTGACACTCACCGCGTGACACCCTGGTGCTGCGCGGTGGGCTGTTCAGTCACGCTTTGCAATCCCAGTGATCCGCCAAGCCCCTGCGAATCGCCGATGCGGGCCAGAGCCAGGTCTTCAGGCATTTTGTAGAAGTTGTTCACCGCGCGATCGAGCAGAGCCAGCTGCTGGCGCAACTCGCCATGCCGGTGCGGCGGCAAGGTCTGCATCAGGTTTTCGAGCATGGCCCGCAGGCGCCGGGGAATCTGGATGCTGCCCACGCCGCAATGGCGAATCTCGGTGCAGACGAGGTTCACGTAGTCTTCCCAGTCTGGTGTGCGCAGGATCAGGCGAACTTCGCCGGCGGCGTCGCAATACTCCTCGCCGCGCAAGTCCTGCAGCCCCACCCGCCGCAGCAGCCGGTGCAGCTGGTCGATGGCCAGAACCGCCGTTGTCGGGTCGTTGATGGCCGCCGACAGGGCCTTGATCGCAAGGTCCACCAGGATGCGAAAGGCAAAGGTCGGGTCCTGCTCGATCGTGCGTTCGACCCCCAGCGCCACGGCAGAGAGCAGGCGCGAATCCTTGATGGCGCTGGCGCCCCCGTGCAGCGCGAACAGGGGTTCATCCTTGGCGACGAAGTCGCCCACCTGCGGGACCAATTCAATGACACCTCCTGCGCGGCGCGCCAGCTCCACCAGCTGGTCCAGTTGCACCGCCAGCACCGAGCCCGAACTCAAGGTGTTGATGACCACACGATCAGGCGCCTCAAGCCTGGCGCTGGCTGGCGCAGGATGCGCTTGCCAGATGGGCTTTTGATAGACACTGCCGATGACCGCAAGCCCCATTTCGCCGACACGCGCCACGATGCTGACTGGCCGCAGCATTCTGGCGGCGTAGTCGATCAGGAACAGGAAGGTCACCAGGCTGCCAAATCCCAGCAGCGCACCCAGGCTTAGGCTTGCCAGCGACACCGTGTCGGTCATCGTGCGCAGTGTCCGGATCGAAAACAGCAGTGTCACCACGAACAGGCCCACGCAGGCCCTGACCACGTTGTCGCGCAGCAGCACAGTCGCAATCACGCGCGGCGTGTACTGCCCACCCGCCACCTGAATGGCCACCAGCAGCGAGCCGAATGTAAAGACCAGAAAAGACAGCGTCGCCGAGACAAACGTGTCGAACATCGACCGGACACCCGCCACAGCGACATCGACTGTCACGGATGCGGCATCGAGGCGACCGGTCGCAACGAGCCAGTCGATGCAGGCGCTGGCCGCGTTGACGAGCACCATTTCAGCAAGCACCGCGATGAAAGGCACGACCCAGAGCGCTGAATTGACGTAGCTCTTGATGCCGTACAACCGGCTCCAGTTGGCCACTGCCCAGCGCCGCAGATCAGCCGGAATGGCCCTCGCCCTGCGGTACAGGTATCGCGCGAGCCTGCCGAACCCATTGCGTTGATAGTCCATGGACGTCCCCCGGTTCTGGATGTTGTAACCAGCAGAAATGCCGCAGGTTCAGTGCGGCGCAAGTGGCAAGCGACAGATCCGCACGGACGAATCCTCGGGGTCGCGCGACACCGTGAAGCCCATCCGCCTGGCCAGTCGCAGCATCGGCTGATTGGCGGCAAGCACGAAGCCCTCCATCTCTTTCAGGCCGCGACGCCGGGCCGTATCGATAATGGCCCGCATCAGCATGCTGCCGAGTCCGGCGCCACCATAGTCGGCTGCCACGCTGATGGAGAACTCGCAAACCGACGGATCGTCCAGGATGACAAAGGTGGCCCCGCCCACGATGTCAATGCCGTCAGCCGCCGGAACCACTGCAACGATGCTGTCGCCACCCTGCGGGAAAGCGGCAAGCGTCTTGCGCAAACGCGCCATGTCGAGCGACCTGACCACGCGCATGAAGCGCATGTAGCGCGCCTGCGGGCTGAACCGCTCAAAGGCTTGCAGGAGTTCCTCCTCATCCGTGGCGCAGATCGAACGCAGGTGCACGGCACGGCCATCGCGCAGAACAACATCAGTTGCAGGGAAGCGGGCGTCATCCGCGGATTCGCGTTCCGGTTTGGCTTGGACAAGGGAATCAGTCATGGGCGTCTTCCAGTGATGCCGTGTGGCTACAGCGGATTGGAGTCTATCCCGAAAAGTGAGAAAACCCCTTGCCGGGGGTGCGCTTCAAAGTGTTGTGCAATCCAATCAGCTCAAGGTCTCAGGTTCATGGACATGGCTTCAAAGCCCCCCCGCGCAATGAAAGTGGCCTGTCATTGCGGGCGGGGGCCACAGCGCGATCAGGCCAGCGGCTTCAGTATTTCAGCCGCGCGTAATAGGTCTTTTGCGCGGCCTCACGTGCCTGGCGCAGGGTGGTGATGCCCATCGCCTGCAACAAGGGGATCAGACGCAACCAGACTTCAGCGGTGACCATGGCATCGCCGAGTGCGGTGTGGCGCCCCAGCACGGTGATGTTGAAGCGCTCGGCGATCGCCTCCAGACGGTGCGATTCCTGATTCGGGTGCACCACTGCCGACAACAGCAGGGTGTCGAGTACCGGGTGGTTGAACACCAGGCCGGTATGGCGCTCCTGCAGTTGCAAAAACTTCATGTCGAAAGCGGCGTTGTGCGCCACCAGCACGGTGTCCTGGGCAAAGGTGTAAAAGGCCGGCAGCACCTCGGTGATCGGCGGTTTGTCCTTGACCATGTCCTGCGTGATGCCGTGGATCGGAATGGTGGCCGCCGGGATCAGGCGACCCGGATTCACCAGTTGCTCGAAACTTTCCTGGCGCAACAGCTTGCCGTTGACGATGCGCGCCGCGCCAATCTGGATGATCTGGTCGCCCTCGGACGGGTTCAGCCCGGTGGTCTCGGTGTCGAACACGGTGAATGACAACTCGCCAAGCAGGCGATCGTCGAGCGCACTGCTCTGGTCGGTGGTCTGGAAAAGGTCGAAGTCGTAAAACTCGGGACGGCTGTCGTTGTGCAGGATTTGCGTGGCTTCGAGCTGCTCCTGCACGCTGGCCAGCGGCAGCAAAAACCTGAAGAAGGCCTCATGGCGCACGCGCTCGCGCTCGAACCACATCTCGCCACCATGGCGCTCGACCACATCGCGCACGGTCAGCGGCGTACTCTCGGCGCCAAAACGCATGCTGTCCATCTCCCAGCTCATGACGGTCTCGGTGCTCATGGCCTGGCCGCTCCAGATCAGGTCGAGCTGGGCGCGGTTGCCATTGGGCTGCAGGCGCAGGCGGAAAAATTTCACGTCGAATTCATCGACCAGTCGCATCGCCAGGTAGTCCAGCGCCTGCGTCAGGCTGAA
>JBBINL010000107.1:0-9122 GCA_037443905.1 Burkholderiales bacterium | reverse complement strand
GGCTGTACACCATGTTCACCGCGCCGCCGGAGGCCACGCTGGAGTGGAACGACGCAGCCGTGGAGGGCAGCTACCGCTTTTTGCGCCGCGTATGGAACTTCGGCGTCAAGCTGGCAGCCATGGCACCAGACACCATCCCTGCGGTGATGGCGCCTGATGCCAGCATGAAAACCGTTGACTTCAGCAAGGAAGCCAGGGCCCTGCGGCTGGAGATCCACACCGTGCTCAAGCAAGTCGATTACGACTACCAGCGCATGCAGTACAACACCGTGGTCAGCGGCGCCATGAAGATGATCAATGCCCTGGAAGACTTTTCAGCGACCGAGGGTGCCGGTGCCCGACTGGCGCTGGTCGAGGGCTTTGGCATCTTGCTGCGCTGCCTTTACCCGGCCACGCCGCACATCACGCACACTTTGTGGTCCGGGTTGGGTTATGCCGCTGTGGCGGGCGATTTGCTTGACGCGCCCTGGCCGCAGGTGGATCCGGCAGCCCTGGTGCAGGACGAAATCGAGCTCATGCTGCAAGTCAACGGCAAGCTGCGCGGCTCGATCGTGGTCAGCGCCAGCGCCGACAAGGCCGCCATCGAGCGGGCCGCCATCGGGCATGACATGTTCCAGAAACTGGCCAACGGCGCCGTACCCAGGAAAGTCATCGTGGTGCCAGGGCGGCTGGTCAATCTGGTGGTCTGAGTCGTGGCGCAAGGCAAACCCATGGGCGTTCTGACCCGCAGGTCACGACGCGTGGCGCTGCAGCTTGCGGTCATGGCGGGGGCCAGCGTTGCGCTGGCAGGGTGTGGCTTCAAGCTGCGCGGCAGCCAGACTTTTGCCTTTCAAAGCATCGCCATCCTGCCCCATCCCGGTGGGGCTATTGCGCAGGAATTGCGCCACTCTTTTGACGCTGGCGTTCGCGTGCTGACGCCAGCAGATGACGTGAAGTCAGCGCAACTGGTGTTGACCTTGGCCGATGAGATAACCGAAAAACACGTGATCGGCGTCAACGTGTCGGGGCAGGTGCGTGAATTCCAGTTGCGCATGCGCGTGCGCCTGAGCCTGCGCACGGCCAAGGGCAAGGAAATTACCGTGGACAATGAGATCGCGCAGCGCCGTGACATCAGCTACAACGAATCTGCCGCGCTGGCCAAGGAAGCCGAAGAGACCATGCTGAGCCGTGACATGCAGACCGATATCGTGCAACAGATCCTGCGCCGTCTGGCCTCGATTCAGCCGGATCAGCTGGACTGACGCCAATCCATGCAAATCCAGCCTGCCGCCCTGGCCGCGCATCTGCAAAATGGACTTCAAAGCCTGTACACCCTGCACGGCGACGAGCCGCTGCTGATCCAGGAGGCGCTCGATGCCATTCGCAGCGCGGCACGCGCACAGGGTTTCACCGAGCGCAGTTCCCACACCGTCTCGGGTGCCCACTTCGACTGGGGCGAGGTGCTGGCCGCGGGGGGCTCCCAGAGCCTGTTTGCCGACAGGCAAATGCTGGAACTTCGCATTCCGTCGGGCAAGCCCGGCAAGGAGGGCAGCACGGCGCTGCAGCAGCTGGCCCAGGCAGCGCCCGGCAACGACAGCGTGCTGACGCTGGTGATCTTGCCAAAACTGGACCGCGCGACCAAAACCAGCGCCTGGTTTGTGGCGCTGGAGGGCGGCGTAACGCTAGAAGTGAGTCCGGTGGAGCGCGCCGCCCTGCCGCAGTGGATCGCCCAGCGCCTGGCGGTGCAGGGCCAGCGCGTGGCGGCGGGCGTGGAAGGCCAGCGCACGCTGCAGTTTTTTGCCGACCGGGTGGAGGGCAACCTGCTGGCAGCGCACCAGGAAATCCAGAAGCTGGCGCTGCTGTACCCGGCGGGTGAATTGCACTTCGAGCAGATCGAGAGCGCGGTGCTCAACGTGGCGCGTTATGACGTCTTCAAGCTGAGCGAGGCGGTGCTGGCGGGGCAGCCCGCGCGGGTGCAGCGCATGCTCGACGGCCTTAAGGCCGAGGGAGAGGCTGAGGTGCTGGTGCATTACACGCTGGCTGAAGACATTCGCGCCCTGAAGCGTGTCAAGGATGCCGTCAACCGGGGCAGCCCCCTGCCCGTGGCCTTGCGCGAACAACGCGTCTGGGGCAACAAGGAGCGCCTTTTCGAGCGGGTGGTGCCGCGTCTGGGCGAAGCCGTGCTGGCCGATTTGCTGCAAGCAGCGCACCAGGTGGATGGCGTGGTCAAAGGTCTCAAGCGGCCGGACTGGCCGGTTGAACCCTGGCAGGCACTGCAACGCCTGGCGCTTTGGCTGTGCCAGGCTTGCGCGGGGTCTCAGCCTGCGCTCAGGACCTGACCCGTGCCAGACCAAGCATGAAAGCATCCGCGTTCTGGTTTCTGGCGGTGGGTGGCGCGGCTTCTGTCACGCACATGGTCGTTTTTGCGCTGGCGCAAGGCCACATGTGGCCCGAACTGGCCAACGCGCTGGGATTTGTGATTGCCTTTGGCGTCAGTTTTGCCGGCCACCGGCTGCTCAGTTTCAAGGATGCCAACACCAGCGTGGCCACCAGCTTGCGCCGCTTTGGCATCACCGCACTGGCCGGTTTTGCCAGCAATGAAATCATGTTCGTCGCCTTGCTGCGCGGACTGTCGCTGCCGAACCTGCTGGCACTGGTGATCGCACTGGTTTTTGCCGCCGCGCAAACCTTTGTGCTGAGCCGCTACTGGGCGTTTCGTCGCTGACGCCAAGCGCGCTCGCCGGGTCTGACCGGCCTGGTTTCAAGCCCGCGACAACCAGAATCCCGGCCGGGCGTATTGATCTTTCAGATAGTCCACCCAAAGCCGCACGCGCAACGGCAAATGCTTGCGCTGGGGAAACACGGCATAAATGCCGTTGGATGGCGCCGCAAAATCTTCCAGCACCGGCACCAGCGCGCCTGAGGCCACCTCGGCCTGCACCTCCCAGGTGCTGCGCCAGGCAATGCCGTAACCGGCCAGGCACCAGTCGAACAGCACCTCACCATCGGAGCAACTCAGCGGCCCGCCGGGTTTGAGGTGGATCACCTCGTTGCCGCTTTTCTGCGGCACTGAAAAAGCCCAGCCCCGCGTTTGCGAGGCGTCGCTGGACAGCGTCAAACAATCAAAATGCACCAGATCATGCGGGTGCTGCGGCGTACCGTGCTGCCTGAGGTAAGCGGGTGTGGCCACGCACAGGCGGCGGTTGTCGGCCAGGCGCACGCTCACCAGCGACGAGTCGGGCATTTCGCCCACGCGCACGGCGCAGTCGAAGCCCTCGGCGGCCAGGTCCACCACGCGGTCGCTCAGGTTCAGGGCAATCGTCACCTCCGGGTGCAACGCGCGAAAGCGCGGCACCAGCGGCGCCACATGGCGCCGGCCAAACCCGGCCGGCGCGGTCAGGCTCAAATGGCCGTTGGCCTTGATGCCGCCCGCCGACACGCTGGCCTCGGCGTTGGCCAGGTCGCTGAGCAGGCGCTGGCAATCTTCCAGAAACGCGCTGCCTTCGTGCGTCAGGCTGACGCGCCGCGTGGTGCGCATCAGCAGTTTCACCCCGAGCCGGTCTTCCAGCGCATCGATGCGCCGGCCGATGACGGCAGCGGCCACGCCTTCGGCCTTGGCAGCGGCTGTCAGGCCACCCCGGGTGGCCACCGCGACAAAGGTTTCAAGTTGCTTGAGTTTGCTCATGGTTGAATGCGAATCCGCAACGGCCCGAGACCCTTATGTTAACGGGCCGATTTCTGTGGCCGCGCTGCCATTGGGTGCATGGCCTGTTTGATCATCCCCCGGCCGCAACTGCCTTCGATCTCACGCATAGCGCTTGCTGCGCAAATTGTTTTTCATCTCGCGCAACAGCGGCTGCAGTTTGTCGCTGCCAATGCGCAGCGCCACACAGGTGGCCAGGATGTCGATGATCATCAGGTGCAGCAGGCGCGACACCATCGGACTATAGCGATCGAAACCTTCCGGGTGATCGGCGGCCACATGGATGTCGCCCGCCGCGGCCAGCGGTGAACCACTGGCGGTGATGACGATGGTGGTGGCGCCGTTCTTGCGCGCAATGTCGGTTGAATCCATCAGGTCGCGCGTGCGCCCGGAGTTGGAGATCACCAGCACGCAGTCGCCGGGCTGCAAGAGCGAGGCGCTCATCACCTGCATGTGGCCGTCGCTGTAGGCCACGCCGTTGATGCCGAGCCGGAAAAACTTGTGCTGCGCATCCTGCGCCACCACGCCCGAGTTGCCAACGCCAAAGAACTCGATGCGTCGGCCCGACTGATAGGCCTTCAGCAGGGCGTCGACTGCCTTGTCGATGGCGCTGGCCGAAGCGTCGTTGCGGTATTTCAGAAATGCCGCCACGGTGTTGTCGATCACCTTGACCATGATGTCGGCGGTCTTGTCGTCGGCATCGACGCTGCGGTGGATGAACGGCACGCCCTCGCTGACACTGCCGGCCAGCTTGAGCTTGAAGTCGCTCAGGCCGTCATAGCCCACGCTGCGGCAAAAGCGCACCACGGTGGGCTTGCTCACATGGGCGCGGTCGGCCAGCTCGCTCACCGGCAGCAGGGCAAAGCTGCGCGGATCTTTCAGCACCAGCCTGGCCACGCGCTGCTCGGCGGGTGCCAGAGAGGGCAAGGAGGCGGTGATGCGGTCTAGCATTCCTCGCTCCAGCAATAACCGTCGCGCGCAATCATCGCGCTGGTGGCGCTGGGTCCCCAGGTGCCCGCCGCATAGGGGCGCGGGCCCTGAACATCGGACTGCCAGTGCGTCAGGATCGGTTCGACCCAGCGCCAGGCCTCTTCCTGCTCGTCGCTGCGCACAAAAAGGTTGAGCCGGCCGTCGATCACATCCAGCAGCAGCCGCTCGTAGGCGCCCACGCGCTCCTGGCCAAAGCGCTTGTCGAAGTCCAGGGCGAGTTGCACCGGCGCCAGGGTGTGCGAGTTTTTGCGGTTGTCCTGGCCCTGTGCCAGCAGGTGCAGTTCCAGTCCGTCGCGGGGTTGCAAGTTGATGACCAGTTTGTTGGCCAGGCCGATCTGGCTGTTGAAGATGGCGTGTGGTGTCGGCCGAAAATTGACCACGATGCGCGCATCGCGCCCGGTCAGGCGCTTGCCGGTGCGGATGTAAAAAGGCACGCCGGCCCAGCGCCAGTTGAAAATCTCTGTGCGCAGCGCGACAAAGGTTTCGGTCTGGCTGGCCGGGCTCACGCCCAGCTCGTCGCGGTAGCCCGCCACCGCCACGCCGCCAATCGCACCAGCGCTGTACTGGCCGCGAATCACATCCTGCGCCAGCGCCTCTGCGGTCCAGGGCTTGAGCGAGCGCAGCACCTTGAGCTTTTCGTCGCGGATCGCGTCGGCATGCGAGTTGATCGGCGGCTCCATGCCGATCGCGCAAAGCAGTTGCAGCGCGTGGTTCTGCACCATGTCGCGCAGCGCGCCGGTGGTTTCGTAAAACGCGCCACGTTTTTCGACACCCAGTTCCTCGGCGATGGTGATCTGGATGTTGGCAATGTGCTCGCGCCGCCACAGCGGCTCGAACAGTGCGTTGCCAAAACGCAGGGCAAACAGGTTTTGCACGGCGGGCTTGCCCAGGTAATGGTCGATGCGGAACACCTGCTTTTCACAGAACACCTGGGCCACGCTGTGGTTGATGGCTCGGTTGCTGGCCAGGTCATGGCCCAGCGGTTTTTCCAGCACCACGCGCGTCTGCGGCGTGTTCAGGCCGGCAGCAGCCAGCTGCTCGACGATGGTGGTGAACAGCGTGGGTGCGGTGGCCAGGTACATCACCACGGTGTCGGCCGGGCGTTGCGCCAGCTTGTCACGCAGATAGGCGTAGTGCGCGGGTTTGGACAGGTCCATGCTGACAAATTCGAGCAGGCTGGAAAAGCGCTCGAACGCCTCGGGGCTCGGGCGCTTGGCCAGCTCCACCTGCTCAAAACGTGCCTGGATCATGGTGCGGTAGCGCTCGTCGCTGAGGTCGTCACGCCCCACGCCGATGATGCGGGCACCTTCGGGCAGGGTGCCGTGCTTGAAAGCCTGAAACAGCGCCGGCATCAGTTTGCGCCAGGACAGATCGCCGGTGCCGCCAAAGAGAACGAGGTCAAAACTCATGTGAAGAACCAGAATAGATGAGGGATTGAGTAGCCAGAAATGAACCCATAATGTAACTTGGTTTCATGATTTTTTTAAAAACAGGTAACTTCTGGCGATCCGACGGTGGCCTGCAGCGGCACTTATGCAGGTCTGTGCCGCAATGCGCACCCCGCTTCGATAAACTCGGCCTGTGAATTTCGGTGTATCGAAATCTCACATGAGGAAACATGGCTTCCATGAATGTCAAGCAAATCATCGTGATCTGTGCCTGCGCTATGGCGCTGGTTTTGCCCCTGTTGCCGGGCCTGGCGCATGCCCAGAACGCCGCCATGCCGGCGAGCACGCCCGCGCCCGGTGCCGCCGTCGCAACGCTGCCTGTCATCACCGACGTCAAACCGTTGGCTGACAGCGCAGCGGACAACCCCTACGGCCTCGCTTCACTCTGGAAAACCTCTGATGCAGTCGCCAGGACGGTCTTGCTGCTGCTGCTCATCATGAGCGTGGGCAGCTGGTACATCCTGATCGTCAAGTTGCTGGAGCAAGCCAGAATGTTCCGCCAGGCCCGGGCCGCCAGCCAGGAATTCTGGTCTGCCGGCAGCGTTGAGCAAGGCGCTGTCGCACTGGATGCCAACAGCGCTTACCGCTTCATGGCCGATGCCGCCAGCCATGCCGTTCAAAAACACGTCGGCCTGATGGGCCATGTGGACCTCAACGACTGGATCGCCATGGGCATTCAGCGCGCCGTGGACCGCATCCAGAGCCGCATGCAGATGGGGCTGGCTTTTCTGGCCACCGTCGGCTCCATTGCCCCTTTTGTCGGCCTGTTCGGTACCGTCTGGGGCATCTACCACGCGCTCACCGCCATCGGCATTTCCGGCCAGGCCTCCATCGACAAGGTGGCCGGCCCGGTGGGAGAAGCGCTGTTGATGACCGCCATCGGCCTGGCCGTGGCGGTGCCGGCCGTGCTGTCTTACAACTGGCTGGTGCGCCGCAACAAGGCGGTCATGGACGATGTGCGCGCCTTCAGCCAGGACCTGCATGCCGTGGTACTGGGTTCGGTCCGGAAGTCATGAAACCGCGCTGAACAGGCCGCAACAGCACGCCGCCAAAGAACGCTGTCCTCTATCGCTCAGGAAAACCCCATGTCCATGAATGTCAGCTCGGGTGACGAAGGCGATGACGCCGTCATCTCCACCATCAACACCACGCCGCTGGTGGACGTGATGCTGGTGCTGCTGATCATTTTCCTGATCACCATCCCGGTGGTCACCACCTCGATCAAGCTCTCGCTGCCCAGGGAACGTGTGGACATCCGCGAATCCAGGCCCGAGAACATCATCATCTCGGTCGATCAGGACGGCACCATGTATTGGTACGAGGCACGCATCAGCAGCGTCGATGCGCTGGTCGAAAAGCTCCGGAAAGTCTCCAGTCTCAAGCCGCAACCCGCCGTGCAGGTGCGCGGCGATGCCAAGGCCCGCTTTGAGGGCATCGGCAAAGTGCTGCTGGCCTGCCAGCGTGCGGGCATCGGCAGGGTCGCCTTCATCACCGAGCCGCCAGCGCCGGGTGGTTGAGCGTCAACGGGGCCATCAACCCATGAGAATGCACACAGGAAACGCCAGCGCTTCGGATGAGCCCGAACTCATGACGGAGATCAACACCACGCCGCTGATCGACGTGATGCTGGTCTTGCTGGTCATGCTCATCATCACCATCCCGATCCAGCTGCATTCGGTCGATCTTGACATTCCGGTGTCTGTGCCGCCGACCAACCTGGCCCAACCCGACAAAATCCGGATCGACATCGACGCGCAAAGCGTGGTCCATTGGCAAGGCCAGCCCGTCAACAGCGCGGAACTCGATGAAAAGATGACAGCCATCGCGCCCCGGCAACCCCAGCCCGAGCTGCACATCCGGCCCGACAAGAACGCGCAATACGCCGTCTTTGCCCATGTGCTCGCCAGCAGCAAGCGCCTGGGGCTGAACAAGATTGCGGTCCTTGGCACGGAACAGTTTGTCCAATGAAGCCACTTGACTTGGACTGCCGCTTCGAGCCGCGCGAGCACTCACAGCGCGTCAAGGGGCTGGTCGCCGTGCTTGCGCTGCACGTCGTCCTCGGCTACCTGCTGGTCTCGGGCATGGCGCGCCAGGGCCTCAATGACATCAGGAAACCATTGGAGGCCGTGGTGATCCAGGAAGTCACCATTGCGCCACCACCACCCCCGCGGCCCGAAAAAATCAATAAGCCGCTACCAAAGCCCAGACTGCAGTCGTCGCCGCCACCCTTTGTGCCGCCACCCGATGTGGTGCCGCAGATCAGCAGCAACGCACCTTTGATCGCGTCTGTGGCAGCGCCCACCACTGCGCCCGCTGAGATTGCAGCGCCGCCAGCGCCTGCACCGTCGCCTGTGGTGACCGGCCCCAAACGCACCCACATTGGCCTGGTCTGCCCCAGACAGGTGACGCCCGAGATGCCGCGCCTGGCGCTGCGGGCGGGCATCGAAGGTGTGGTCAAGGCACAGATCCATGTCAAGGGTGACCGGATCGTGGCGGTCACCATTTTGTCGGGCCCGGACGTTTTTCATGCGGCTGTCAAGGCGGCCATGGAGCAATACACCTGCCGCACCAACGGTGACGAGGTGATCGCGACGCAGGAGTTCAATTTCAAGCTGGAATAACCGGGGTCGTTCATGTTGCGGGGCGTCGCACCTGTTTGAACGCTGTCTCGCCACCCTCTTCAAACCCTGATGGACTTTCCCGGATCAACAGGCCGCCCGAAGAACAATCCTGGATAATGGTTTCATGAACCAGCTCGATGCCCTCAAACAATTCACCACCGTGGTGGCAGACACCGGTGACTTCAGGCAAATTGAAGCGTTCCAGCCCACGGATGCCACCACCAACCCGTCGCTGATTCTCAAGGCGGTGCAAAAGCCCGAGTACCGTTCGCTGCTTGACGACACCGTGACCCGTTTTCGTGGCCGTGCCCTGGACGAGCTGACCGATCGCCTGCTGGTGCGTTTTGGCTGCGAGATTCTGTCCATCGTGCCTGGGCGGGT
>JBBINL010000106.1:0-9299 GCA_037443905.1 Burkholderiales bacterium | reverse complement strand
TTCCACCTCGTGGATGTGATGCTGGGCCAGAAAATCGGTGATGGTGTTGCTCATGTTGGTGGCTGTAAAGGTCGGCACATTTGTCTTTTTGTGATCAAATTATTATCAAACAAAATGTTGTTTGTTTCAAAATTAAGTTTTTTTGATCACAAAATTTTTTTCAAGCCGGAGCTGTCTGAGCCACATGTCCGAGCCAGCAAACCCAACCCTATACAATGCGTACATTGCCGCTCGAGGAGCGCACCATGCCCTCCATCACCACCACCGCCTGTGTGTTCATGTCTGGCAACAGCCAGGCTGTGCGCCTGCCCAAAGCGTTCCAGCGCAAGATCGGCTGCTTTTTGCGCGGCGCTTTTGCCAGTCTGGCCATGTCCATCATCAGTGCCGGTGAATTGCGCTACGGGGTGAGCAAAATCACCCCGTTCAGACGTGCCACAGAGTTAACCCGGCAGCTCAACCTCATACTGACTGCCATCAGCGTTGCGCCGCTGCCGACAAATGCCGCCAATCATCAAGGGGGTGCCCGCGCGCAAATGGATGCCGACGGCGCATCCATGGGTCACAATGACCTGTGGATCGCCGCCCACGCCCTGGCCCGGATCATGACGCTGGTCACAACCAGCACCCGAAAATTTGAGCAGGTAGCGCAGGCTGCGGCTGGCAAACCGGGTTTGACACATCCATCATGTTGATCGACTTCTTCTACACCCTGCGTGCCGCCAGGCTGCCGGTTTCGGTCAAGGAATTCCTGACCTTGCTGGAGGCCCTGAAACTCGGCGTGGTGGGACCAAAAGCAGCACCACCCGACGACAACACAACAGCCGCCAGCGGTTACAGCATCGACGACTTTTACTACCTGAGCCGCGCCACGCTGGTCAAGGACGAAAAGCATTACGACAAGTTTGACCGCGCCTTTGCAGCCTATTTCAAAGGCATGGAACTGGTGACCGATTTCACCAAAGACGTGCCGCTGGACTGGCTGCGCCAAACCCTGGAGAAACACCTCAGCCCTGAAGAAAAAGCGGCGATCCAGAAGATGGGCTGGGACGAACTCATGGCAACGCTCAAGAAGCGTCTCGAAGAGCAGCAAGAGCGCCACGAAGGCGGCAGCAAATGGATTGGCACTGGCGGCACCAGCCCCTTTGGCCATGGCGGCTTCAACCCGCAGGGCGTCCGCATTGGCGGCGCGGGCAGAAACAAAAGTGCGGTCAAGGTGTGGGAGCAGCGTGCCTACAAGGACTACGACGACACCCAGGAACTGGGCACGCGCAACATCAAGGTGGCCTTGCGCCGGCTGCGCAAGTTTGCCCGCGAAGGCCATGTGCAAGAGCTGGATCTGGGTGGAACCATCCGCGCCACGGCGGCCAACGCGGGTTATCTGGACATCAAGATGATTCCCGAGCGCCACAACAACGTCAAGGTGCTGCTGCTGATGGACGTGGGTGGCAGCATGGACGAGCACATTGCGCGCGTCGAAGAGATGTTTTCGGCGGCCAAGTCCGAGTTCAAGCACCTGGAGTTCTATTATTTTCACAACTGCGTTTATGACTTCATGTGGAAAAACAACCGGCGCCGCTATGCCGAGAAATTTGCCACCTGGGACATCATCCGCAAGTACAACAAGGACTACAAGCTGATCTTCATTGGTGACGCCACCATGAGCCCGTATGAGATTTTGCAGCCCGGCGGCAGCGTGGAATACAACAACGAGGAAGCCGGCGTGCAATGGCTGGGGCGCCTCACCAGCGCTTTCCCCCGGTTTGCCTGGATCAACCCTGAGCCGCAAGGCGTCTGGCAATACCGCCAGAGCATCAGCCTGGTGCAGCAGCTCATGGGCCAACGCATGTTCCCGCTCACGCTCAAGGGGCTGGAAGACACCATGCGGCTGTTGAGCAAATGAAACGGTTCTGGCTGGCCGCCGCCCTGCTCTGCGCCGTCTCATGGGCGCTGGCGCAGCAGTCTGACACGCCAGCGCCAGACGCCGCGCAGGCCAGCGCCGGTTTCGTGATCGATATCGAGGCCCCTGATGACGTCAAGGAACTGCTGATGCGCCATCTTGAATTGCAGCGCTACCGCGAGCTCACCGACCTGAGCGACGACGAGCTGGAGCGCCTGATGCGCCAGGCCGACCAGGACGCGCGCAAACTCATCGGCACGCTGGGTTATTTCTCGCCCGACATCCGCATCGAGCGCCAGGGTGCCAGTGCCGGCGCACCCTTGCCGGTGATCAAAATCACCGTCGACCCGGGGCAAGCCGCGCACATCACGCAAGTCAGCATCGAATTCACCGGCGCGATTGCCAACGACGAGACTGCGGCCGCCCAACGCGATCTGATCAAGGCCAACTGGTCGCTGCGCGAGGGCCAGCGCTTCAGCCAAATCGCCTGGGACGACGCCAAACTGCAGGCGCTGCGCCAGCTCACCACCCAGCGCTACCCAACCGGGCGCATCAGCAGTTCACGGGCCGACATCGACCCCGAAACCCGGCAAGCGCATTTGCAGATCACTCTGGACTCGGGCCGTGCCTTTCACCTGGGAGAACTGGTGATCGAAGGCTTGAAAAATTACGACACCGAACTGGTCAGGCACGTGGCCCGCCTGAGCCCGGGTGCCGATTACAGCCAGGCCGAACTGGTGGCGGCCCAGCAACGTCTGACGGACAGCGGCTACTTTGACTCGGCGTTCATCACGCTGGATACCAGCTCGCAAGTTGATCCAGCGCCGGTGCTGGTGACCGTGCGCGAAGCCAGACGGCAGAAACTGGTGCTTGGCGTGGGCGCCAGCACCGACAACGGGGCGCGCCTGTCGGCAGAGCACACCCATCATCAATTGCCCGGCATCGGCTGGCGCGCGACAAGCAAAATTCTGCTGCAGCGCGACAACAGCTCGATTGGCTCGGAACTGACCTCGCCACCGGATGCAGACAACTGGCGCTGGGCGACCTCGGTCCAGTTGAAGGACGAGTTGCTGGGCAGCCAGGATGTCACCAGCTTACAGTTGCGCGGTGGGCGCAACCAGCCCAACCAGCGCATCGACCGCAACCTGTATGTGCAATATGACTATTCCGACACGCTGGACAGCGGTGCCACACAATCGGTGATAGCACGATCCCTGAGCGCCAACTATGCCTTTGCCGTGCGTTATTACGACAGCCTGCCGTTCCCCTCTGCCGGCTGGGGTTGGGGCGCGGAGGCAGGTGGCGGCTCCACCCTGGAAGGCCAGCCCCAGCTTTACACCCGCCTGCTGACCCGCTGGCAAGATTTTTTGCCGCTTGGCAAACCACAGGCCAGCGGCCTGAGCGTCGCCGGGCGACTGTCCATGCGCGCCTCTGCCGGGGCGGTCATCGCCCGAGAGGACGCCAACCTGCCCAGCACCCAGCTTTTTCTGGCGGGTGGCGACAACAGCGTGCGCGGCTACGGCCTCAACGACATCGGTGTGACACAGGCCGATGGCAGCGTGGAGGCCGGCCGCTACCTGGCCACCGGCAGTGTCGAATGGCAGCGCCCCATTCGCATCAATGGCCATCCGAGCGATTGGGAAAGCACGGTGTTTGTGGACGCGGGAGCCGTCGCCAACAAGCCGGCTGATCTGACGGCCCAGTTTGGCGTCGGCATCGGGGCGCGCTGGAAATCCCCGGTGGGGCCGCTGCAAATTGACCTGGCTTACGGCGTGGATGTGCAAAGCTTTCGCCTGCACATGAACCTGGGCTTCACCTTCTGATGACGGGTTGAACCGATGAACGCCCTGCGCCTGAGCCTGAAACTTCTGCTTGCCACCCTGGTCGCCCTGCTGACACTCACGGCAGCGCTATGGCTGTGGAGCGGCAGTGACAGTTCACTGGCCACCCTGATGATGCGGCTGCAGCGCTTGTTGCCAGCCGATCAAACGCTCGAGGCCAGGGGGGTGCAGGGTTCGCTGCGCGCCGGTGGCCATATTGAGTGGCTGCGCTGGCGCCGCGGCGAGCTCAGCGTGCAAGCCAGCGACATCGCTGTGCGCTGGACGCTGGGACCGCTCCTGGACAAGCAACTGCGCCTGAGCCAGCTCAACGTGGCCTCCCTGACCATTGACGACCAGCGCAGCCAGGCCAGCACCGAGCCTTTCGTTGCCCCCGCCGATTTGCGTCTGCCCGTCACGGTGGATGTGCCGTTCAGCGTGGCCAGCATCCGCTACAGCGCTGGCACCACGCTGCTGGCCACGCAAGTGAGTGGCCACTACCTGTATGACCATGATGCACACCGCCTGGAAAATGGCCGTGTCAAGATGGCTTCAGGCAGCTACCAGCTCGATGGCGAGCTGAAGGCGAACGCGCCAATGGCACTGGCGCTGCAAGGCCAGGGCGTGGTGCAAACCACCGTGCCGTCCAGCAACCAGACAGTGAACGTGACGGCCGACGCCCGACTCACGGGTGCGCTGGCCGGGCCGGATGCCAGACTGGCACTGACCGCCAGCCTGAAACCCGAGCCAGTCACTGGCCCGGCCGCGCCAACCCCTCGGCCCGAGGCCATGCAGGCGCAGTTGTCGGCGCAAATTGCGCCCTGGCAAACCCAGCCCCTGACGCAGGCCACCGCCCGCTGGCAAGCCCTGAACCTGGCCGCACTCTGGCCACAGGCGCCACAAACCCAGCTCAGCGGCGAGGCCAGCGTGACGCCTGCAGACACAGGCTGGCAGGGTCAGGTCAAACTGGCCAACACCCTGCCCGGCCCGTGGAACCTGCAGCGCCTGCCGATCGACACCCTGCAGGCCGAAGTGAGCTACGAGCGTGCCCAATGGGCGCTGCAAGCCGTGCGCGCCAGCGGTACCGGCGGCAGCGTCAGCGGTTCTGGCCAATTCAACGCCGGGCAATGGCAGGGTCAGGCCAGTCTGCGCAACGTGAATCCGGCCGCCATTGACACCCGCCTGGCCCATGCGGCCATGGGTGGCACACTGAAAGCCCGACAAAGCGGCGGCGGCCTCATTTTTGATGCGCAGTTGCAGGCTGCCCCTGACTCCGCCGCGCCAGGCCAGGCCAGTACGCTTGCGGTCGACCTGAGCACCCTGCGGCTGCAAAGCCTGAAGGTCGAGGGCGTGTGGGCCGCCCCGCAATTGACACTGGGCGCACTGCAGATCGACGCGCAGGACGCACACCTGGAGGGCCAGCTGGCCTACCACTTCGCCAGCCAGGCTGCGCGAGGCACATTGGCGCTGACCCTGCCGGGCCTGCAGGGCACGATCGACGGCCACCTGGCCAGCCGGGACGGCCAGGGCACGCTGGCGATCAAGCTGGCCGATGCCAACCTGACCAGCCAATGGCTGGCGCGCTGGCCGGCGCTCGCCAGCACACTGCAAGCCACCCTTGTGCAAGGCGGCGCCCAACTGGACGCACACTGGCAAGGGGGCTGGCAGCAGCAGGGCCGCGCGCTGCAGATCGATGCCAGCTTGCGCGCGCCACAGCTGAATTGGCGCAGTCGTCGAGCCGATCAAGCCAGTGCGGCAGATGTCGGACGGCTGCGCGGACTGCAAGCCGACGTGTCCGGCACGCTGGCCGCCCTCGCCATCAGTTGCCAGGGTCAGGCAGACCTGGGCACACGCCAATTGGACTGGCAAATCCAGGCCAGCGCGGGGCAGCTTGATGACACGCACTGGCAGGGCAGTCTGAAACAGTTCAGCCTCAGCATGAAGCACAGCAGCCAGCCTGGCCCATGGTCGCTGCAGACGGTTGCCGCCGGGAATCAACCCATCCTGCTGGACTGGCTGTCCAGCAGCACCGGCAAGACCCTGACCATCGCCGCCGGTAGCGCCCGCTTGCAAGGTCCGCAGCCCGGCGACGCGCGCCTGAACTGGGATCCCGTCGAGTGGAAGCAGCCGGGTGTCAGAACGGCAGCGCCAGCCCAGGCCAAAGCCCAATGGCACAGCCGGGGACAAATCACCGGCCTGCCCCTGGCCTGGCTGGACGCGGTCAGCGGCAAGAGCCTGGCCGATCTGGGGCTGGACAGCGACCTGATCCTGAACGGCCAATGGGATGCCCAGCAAACCGATGCCCTGCACCTGAGCGCGATGCTGGAGCGCAGCTCGGGCGACCTGCGCCTGCGCGCCGGTGAGGTCAGCCAACTGGACTTGCCCGCTGACATGCGCGAAGCCCGGCTGGAACTCAACCTTGACGACGGCTACCTGTCGAGCAGCCTGCGCTGGGACAGCGCGCGTGCTGGCAAGGCGCTGATGGCCTTCAGCACCCGGCTGCAGCCGCAGGGTCAGGGTCTGGCCCTGGCCAGAAACGTGCCTATCGCCGGCAGTCTGCAGATGCAAATGCCGCCGGTGGATGCCTGGTCGGCGCTGGCGCCGCCCGGCTGGCGTCTGCGCGGCACCATGGATGCCGACATCATCCTTTCCGGAACACTCGACTTGCCCGAGTGGACGGGCCGCCTGCAAGCACGCGATCTGGCGGTGCGCTCGGTGGTCGAAGGCATCGACGTCAGCCAAGGCACCCTGAATGCCCGGCTGCATGGGCAGCAGATGGATATCGAGGATTTCACCCTGCAAGGCGCCACGTCTGCCAAGGGCGGCGCTGGCGGTCAAATCACCCTGCGCGGATCGGTTTTCTGGCTTGCCAGCCGCACCGAAGCCGATTTTTTATCGCGCCTGCGCATGGCATTTGAGGTCCAGGCCAAAGCCTTGCGCCTGAGCAGCCGCTCCGACCTGCGCGTGGTGGTGTCCGGCAAGGCTTCCGCCCAACTCAGCGACGCCCGTCTGAACTTGCGTGGCACCCTGGCTGTGGACCAGGCACTGGTCACGCTGCCCGACGACAGTGCCCCGCAACTGGGTGACGACGTGGTGCTGCGCGGCGCAGGCGACAAGGCGCAGCTGGCGCAACAGGCCAATGCGACAAACAAGCCCGGCCCGGCGGCTTCACCCCGCCTTGTCACCGAGCTGCTGATCGAGCTTGATCTGGGGCAGGACTTCAGGCTGCGCGGGCGCGGCCTCGAGACGCGCCTGGAGGGCAAACTGTCGCTGAGCGCCATCGACAACCTGGCGCCCAAACTGAGCGGCACGGTGCGCACGGTGCGCGGCACCTACCGCGCCTACGGTCAGCGCCTGGACATCGAACAGGGTGAGCTGCGCTTTGTCGGCCCGTTCAACAACCCGATGCTCGACATTCTGGCGATTCGTCCCAAAATCACCCAGCGCGTGGGCGTGCAGGTCAGCGGCACCGCGCTGTCGCCCATCGTGCGCCTGTATGCCGATCCTGAATTGCCTGAGTCGGAAAAGCTGGCCTGGCTGGTACTTGGCCGATCTGCCAGCGAGAGCGGCGGCGAGACCGCCCTGTTGCAGCAAGCGGCACTGGCTTTGCTCGGCGGCAACCGCGAGGGGGGGCCAAGCGCCAGTTTGACGCAGGCGCTGGGCCTGGATGAATTGAGTTTCAGGGGCAAAGGTCAGGCTGACACCGCCTCGGGCGCCACGGTCTCCCTGGGCAAACGGCTCAGCAACGACTTTTACGTGGCTTACGAAAGCGGCCTGGCCGGCACCCTGGGCGTCTTCACCATTTTTTATGACCTGACCAGAAACCTGACCCTGCGCGCCCGAACTGGCGAACAAAGCGCGGTGGATCTGATCTGGACCCGTCGCTACGACTGAGAGCCCGGCAACATGCGCTGTTCACTCAAGGCCAGCACCAACCCTGGCACGCGCGCAATCGCCCGGTCAATCGCATTGCCCCGGATTCAGCAACTAAAATCGGCCGCTCCCACCGTAGCACAATGGATAGTGCGCATGCCTCCTAAGCGTGAAATACAGGTTCGATTCCTGTCGGCGGGACCACATCGTGTTCTTCAGGCCACCGCATCGGCGCTTTGACGCGTCAGTATGGCCAGCGTGTTGGCGATGGTTTTGCGCAATTCGCGGCGGTCGCAAATGAGATCCACGGCACCCTTGGTCTGCAAAAATTCGGCACGCTGAAAGCCCTCGGGCAGTGTGACGCGCACGGTCGATTCAATGACCCGCGGGCCGGCAAAGCCGATCAGCGCTTTCGGTTCGGCGATCACCACATCACCTAGGAAGGCAAACCCGGCAGAGACGCCGCCCATGGTTGGGTCGGTCAGCACGCTGATGAACGGCAGGCCTTTTTTGGCCAGGTGCGTCAGCGACGCGTTGGTCTTGGCCATCTGCATCAAACTCAGCAGCCCTTCTTGCATGCGCGCACCACCGGTGGCGGTGAAGCAGACGAACGGCACTTTCTGGTCGATGGCGGTCTGCACCGCGCGGGCAAAGCGCTCGCCGACCACGCTGCCCATGCTGCCGCCCATGAATTCAAATTCAAAACACGCCGCCACCAGGCCAATGCCCATGACCGAGCCACCCATCACCACCAGCGCGTCGGTCTCGCCGGTGTTGTCCAGAGCTTCTTTCAGGCGTTCGGGGTACTTGCGGCTGTCCTTGAACTTGAGCGCATCCACCGGCAACACCTCCTGGCCGATTTCATAGCGGCCTTCGTTGTCCAGAAACCAGTTCAAACGGGCGCGCGCGCCGATGCGGTGATGGTGGCTGCAACTCGGGCAGACATTCTGGTTTTGCTCCAGGTCGGTCTTGTAGAGCACCGTGTCGCAGCTGGGGCATTTGATCCACAGGCCACCCGGCACGCTGCGGCGATCCTCCGGGTTGGTGTGCTGGATTTTGGGGGGAAGCAGTTTTTCGAGCCAACTCATGTTTATTCTCCGTAAGCCTTTGGCTGTCTTGGCGGGATGCCGGATCAGGTCCGGCATGGCAGAAGGACAAGATTATGAATCGATCGCCGCGCGTATTTCACGCAGAAACTTTTCTGCGGTCGGAGCCACCTGTGCACGCGGTTGTGCGTCGATCAGCTGAATGATACGGCTGCCGATCACCACCGCGTCGGCCACCCGGCTGATGGCGCGCGCCGAGGCCGCATCCCGGATGCCAAAACCCACGCCCACAGGCACTTTCACATGCTGGCGAATGCGCGGCAGCATGGCCTCAACCGCGCCGGTGTCGAGCGCGCCCGAGCCGGTCACGCCCTTGAGCGACACGTAATAGACATAACCGCTGGCAATGCGCGCCACCTGCTGCATGCGATCGATGGTGGAGGTGGGGGCGAGCAAAAAGATCAGGTCCAGGCCGTTGGCTTTGAGCTCGGCGGCAAAATCTTCACATTCTTCGGGCGGGTAATCGACGATCAGCACGCCATCGACGCCGGCGTCGGCAGCGTCCAGCACAAAGGCGCTACCTCCCGCGTCGGCAGGGTTGCGCGGGTGCTTCTGGTTGTAGCGCTCGACCGGGTTGGCGTAACCCATCAGCACCACCGGCGTGTG
>JBBINL010000105.1:0-9517 GCA_037443905.1 Burkholderiales bacterium | reverse complement strand
CCAGCGGCTGGGCACAAGCTTTGCCTGCGCCCTGATCGCCGAAGTGGCCGATGGCGCACTGCATGTCTGGGACATTGCACCCCAAACCCTGGCCCAAATCCCTGCGCTGATGCAGCGCTATGCCAACCTGCCGATGGACCTGGCCGACGCGTCGCTCGTATTGCTGGCCGAACATTTGGGTCATGGGCGCATCCTGACCACCGACGAACGCGACTTCGGCGCTTACCGCTGGAAAAGCCGCAAACCATTTCACAACCTTCTGGCAGAAATCCCGAGCCCCAAGTCATGATTGCACAAACCACTGTCGGCCAAGCCGCGCTCGGCCACATCAAAGTTCTTGACCTGTCACGCGTGCTGGCCGGCCCCTGGGCCACGCAAATGCTGGCCGATCTGGGCGCCGATGTGATCAAGGTCGAGCGCCCCGGCGCCGGTGACGACACACGCCACTGGGGTCCACCATTTCTGCGCGACGCCGACGGTCGCGACACCGACCAAGCCACCTATTTCACCGCCTGCAACCGCAACAAGCGCGCCATCACGCTCGACATGGCCAAGCCGGAAGGCCAGGCACTGATACGCCAGATGGCCGCCCAAAGCGACATCCTGGTGGAGAACCTCAAGGTCGGCGGCCTGAAGCAATACGGACTGGATTACGAGAGCCTGAAAACCATCAATCCGCGTCTGATCTACTGCTCGGTCACCGGCTTTGGCCAGAGCGGCCCGTACGCCGAGCGCGCCGGCTATGACCTGATGATGCAAGCCATGAGTGGCATGATGAGCATCACCGGCCACGCCGACGGTCAGCCCGGCGGCGGGCCGATGCGCATGGGCGTGGCGCTGATCGACATCCTCACCGGCATCTACGCCTGCAGCGCCATTCTGGCCGCCATAGAGGCGCGCCACCAGACCGGCTGCGGCCAGCACATCGACATGGCGCTGCTCGACGTTGGCATGGCGGTGCTGGCCAACCAGGCCGCGGGTTACCTCAACACCGGCGTGGTGCCGCAACGCCAGGGCAACACCCACCCCAGTCTGGCACCCTACCAGACCTTTGACACCGCAGACGGCCAGATGCTGCTGGCGGTGGGCAACGACGGCCAGTTCGCGCGCTTTTGCGAGGCCGCCGGTCACCCCGAATGGGCGCAAGACACCCGTTTTGCCAGCAACACCCTGCGCGTGCAGAACCGTGCGGCGCTCATTGCCCTGATGCTGCCTGTGACACGCACGCGCAGCACCGCGGATTGGGTCACGCTGCTGGAAAACAGGGCAGTGCCCTGCGGTCCGATCAACGACATCAGCCAGGCCTTTGCCGATACCCAGGTGCAGGCACGGGGTCTGGTCGTCAGGCAGTCTGCAGCGCCTTCCCAGAGTGCGAATGCACAGCATGAAGCCTTTGCCCAGCCGGCGGCCATCGCCACGGTGGCCAGCCCGCTGCGCCTGAGCGCCACCCCGCCGGTGCTGCGCCGCGCCCCGCCCCGGCTTGGCGAGCACACCGATGAAGTGCTGCTTGAACTGGGGTTGGAGGCAGCGCAGGTGGCGGCGCTGCGCCAGCTCGGCGTGGTCTGATCAACCCGTCAGAGCGAGCACACCGCGCGCCCGAAGTCTTCCACCTTGCTCCAGTCGGTGAACTCCACCACCGCCTTGGGGTCGGTAGGGCCTTTGGTGATGAGCATGATGAAGCGGATCATCTGACGGTCCACAAAGCCGTACCTGGGGTAGTCGAGCTTGCCGGCAAAGACGCCGGTCAGGCGTGGTTTCCAGGAAATGCTGTCAAGAAACTTGCGGCAATAGGGGTTGGTTTCAGGGGTGTTCTTGTTGGGCTTGCGCGCCACGATGTTGACCGAAAAAAAGGCGCTCGGACGGCTTTCCAGCAGCGCCTGATGTTTGGCAATGAACTCGGCGACTTGCGGCTGATGCTTGCCGTAGCGGATGCTGGCACCGATCACGATGCGATCAAAACCAGCCAAATCCAGCGCGCCGGCATCATTCAGCAGGGTCACTTTGACCTGCTTTCCCAGGCCTTGCATCACCTGCTGCAAGCGTTGGCAAATTCGCAGCGTGTGGCCGTCGGTGGTCGAGTAGGCAAGCAGGATGCGCTCAGCAGCAGAGTCGTTCATGGCGTGGCTCAGGTGAAATCAGGGACGTTGAGTTTATACATCAGCCGTCACCCTGATTGACACTGGATCACAGTGGATGCTCGGTATAGAACTTGCCACCATGGTACAGCAGTGGCGCAATGCCACTGCGGTGCGCGCAGTGCTCCACTTCGCCGACAAAAATCACATGGTCACCCTCGGTATAGCGGCTGCGGTTGAAACACTCGAAGGTGGCCACGGCCCCGGGCAGCAAGGGCGCGCCACAGGCTCCTTGCACAAAATCGACATCGGCAAAGCGGTCCACGCCGCGCGTGGCAAAGCGCTGGGCCAGCGCCTGCTGGTCGGCGGCCAGGATGTTGATGGCGTAGTGCGACCCTTTGCGAAAGGCCTCCATCGAAGTGGCAGACTGCGACAAGCTCCACAGCACCAGCGGCGGCGAAAGCGATACCGAGTTGAACGAGTTGGCCGTCAGCCCCACCAGGTGGCCATCGCGGGCGCGCGCGGTCACGATCGTCACGCCGGTGGCAAACATGCCCAGGGCAGTGCGGAATTCGGCACTGGAAAACAACGGGGGGCGGGCACTCAGGCCCCGGGATGGCAAAAACATCCCCTGCAATTTAACCGATATTGCTTGGCACCAGATGGCATCGGGCCATCACAGCGGGGAAGCTGCTCGATGCATCCACGGGCACATTGAAAAGTCACTCGCCTGCGCCTTGCATCGAACTGAATAGCCAACGAGATCGAAGCCGCTCGAGACGCCTGTTTCATGCCGGATCGGCTTTGGGCAGGCGCAGCAATTGCAGTTGCGCCAGCGCGCTGTAGAGCGGTACACACAGCAGGCGCGACACTCCGCTGGCCACCACTGCCGTGGCCATCAGGCTCAGCACCAGTTCATGGCCTGCCACCATTTCCATCACGATGATGAACGAGGTCAGCGGCGCTTGCGTGACAGCCGCCAGAAAACCCACCATGCCCAGCGCGATCAGGGTCGGGGCGTTGGCATAGCCGATCAACTGCGCCACGTCATTGCCCAGGGCGCCGCCGATCGACAGCGCCGGTGCAAAGATGCCGCCAGGCACGCCGGCCCAGGCGGTGATCCAGGTGGCCATGAATTTCAGCAGGACATACAGCGGCGAGGTATCGTCATTGCCTTCGAGCATGGCGCGGCTGTGCGCGTAGCCGGTGCCAAAAGTGTGGCCCTGGCTGGCCAGGCCAATGACGGCAACGGCCAGCCCGCAGGCAGCGCCAAAAGCCACCGGGCTGCGCTTGCGCCAGCGGCTGAAACGGTCGGCCGACTCGCCCCGGATCGACACCAGCAGCACCCGGGCAAACATGCCACCGGCCAGGCCGCTGAGCACCGCCACCAGCAGACCCGGCAGCAGCAGCGCCATGCTCAGGTTTTGCACCTTGATGACACCAAAGTAGGTGGCGTTACCGTAGATCGACACCGCCATCAGGCCGCTCAGCACGATGGCCGCCAGCAGCAGGCCGCTGGAGCGTTGCTCGGGCCTGCGCGAAAGTTCCTCGATGGCAAACATCACGCCGCCCAGCGGGGTGTTGAAGGCCGCCGCAATGCCAGCCGCACCACCCGCCATCATCAGGCCATGCTCTGACACCTGAGATTTGTCGGGCAGCCAGCGCCGGGCATGGTGCATGACGCCGGCGGCAATCTGCACCGACGGCCCCTCTCGCCCGAGCGACAAACCCGCCAGCAATCCCCAGGTGGCCAGCGCCATTTTGGCGAAAGTGAGCTTGAGCGACACAAACAGGCCGCGATTGGACGGTGCCACGCTTCCGTCGAGCGCCGCCATCACCTGCGGAATACCCGAGCCCGCGCTGCCCATGGCATGGCGGCGCATGACCCAGACAATGGCGGCGGTGCACAGTGGCGTCCACAGCAAGGGGCTCCACCAGTAGCTTTGCCGCATCTGCTCGAAGAGGCCGAAGGCGCGCTCGGTCATCCAGGTGAACGCCACCACGGTCAGGCCGGCCAGGGCGGCAAAAACCATCACCAGCACACGCCCGGTCCAGGCGCGCCAGTCGATGACCTCTTGCTGGATGGCATGAAGGATTTCGTCACTGTTAACGTTGGAATTCATGAATTTGTCGCCGGACCATGCCAGGCACTGCCGCACTCATCGCATGTCAGGACGGATTGTGTGGGATAAATACATTGGCGCAAACATATTTAAGGATAATCCCCACAAGTAGCGTACCGTGTTGGACAGGTGCCACATTCAATACCAGGAGGCCAGGAGGCGGGTCATGATCAAAGTTGGTTTGGCAGGTTTCGGCAAGGCAGGCCAAGCCGTTGCCCAGGTGCTGGTGGATGATCCGCGCTATGAACTGTGCTGGATTGCACGCGGCAGCGCCTCGTTGGCACCGGCGCAAATCAGCCCCGGGGTGAGCGTGCCCATGGCTTGCCTGGCTTCACCCGAGGCCTGGGGCGAGTGGCTCGATGCCCATCCGGTTGATGCGCTGGTGGACTTTTCGCGCCCCGAGAGCCTGCACCTTTACGGTGAACCCGTGCGCGCGCGCGGCCTCATGCTGGTCAGCGCCATTTCGGCCTACAGCGACGCCGACCTGGCTTACGCTCATACCCTGGCGGCAGACGCCCGCGTGCTGTGCTCGCCCAATATCACCGTGGGCATCAACTTCCTGATCATGGCGGCGCGCCTGCTGCGCAAGATCGCACCGTTTGCCGACGTGGAAATCGTCGAGCAACACTTTCGTGAAAAACCCGAGGTGTCGGGCACGGCGCGCAAGATTGCCCGCAGTATCGAGGTGGACGAAAACCGCATCACCTCGCTGCGGCTTGGCGGCATCGTTGGCCACCATGAGGTGATTTTTGGCTTTCCGTACCAGACCGTGAGGCTGATCCACAACTCGATCGAACGCCGCGCCTTTGGCACCGGCGCCGCTTTTGCCCTGGCCGAACTGGCCAAATGTGACAACGGGTTCTACACTTTTGACGATCTGTTGATGCGCATGGTGCGAAAAAAGTTGCTCAACCGGCCCCTCAAATAGAACTTGTCACCCGATGGCCGGATTCAGGCCTATGATCCCGGGCCATCGCATCCATCACACGAGTCATATGCCGCGCAACATTGCTCCCACCAGCCAGCCCAACCCATCCAGCCAGGTGCTGCGCCGCTTTCGGGTGGTGTTCAATGCCGTGCGCAGCCACTTCAAACAGGTGGAGAAACAGGTGGGGCTCGGCGGGGCACAGGTCTGGGCGCTGAGCGTGATCCGCGACCAGCCCGGCATCGGCATGGGGCAATTGGCCAGGAGCATGGACGTGCACCAGTCCACCGCCAGCAATCTGGTGCGCGTGCTGGAACACAAGGAACTGATCCGCATGGACAAAGACGAAACCGACAAGCGCCATGTGCATCTTCACATCACAGCGCAGGCGCTGGCGCTGCTGGCCAGGGTGCCGGGACCGTTTGAAGGGGTCTTACCCGCCGCGCTGGAACGCCTGAACCCGCAAACGCTGCAACGCCTGGAGCAGGATCTGGCCGAATTGATTGCGCTGCTGCAAGTCGACGAGGCCGCCGGCAAACTGCCGCTGGCGCACCTGTAAGGCGGCGCTGCCGCGCTCGCCCGCCTCAGGCAGGCGAACCCAGCAGCTCCCAGCGCTCCAGCGCGGTCATCAGTTCGTCGTCGATCTGGGCACTGCGCATGGCCAGCTTCAAGGCGCGTGCGTTGTCAATGGCGTACAGGCTGCCATCGGACAGCAAGTCGGCAATCTCTTTTTGCTCAGCTTCCAGTGCCGCAATCAGATCCGGCAGCGCGTCGAGCTCGCGCTGCTCCTTGAAGCTGAGCTTGCGCGCCCTGGCCACTGCGCCAGAGGGCGGTGCGGCGCCCGTGCTGGTGGCGCCGGCAGGGTGTTGGGCGGTCTTGGCGGCGGCTTTGGACACCGGCGCACGCGTGTCATGAAACGGCGGCGCGTCACTCTGGCCCTTGCTCCTGGCAGACTCGCTGGCGCGCCGGCTCTGCGTCAGCCAGTCGGTCACGCCGCCCTCGTATTCGCGCCATTTGGCATCGCCCTCGAAGGCAATGGTGCTGGTGACCACGTTGTCGAGAAAGGTGCGGTCGTGGCTGACCAGAAACACCGTGCCGTCAAAGTTTTGCAGCAGCTCTTCGAGCAGTTCCAGCGTGTCGATGTCGAGATCGTTGGTGGGTTCGTCGAGCACCAGCACATTGGCCGGGCGGGCAAACAGGCGCGCCAGCAGCAGCCGGTTGCGCTCGCCACCGCTCAGACTGCGCACCGGCGAGTTGGCGCGCGCCGGACTGAACAGAAAGTCACCCAGATAGCTTTTGACATGCTGGCGCCGGTTGCCGATCTCGATCCACTCGCTGCCCGGGCTGATGAAGTCTTCCAGCGTGGCGTCCAGGTTGAGCGCATTGCGCATCTGATCAAAATAGGCCACAGCGATGTTGGCGCCCTGGCGCACCGTGCCCCAGGCGCTCTCGCCAGGGCCTGGCCTGGGCGCGTAGGCCGGCGCCGGGTCGGGCTTGAGCTCGCCCAGAATCAGCTTGAGCAGCGTGGTCTTGCCGGCGCCGTTGGGGCCCAGCAGGCCGACCTTGTCGCCGCGCAGGATCACGCAGGAGAAGTCATCGACAATTTTCCGGTCACCAAAGCTTTTGCTCACATGGGTCAGCTCGGCCACCAGCTTGCCGCTGAGCGCGCCGCTGGCCACGTCGAGCTTGACGCTGCCAAGCGCCTCGCGCCTGGCCTCGCGCTGGGCGCGCAGCACTTCGAGCCGGTTGATGCGGCCTTGCGCCTTGGTGCGGCGGGCTTCCACACCGCGGCGAATCCACACTTCCTCCTGCGCCAGCAGTTTGTCGGCACGGGCGTTGATCACGGCTTCCTGCGCTGCCTGCTCGGCTTTTTGCAGCAGGTAGGCGGCGAAGTTGCCGGGGTAAGACTGCAGCTTGCCACGATCGAGTTCAACGATGCGCGTGGCCACGTTGTCCAGGAAAGAGCGGTCGTGCGTCACGGTCACGATACTGCCCTTGAAGTCGCACAGCAGGCCCTCCAGCCATTCGATGCTGTCGAGATCCAGGTGGTTGGTGGGCTCGTCGAGCAGCAGCACATCGGGCGCCGCCACCAGCGCCTGCGCCAGCGCCACACGCTTCTTGTTGCCGCCCGACAGCGTGCCAATCAGCACATCAGGCTCCAGGTGCAGCCGGTGCAGGGTCTCGGCCACGCGTTGCTCCCAGTTCCAGCCGTCCAGCGCTTCGATTTCGCTTTGCATCGCGTCCAGGTCGCCATGGCCCTGCGAGTATTCGTCAATCAGCGCCCTGACCCGGGCCAGGCCTGCGCTGACCGCGCCGAACACGGTGACTTCGGGATCGAGTTGCGGTTCTTGCGCCACATAGGCAATGCGGGTGTTGCCTTGCACTTGCAGCGTGCCATCGTCGGGTTTTTCCAGTCCGCCCAGTATCTTGAGCAATGACGATTTTCCCGCGCCGTTGCGACCGATCAGGCCAACGCGCTCCTGCGCCTCCAGGGAAAAAGTGGTGTGGTCCAGCAGCGGGACGTGTCCGTAAGCCAGTTGCGCGTCAAGGAGAGTGATGAGTGCCATGTGGCGCGCATTATCCCTTGCACCGCGCGCGTACTGGCGTGCGCGGGCTGGCTTACCCCAGCAATGACTCCGGATCGATACTGGCGTAGCCCAGCGTCCTGGCCACCGCTTCGTAAGTCACCTGGCCCAGCGCCACATTCAGGCCGTTTTTCAGATGCGGGTCGTCCTTGAGCGCCTGCTGCCAGCCCTTGTCAGCCAGCGCCACGGCGTGGCCGATGGTGGCGTTGTTGAGCGAAAAGGTGCTGGTGCGCGCCACCGCACCGGGCATGTTGGCCACGCAGTAATGCACCACTCCATCAACGACAAAGGTGGGCTCGGCGTGGGTGGTGGCGTGCGAGGTTTCGAAACAACCGCCCTGGTCAATGGCCACGTCGACCACCACCGCGCCCTGTTTCATGCGGCTGATCATGGCACGCGTGACCAGCTTGGGCGCAGCAGCACCCGGAATCAGCACGCCGCCAATCACCAGATCGGCATCGAGCACCGCCTCCTCGACGCTGTGGGCGTTTGAGAAGAGCGTGTTGATGCGATTGCCGAACACCAGGTCCAGCGCGCGCAGGCGGTCCACATTTTTGTCGAGCACGGTCACTCTGGCGCCCATGCCCACAGCCATTTGCAGCGCGTGCGTGCCGACCACGCCGGCGCCCAGAATCACCACATGCGCGGCGGGCACACCGGGCACACCACCGAGCAAAATGCCCATGCCGCCCTTGCTTTTTTCCAGATGGGCAGCGCCTGCCTGGACCGCCATGCGCCCGGCCACCTCGCTCATGGGCGCCAGCAGCGGCAGGCCACCGCCAGGGCCGGTGATGGTCTCATAGGCAATGCACACCGCGCCGGACTTGACCAGCGCCGCGGTTTGCGCCGGATCGGGCGCCAGATGCAGGTAGGTGTACAAAATCTGGCCCGGGCGCAGCATGGCGCACTCGGCCGGTTGCGGCTCCTTGACCTTGACGATCATGTCGGCGCCAGCAAACACCTGCGCCGCATCAACGGCCAGCGTGGCGCCAGCAGCCTGGTACTGCGCGTCGCTCAAGCCGATGTCCGCACCGGCACCCCTCTGCACCAGCACCTGGTGGCCATGTTGCACCAGTTCGCGCACGCTCGCCGGCGTCAGGCCGACGCGGTATTCATGGTTCTTGATTTCTTTGGGCAGGCCGATCAACATGAGAAACTCCTGAAAATGAAAAACCAGAGTGTGCGCCAAACCGCCTGACAATGCTCTGGGCTTGTTCACAAACTACAAGCACAGCTGGTGCATGAACAAGCCCTTACCCCGTTAATGACCGATGCATCAAAATTTGCCATCCCCCTTGCCGCCGGCTGGTCCCGCGCCACCCTCGCGCCCCCGCTGGTTACGATGGCTATGGCTGATCTGCGGCACGCTGAGCCTGACGGCAGGCGTGGTAGGCGTGGTGTTGCCCCTGCTGCCGACCACACCTTTTGTCTTGCTGGCCGCTTTTTGCTACTCGCAGGGCAGCGCGCGCTACGAGCAGTGGCTGCTGGCGCACCCACGGTTTGGCCCGATGGTGCGCGACTGGCGCAGACAGCGCGCCGTGCCGCTTCGCGCCAAGCAGGTCGCATGGGGCAGCATGGCCGTCAGCTCGGTCATCGCCTGGTGGTTCATGCCGTCCAGCATAGGCTGGGTCCCGGGGGCATGCTGCGCGCTGGTGGCGCTCTGGATGTGGCGCCTGCCGACAGCTCTCAGGCACTGATCGTCGGCTCCTTACCGGCTGCTCGGAAAGCTGAACACCGCGCCCTCGCGCACACCTGCTGACGGCCAGCGTTGGGTGATGGTCTTGCGCTTGGTGTAAAAGCGCACGGCGT
>JBBINL010000104.1:0-9627 GCA_037443905.1 Burkholderiales bacterium | reverse complement strand
GGTAGCAGCCTTCAAACTTGATGATCTTGGAACGTCCGGTGGCGCCGCGCGCCAGTCGGATCGTGCTCATGCCGGCTTCGGTACCAGAACTCACCAGTCGCACCATGTCCATGCTGGGCATGAGCTTGAGGATTTCTTCGGCTAGTTCGATTTCGCGTTCGGTGGGTGCGCCAAACGACAGGCCTTCCTGCACGGCGTTTTGCACTGCTTCAAGCACCGCCGGGTGACCGTGTCCCAGGATCATCGGGCCCCAGGAGCCGATGTAGTCAACGTAGCGCTGGTCGTTGGCATCCCAGATGTAGGCACCCTGGGCGCGGGTGATGAAGCGTGGTGTTCCGCCGACCGCGCGAAAAGCGCGCACGGGCGAATTGACGCCACCCGGAATCACTTTGGCGGCGCGGACAAACAGGGTGGCATTGTGGTCGGTGGAGGTCGTCATGGGGTTCTTCGGGCAAAATGGGAGGATGCAGACCGGTGCTGGTGATGGGCATCAGACCGGGTTAAACAAATTGACATTCTATTGGAAGGCCTTGGACTCTGTGACGCAATCATCAACTTGGATGTGCCTGATTTGTGGCTGGATTTATGACGAACAAGCGGGTGATCCGGAACATGGCGTTGCGGCCGGCACGGCATGGCGCGACGTGCCACTGAACTGGACCTGCCCCGAATGCGGGGCCCGCAAGGAAGATTTCGAGATGGTGCAAATCTGATCTGTCGCGGATCGTGTTGTGATTCATCCGGGCCACCCTGCATCCTGGCTATGCGACATCAGGAACGATTTTTTTGACCACCGCGTAGCGCGCCAGGGTTTTGGCGCGCGCCTCGTCGTGCAGGATGATCGGATTAGGGTAATTTTGTCCCAGCACCACGCCGGCCATGTGTAATTCCAGCGGCTTGGCCAGCCAGGGTGTATGGATCGCCTTGTCGGACAATTTGGCCAGCTGTGGCAGGTAGCGGCGGATGAATTTGCCCTTTGGGTCAAACTTTTCACTCTGGCTGACCGGGTTGAAAATGCGAAAGTAGGGCTGCGCGTCGCAGCCGCTGGAGGCCACCCATTGCCAGCCGCCGTTGTTGGCCGACAGGTCGAAGTCGTTCAGGTGTTCGGCAAAGTAGCGCTCGCCCCAACGCCAGTCAATCCCCAGATCCTTCACCAGAAAACTGCCCGCCACCATGCGCAGCCGGTTGTGCATGTAGCCGGTCTGGTTGATTTGCGCCATGGCAGCATCGACCAGCGGGTAACCGGTGCGGCCCTCGCGCCAGGCGGCAAAAAGCGTTTCCGCGTACGGGCCGCTTTCCCATTGGATGGCGTCGTATTCGGGCTTGAAGGCGCGACCGGCCACATGCGGAAAATTGGCCAGAATGGCAAAGTAAAAATCGCGCCACACCAGCTCGCTGAGCCAAACTGACGCACCCGGGCTTCCCGCGGCCTGGCGCTGCAAGGCGAGCCGCACCAGCTGGCGGATCGACACGGTGCCAAAGCGCAGGTGAACGCCAAGATAACTCGGGCCTTTGACGGCCGGAAAGTTGCGCGTGGCGTGGTAGTCGTCCATGCGCTCAAAAAAAGACGTCAGCAAATCCTGAGCGCCACTTTCGCCGGCAGGCAGCGCTAGCCTGGCCAGGTTGGTGGTTTCAAAGCCAAGTTCGCTCAGACTGGGCAGCGGGTGCAGGAATTCAGCCGGGCGTTCGCTCAAGCGCGATGCCAGCGCTGCGCTGTCGTGCTGCGTCAGGTGTTCAGGTGACACGCGTTTGAGCCAGTTGTTTTTGTAGGGCGTGAAGACACCGTAAGGCGTGCCGGACTGGGTCAGAATCTCGCCGCCCTCAAAAATCACCTGGTCCTTGCAGGTGAAAAATGCGCAGCCGGCTTGCGCCAGCGCCCCGGCCACGCTGGCATCGCGTGACAGCGCCTGCGGTTCATAGTCGCGCGCGGCAAACACCGCCTGCACTTGCAACGCGGTGGCCAGGCGTGGCACTTCGGTGCTGGCCAGCGCATGGCGCACAATCAGGCCCGCGCCGGTCTTGCCGCTGAGCAGACGCAATGCCGCATCGAGTTCCAGCAGCGATTCACGGATGAACTCCACCCGCCGGTCAGCGCGAGGCAGGGGGTCCAGAATGGCCCGGTCAAACACAAAAACACAGTGCACGCGCGCGCACTGGCTCAATGCCTGGTGCAACGCCGCGTTGTCGGTCACGCGCAAATCGCGGCGAAACCACATCATTCCGCTGGCAAATTTAGGGCTCATGTTCATCGCTAAAATTGTTCCATGTCTGCTGATTCTGCCCCCATCAACCTGACGAATCATTTTCTGATCGCCATGCCCGGTTTGCAGGATCCGCTGTTCGGACAAAGTGTCATCTATCTGTGCGAGCACAGCCCGCACGGTGCCCTGGGTCTGGTCATCAACAAACCCTGCGACATCAACCTCAAGGGCCTCTTCGACAAGGTGGATCTGCCTTTGAGCCGCACCGACCTGCAGGCGGCGCCCGTTTTCTTTGGCGGCCCAATCCAGACCGAGCGCGGTTTTGTGCTGCATGAGGCCACCTTCGCCGACGACAAACAGCCGGAGCAACCTGTCTATTCAAGCACCATGATCATTCCGGGCGGTCTGGAGATGACCACCTCGCGTGACGTGCTGGAGGCCATCTCGACCGGCAGCGGGCCGCGCAAAGTGCTGATTTCACTGGGTTATGCGGCCTGGGGCGAGGGTCAGCTGGAGTCAGAACTGAGCGACAACAGCTGGCTCACGGTGCAGGCCGACTCCCGGCTGATCTTCGAGACCCCGGTGCCCGAGCGCTACACCCAGGCACTCAAGCTACTGGGGCTGGAGCCCTGGATGCTCACCCCCGACGCAGGCCACGCATGAGCGCCACGCGCACCGACAGTTCAAGCATTGATCCACAGCCCGTGGTGGCGCCCCATTTGCAGATCTTCATGGCGCTCGACTTCGGCCTCAAACGCACCGGCATTGCGGTAGGCAACCGCGTTCTGCGCAGCGCCCGGCCGCAAGGCACGATCAGCGCCGAAGGCAAGGCGCGCTTCGACAAGGTGGCGCAACAGCTCGCCACCTGGCAACCCGACGCGCTGGTGGTGGGTGTGCCGTTTCATCCCGACGGCGCCGCACACGAAAACACCCATCGGGCGCGCCGCTTTGCACGCCAGTTGCACGGCCGCTTCAACCTGCCGGTGTTCGAGGTCGATGAGCGCTACACCACCACCGAGGCGCAGGCCATGGGCGCGCGCGATGCCGATGCGGCTGCCGCCTGCATCATTCTGGAACAATTTTTTAGGAGACTTCCATGAGCACACTGGCACTCGATGCCGAGGCGCTGTATGCCGACCTGGCACACAAGCTGCGCCCGCAGCTGCAGCCGCAAACGCAATTGCTGGGCATTGCCTCGGGTGGTGTCTGGCTGGCCGAGCGGCTGCACAAAGACCTCGGTCTGGTGCAGCCATTCGGCGTGATCTCTTCGGCCATGCACCGTGATGACTATGCCCGCCGCGGCATGACCAGCAGTGCGCAGACGCAGATTCCGTTCGACGTCAATGGTGCCCGTGTGCTGCTGCTCGACGACGTGCTGTTTACCGGACGCACGGTGCGCGCCATTCTCAACGAATTGTTTGACTTTGGTCGCCCGGCCAGCGTCAAGCTGGCGGTGCTGGTGGATCGGGGCGGACGCGAGCTGCCAATCCAGCCTGACCTGTGCAGCGCGCGCATCACGCTGCCCGCCAACCAGTCGCTGGCGCTGGCGCGTCAGGCTGATGGCCGCTTCAGTTTCAACGTGAAAGACCTCTGACCATGCTCTACCAGCGCAACCCGCAGCTCAATAAAAACGGCGAGCTGATCCATTTGCTCTCGACCGAGGGCCTGCCCAAAAGCATCCTGACGCAGGTGCTGGATACCGCCAGCAACTTTGTCTCGGTGGGCAACCGCGAAGTCAAAAAAGTGCCCTTGTTGCGCGGAAAAAGCGTCTTCAACCTGTTTTTCGAGAACTCCACGCGCACCCGCACCACTTTCGAGATTGCCGCCAAGCGCCTGAGCGCCGACGTGATCAACCTTGACATTGCCAAGTCGTCGGCCGCCAAGGGCGAGTCGCTGCTCGACACCATTGCCAACCTCAGCGCCATGGCCGCCGACCTGTTTGTGGTGCGCCACAGCGAATCGGGCGCGCCCTACCTGATCGCCCAGCATGTGGCGCCGCATGTGCATGTGGTCAACGCCGGCGACGGCCGCCATGCCCACCCGACCCAGGGCCTGCTCGACATGTACACCATTCGCCACTACAAGGGCGACTTTGCCAACCTGACGGTGGCCATCGTGGGCGATGTGCTGCACTCGCGCGTGGCGCGCTCCGACATTCACGCGCTGACCACGCTGGGCTGCGCCGAAGTGCGCGTGGTCGGCCCCAAGACGCTGGTGCCGTCCGACATGGCACCGATGGGCGTGCGGGTCTGCCACACGCTCGAAGAAGGCATCAGGGGCGCGGATGTGGTGATCATGCTGCGCCTGCAAAACGAGCGCATGAGCGGCGCGCTGCTGCCGTCGAGCCAGGAATTTTTCAAGGGCTTCGGCCTGACACCGGCCAAGCTGCAACTGGCCAAGCCAGATGCCATCGTGATGCACCCGGGGCCGATCAACCGCGGCGTCGAAATTGATTCGGCGGTGGTTGATGGCCGCCAGAGCGTGATCCTGCCGCAGGTGACCTTTGGCATCGCCGTGCGCATGGCAGTGATGAGCATTGTGGCCGGCAACGAAGCCTGAACCTTTGAGAGAGTTGCAGATGAACAAGCAAAACAGTGTGTTGATTCAAGGTGGCCGGGTCATCGACCCCGCCAGTGGGCTGGACAAGCAAGCTGATGTCGCGCTGACCAATGGCGCCATCGTCGCGATTCAGAACATCCCTGCAGATTTCCGACCAGCGGTCACGATCCCGGCCGACGGCTGTCTGGTGCTGCCGGGTCTGGTCGATCTGGCGGTGCGACTGCGCGAACCCGGCAATGAGCACGCCCGCATGCTCGAATCCGAAATGGCTGCAGCCATGGTCGGTGGAGTGACCAGCCTGGTCTGCCAGCCCGATACCGACCCGGTGCTCGACGAGCCCGGTCTGGTCGAAATGTTGCGCTTTCGTGCTGAAAAGCTGGAGCAGGCGCGCGTTTACCCGCTGGGCGCGCTGACGCGTGGCTTGAAGGGAGAAACGCTGACCGAGATGATGATGTTGACCGATGCTGGCTGCGTGGCGTTCAGTCAGGCCGAGGCTTTGCTGGGCAACACCCAGGTGCTGCAACGCGCTTTTCAGTACGCCAGCACCTTTGGTTACGCGGTATGGCTGCGCCCGCAAGACTACTTTTTGGGCCAGGGCGTGGCGGCCAGCGGCGCACTGGCCACACGCATGGGATTGAGCGGTGTGCCGGTGATGGCCGAAACCATTGCCCTGCACACCATTTTCGAGCTGATGCGCGCCACCGGCGCACGCGTGCACCTGTGCCGCATCAGCAGCGCCGCCGGGGTTGCGCTGGTGCGCCAGGCAAAGCTCGATGGCTTGAATGTGACCTGCGATGTCAGCATCAACTCGCTGCACCTGACCGACACCGACCTGGGTTTCTTCGACAGCCGCGCCCGGCTGAACCCGCCGCTGCGCCAGCAGCGCGACCGCGACGCGCTGCGTGCCGGTCTGGCCGACGGCACCATTGACGCGCTGGTGTCAGACCACACCCCGGTGGATGAAAATACCAAGAACCTGCCGTTTGCCGAAAGCGAACCCGGCGCCACCGGGCTGGAACTGCTGCTGAGCCTGGCCTACAAGTGGCATCAGGACGGCGATGTCAATCTGGCACGAGCCATCGCCGTGGTCACCGACGGCCCGGCCCGGGTGCTGGGCGCCGCGCTGGGCCCCCGCCTGGGTCGCACCGGACGACTGCAAGAGGGGGGTCTGGCCGACGTGTGTGTGTTCGACCCGCAAACGCAATGGACGGTGCGGGCCGACACCCTGGTCAGCCAGGGCAAGCACACGCCGTTCACGGCATACGAGCTGCCCGGGCGCGTGCGCTGCACACTGGTGGGCGGGCGTGTGGCGCATCGGGCGCCTGCCGGTTGATGGCGCTGCTTCAACAAGCTCAGACTGGCTGCGTCCTGACAAACTGCAGCCATCCCTCGCTGGCCTCTTCCACCAGATCGAGCACCCGCTCAAAATCATCCGGCTTGCCATAAAAAGGATCTGGCACATCCCGTCTGGCCTGGCCACTGTCATACGCGGTGAAATAGTCAAGCTTGTGCCGGTGCTCGGGCGGGCAGCGCAGTCTCAGTGTCAGCAGATTGTTTTCCTCCATGGCCAGAATCAGGTCAAAGCGTTCAAAGTCCTCAGCCTGCAACAGCCTGACCCTGAGCGCGGACAGGTCATAGCCGCGGCGCATCGCGTGTTTCTGGGCGTGATAGTCGATGGGTTCGCCCGTGTTGAGGTCGTGGGTTGCCGCCGAAGCCACCTGTACCCGGTCCGCCAGACCTTGCTGGATGGCCTTCTGGCGAATCACCACCTCAGCCGTGGGGCTGCGGCACAGGTTGTCGGTGCAGACGACGAGTATTGAATATTTTTTCATTTGGTCGGGGCATCACGCCAGCGTTGCGATGGGCTTCAACGCCGTGTCGAATTGCTCGCGCAATGGCGCATGGCCAAGTGGCGGGAACGTGATGACATTCTCTGGCACCTGCCGCTCGGGAATGTGATCGAGCAGATGGCGGATCAGCGTGAGCCGGCCGCGCCGCTGATCGTTGAAGTCGACCAGCGTCCATGGTGCCGCCTTGCTGTGCGTGGCTTTGAGCATGGTGCTGCGTGCCAGGCCGTATTGGGCATACTTTTCCCGCGCCTGCAAGTCGATCGGGCTGAGTTTCCAGCGCTTGAGCGGGTCGGCCAATCGTTCAGCAAAACGCTCTTCCTGCTGCGCCTGATCGACCGTCAGCCAATACTTGAAAAGCAGGATGCCATCGTCAACCAGCATCTGCTCGAATACCGGCGCCTGTTTCAGGAATGTTCTGGTCTGGTCTTCGGAGCAGAAGCCCATGACCCGCTCGACGCCTGCGCGGTTGTACCAGCTCCGGTCGAAGAGCACGATCTCGCCGGCCGCTGGCAGGTGCTGCACGTAGCGCTGGAAATACCATTGGGATTGCTCCCGTTCGCTGGGTTTGGCCAGCGCCACCGTGCGGCACTGGCGCGGGTTCAGCGTTTCGGCAATGGCCGTGATGACGCCACCCTTGCCCGCGGTGTCGCGGCCCTCGATCACCACGACAAGGCGCTTGCCGGTGTGCTGCAGCCAGCGCGCCACATCGTTGAGTTCAAGCTGCAGCGGCGCCAGCCTGTCGAAGTAATCTTTCTTGCCGAGCTTGTCGGCCTTGACGTTTTTCGATTTTTTCATGGCTGAATCGTATCCCCAAATCAGGCGGTGTGATGCTGGTCTGTTCCTGCTCAAATTTGTCCCCGAAAGTGGTGTCCAAACTTGTGGATAACCGGCGGACAAGTCGACCAAACCGCGTCACCATTGGGCTTGCCAGAAACTGCCTAAATGACAGGCAATTCGATGTGCATGGCTGACAAGCTTGCAATATACTGATGTTTTATCCAGTATGTCCATGAACCTCTGCGATTTGCCCCTTGCCCGGCCACTGGCCTTGACGCTGATCCCGGAGTCGGTCAACGTCTTGCCATGCTGTGTCGCGGCGGGTTTTCCGTCGCCGGCCGAAGACCACATGGTCCAGCGCGTGGACCTGATGGCGCAGTTGATGCGGCACCCCCAGGCGACCTACCTGTTGCGGGTGCGCGGCGAGTCGATGCGCGATGCCGGCATCTTCGACGGCGACGTGGTGATGGTGGACCGTGCCATTGCGCCGCGTTCCGGGCAGGTGGTGGTGGCGGTGATCGACGGCGAGTTTGTCTGCAAGACCCTGTACCAGCGCGCCGGGCGCATCAAGCTCAAAGCGGCCAACGTAACCTTTCCGGACATCACTCCCAAAGACGGCCAGACCCTGGAAATCTGGGGCGTGGTGGTGGCGGCCATCAAACAGTTTCGCACCTGAGGGACCCGGCATGTACGCGCTGGTCGATGGCAACAACTTCTTTGTCAGCTGCGAGCGGGTGTTCCGGCCCAGCCTCAACGGCCTGCCTGTGGTGGTCCTGAGCAATAACGACGGCTGCGCCATTGCCCGCTCCAACGAGGCCAAGGCGCTGGGCATCAAGATGGGTGCTCCCTGGTTCAAGATCAGGCACCTGGCGGAATCCGGGGGCCTGGTCGCGCTGTCGGCCAACTTCGCACTGTACGGCGACCTGAGCGACCGCATGATGAGCCTGGCCGCCGGTCTGGGTCCCAGGCAGGAGGTTTACAGCATCGATGAGTGCTTCATCGACCTCACCGGCGTGCATGGCGACCTGGTGGCGCGCAGCCACAAGATTCGTGCCCGCATCCTGCAATGGGTCGGCATTCCGTGCGGCATCGGCATCGGCAGCACCAAGACCCTGGCCAAGCTGGCCAACCACATTGCCAAGACGGCCGAGCGCAAGCCGGGCAGCTACCCCGCGCAGCTGGCGCAAGTGTGCAATTTGGCCGCTTTGGAGGCGCCCGGGTTGATGGCTGTGATGGAATCAACGCCGGTCAATGAAGTCTGGGGCGTAGGCCGGCAGATCAGCAGGCAACTCAACACAGCCGGCATCAGCAATGTGCTGGAACTGGCCCGGCTGGATGCGGCGATGGTGCGGCGGCGCTGGTCGGTGATGCTGGAGCGCACCGTGCGGGAATTGCAGGGAACCTGCTGCATTGACCTTGACCACGCCCCTGCGCCCAGGCAGGAAATTGCCTGCACCCGCTCGTTCGGGCATCCGGTGACTGAGCTCGGAGGCCTCAACGAGGCCATCACGGAATTTGCCAGCCGCGCTGCCGTCAAGCTGCGCAAGCAGGGCAGCCTGGCAAGCCAGGTGCTGGTTTTCATCCGCACCAGCCCCTTCAGGAAAGACCCGCAATACAGCCGCTCTACCTCGGTGCCGCTGCGCCGGCCCAGCGCGGACACGGCAGCGCTGGTGCGTGCGGCCCTGGCGGGCCTGCGCGCCATTTACCGGCCGGGCTTTCTGTACGCCAAGGCAGGCGTCATGCTGCTGGACCTGCAGAGCGACACCGTGCAGCAGATTGAACTGGATCTGCAGGACGACGATGACAAGGACCGGGGCCGCCTGATGACCGCGCTGGATGAGCTGAACCAGCGCTTTGGGCGCGGCACGGTGCTGCTGGCCAGTGCCGGCCTGGCTGGGCAGCGGCGGGCCTGGTCGATGAAGCAGGAGCGCAGGACGCCGGGCTACACGACATGCTGGGAAGACATGCCGGTGGTCGGGGCGAATTGACCTGGAAATCGGGAGAGGGGTGGAGCGGGTGAAGGGAATCGAACCCTCGTATGAAGCTTGGGAAGCTGCCGTTCTGCCATTGAACTACACCCGCGTTCATTTGTGACGCGCTTGATGCCGGGAGTCGCTAGTGTACATGCTTGGTGGCGTCAAATTTGAGGCGGACCAGTCCCGGTTCTGGCCCGTCTCCGTGGTGTTTTACTTCAGGATATCGCCGACGCAGACGTACTTGATTTCGACGTAATCGTCGAT
>JBBINL010000103.1:0-9772 GCA_037443905.1 Burkholderiales bacterium | reverse complement strand
GAACGCCGACGGCTCGGTGACCGTGCCCGAAGTGCTGCGCCCTTATCTGGGCGGCATGCAAAGCTTGCTGCCCTGATGTAAAAAGCTTTGTCATTGCGAACGCAGTGAAGCAATCCGTGACACCCGAACCCATGGATTGCCGCACCGCTTTTCGCATCTGCCTGATCGGTGCCGAGTGCAGCGGCAAAACGACTCTGGCGCAGGCTTTGGCAGCGCATTTTGGCGGGCTCTGGGTGCCCGAGCAATTGCGGGCTTTTTGCCAGCAACAAGGCCGCACTCCCAGGGCCGATGAGCAGGCAGCCATCATGCGCGCCCAGTTCGACCAGGAAGAACAAGTGGCCGCCCGGGCCTTGCAAACAGGCTGTGCGCATGTGTTTTGCGACAGCGCGCCGCTGCTCACCGCCGTTTACAGCGACTTCTATTTTGCCGACCCGTCACTTTTTGACTGCGCTCGCGCCCTGCATGCGCGCTATGCGCTGACGCTGGTGCTGTCGCCCGAACTGCCATGGCAGGCTGACGGTTTGCAGCGTGATGGTGAAGCGGCGCGCGCCGCGGTTCACGCCCGCCTTCAGCACGTCCTGCAAGCCATCCATTTGCCCCGGATCGAGGTGGCCGGCCTGGGCAAAGCTCGCCTGCAGGCAGCCATTGAAGCGGTGGAAACGCTCACCTGCTGAATATCTGGGGGTCAGATTCAACATGCCTCCCCCGGCGGCTGACAGATGGCTGATGGAGATTTGTGGCAGTCGCGCGCCCGCGAGGAATGTGACGGAACGTATGCGAGGGATATCGTTCAGCGCTTAGAATTCGCAACTCACCGGGGGTGTCCGTTGCAAGACGGGCTGAGACAGTCCCCTTACCTGATCTGGATCATGCCAGCGTAGGGAGCGTGAAGGTTCGAGCTCAGCCGCCTGCCGGTTTTGTCTTTGGCCCAGCGCTTTGTGTGCTGGCGCATTGAAAGGCTTTGTTATGAACCGTCGTCTTTTTGCCCTGGCCGCCAGCGCGCTGGCCGCATGCGCTGTGTCAACCCAAACGCTCGCGGCTGATGAACTGCGTGTCATGGTGCACAGTTCGTTTTCCCTGCCCAAACCGCTGCTGGCACAGTTCGAGGCGCAGAACAAGCTCAAGCTGGCGATCATCAAGGGCGGCGATGCCGGTGAAATGCTCAACAAGCTGATCCTGACGCGCGCCCAACCGGTGGCCGACGTGGTGTTCGGTATCGACAACACGCTGGTCGGCAAGGCGCTGGCTGCCGGGGTGCTGGAGCCGACGCTGCCGCAAACCGCCACCGGGGCCGATGCCCATCTGGGCACCGCCTTGGCGGCGGTGGACTATGGCTTTGTCACCCTGAACTACGACAAGGCGGCAGTGGCCAAAAGCGGCACGGTTTTGCCCAAGACCTTGCAGGACTTGACGCTGCCCGCGTACAAGGGCTGGCTGGTCACGCCCAATCCGGCCACCAGCAGCACCGGTTACGCCTTCATGCTGGCCACCATCTCCAGCATGGGTGAAGAGCCAGCCTTTGCCTGGTGGGCGCAAATGCGCGCCAATGGCCTGAAAGTGGTGAAGGGCTGGAGCGAGGCCTATTACACCGACTTTGCCCGCAACAAGGGCGCTTACCCGCTGGTGGTGAGCTACGCCACCAGTCCGGCAGCCGAGGTGTTTTACAGCAAGGACAAGATCACCGAGGTGCCCACTGCCAGCCTCAACCTCAAGGGTGGCGTCTTTCGCCAGGTCGAAGGCGTGGGCCTGGTCAAGGGTGGCGGCCAACGCGCAGCTGCGCTGAAGTTTGTCGATTTCATGCGCTCGGACCCGGTGCAGCAAGCGCTGCAGACCGAGATGTGGATGTACCCGGTGCAGGCTGGCACACCGCGTGCCGAGGTGATGCGCCACGCCGCCGAGCCCACCGCCTTCGAGGCCCCGGCGGCGCAGGTGATGGCGAGCCAGGGCGCACAGTGGGTGGCGCGCTGGACCAAGGTGGTGCTGAAGTAAGCCTGCAACCATCGCAGCGAGGGCGCAGCTCCCACAGGAATTCCAATGCTGAATCTTGAACAATTGTGGTTGTTGTGTAGGAGTCGCGCCCCCGCGACGAATGCTGGCCAATGGCAAAACAGCCTGTGGCTGGGCCTGCTGCCCGCTGCTGCGCTGCTGGTACTGCTGATCGCGCCGCTGGGCAGGTTGCTGCTGGCTGGCTGGACGGGCGATGTCAATACCACGGGCGTCACCGCCCCAGCAGCCTGGTCGCTCTGGACCCCCTGGCAGGACGATTACCTGCGCTGGCGCGTGCAGTGGTCGCTGGCGCAGGCGGGCATCACCTGCGCGCTGGCGTTGGTGCTGGGCTTGCCGCTGGCCTGGGTGCTGGCGCGCTTCGAGTTTGCCGGGCGGCTACTGGTGTTGCGGCTGTTGATGCTGCCGTTCGTGGTGCCCACCCTGGTGGCGGCTTTGGGTGTGCTGGCGCTGTGGGGGCCGCGCGGCCTGCTCAGCGGCTGGCTCGGCATCAACCTGCAGGACACGCCCTGGCTGCTGCTCTACGGCAACCTGTTTTTCAACCTGTGCCTGGTGGTACGCGCCGGGGTGGACGCGCTGGGCCAGGTCAACGCGCGCCAGGTGGCGGCGGCGCGCTCGCTCGGGGCCACGCCCTGGCGCGCGTTTTGGCGCATCGAGTGGCCGGCCATTGCGCCGTGGCTGATGTCGAGCCTGTGCCTGGTGTTTTTGTACTGCTTTGCCGGTTTTGGCCTGGCGCTGGTGCTGGGCGGCCAGCGTTTCGCCACGGTGGAGGTGGAGATCTACACGCTGGTGGCGCATGAGCTGCAACTCGGCCAGGCCAGCGTGCTGGCGCTGTGGATGCTGTTGCTCACGGGCAGCATCGCACTGCTGTATGCATGGCTGGAAAAGCGCCTGGCCGCGCCCAGCCGGATCGAACCTGTGCCGCGCAAATCGCCGCAAGGCGTAGCCCAATGGCTGGCCCTGGCGGGAGCGCTGGCCGTGTTGTTTCTGATTTGCGCACTGCCGGTGCTGGCGATTGTGTGGCGCGCGCTTGAAGCCGGCCGGGCGACATGGCTTGCGCTGCTTGATGCCGAGGTCCGCTCGGCGTTGTGGAACACGTTGCGGTTTTCTGCCGTTGCCCTGGCACTGGCCACGCTGCTGGGCGTGCTGCACGCGCTGGCCGCGCAGCGCTCGGTGGCGTGGCGCGCGGCCGCCTTTTTGCCATTTGTGGTGTCACCGGTGACGGTGGCGTTTGGTTTGCTGGTGTTGTACCCGGGCTGGACCGCCAGTTTGCCGCTGCTGCTGGCGGCTTACGCGGTGCTGGCCTACCCGTTCGTGGCCAAGGCCATGGCCGCCGGGCTGGACAGCATGCCGCCGCATGTGCTGCAGGCCGCGCGCACGCTGGGTGCCAGCCCGCAACGCACCTTCTGGCGCGTCACGCTGCCGCTGCTGCGCCCGGCCTTGCGCCGGGGCATGGCCTTTGCGGCAGCCACCGCTCTGGGCGAATTTGCCGTGACCCTGTTCCTGTCGCGCCCCGAATGGGCCACGCTCACCACGCTGATCTACCAGCGTCTGGGGCACCCCGGTGCTGCCAGCCTGGACCAGGCCTTTGTGCTGGCGTGTTTGTTGATGGCGCTGGCGCTGCTGGCGTTTTTGCTGATCGAATGGCCGCTGGCACAGCAGGATGCACCCAGCCCCTCGCAGGCAAGCGCCATCGGTGTGGGGGTGTTGCGCCATGCTTGAACTGCGCCACATCTGCCAGAACTATGGCAACCGCCCCTTGCTGCAAGACATCAACCTGTCGGTGGCGGCGGGCGAGATCGTGGCCCTGCTGGGGCCGTCCGGCAGCGGCAAAAGCACGCTGCTGGGCATAGTGGCGGGCTTGCAGCAGGCGCTTGGCGGCAGCGTCTGGTTCGACGGCCAGGACATCACGCAACTGCCGCCCGAGCAGCGCCGCTTTGCCCTGATGTTCCAGGACTTTGCCCTGTTTGCCCACCTCGATGTGCTCGACAACGTGGCATTTGGCCTGATTGAACAAAGGCAGGGCAGGCAACAGGCCCGCGAACAGGCGCTGGAGATGCTGGCGCTGCTGGGGCTGGCCGACCACGCCCGCCACAAGGTCTGGCATTTGTCGGGCGGCGAGCAGCAGCGCGTGGCGCTGGCCCGTGCCTTGATCACCCGGCCGCGGGCCTTGTTGCTGGACGAGCCTTTTTCGGCGCTCGATGCCGATTTGCGCACCAGCTTGCGCGACGAATTCAGGGCCCGCATAAAGGCCGCCGGCATGCCCACGCTGCTGGTCACGCACGACGAACAGGAGGCCCGTGCCATGGCAGACCGCGCCGTGCGCCTGATCAGCGGGCGGCTTGAACCCGCCTGGTGACCCGCATGCTCGATTTAGGGGCCAGCGTTCAATCGCAGGCGTGTGCTGTCGCGCTACCAGGGTTCCGTCATAAACTGCCCGGTCATGAACGATCACATCGCACCGACCTCAAGCCTGATCGATGCCGCGCTGGCGCTGCAGCGCCAGGCCTATTTGGCCCACCCTGTCCCCACGCTGGCCGAGCGCACTGCAGATTTGCGCACACTGCAGCGCTTTGTGCGTGAGCACCAGGAGGCGCTGTGCGACGCCATCAGTGCCGACTACGGCCACCGCTCGCGCCATGAAACCCTGCTGGCCGAGGTGTTGCCGGTGGTGGACGGCATTGACCATGTCCTCAAACACTTGCGCAGCTGGATGAAGTCGCAGCGCCGCAGCGTGGACTGGCGCAATTTTCTGGGTGCCAGCAACCGCGTCATCCCGCAGCCGCTGGGCGTGGTAGGGGTGATCGTGCCGTGGAACTTTCCGCTCAATCTGAGCCTGGTGCCGCTCACCTACATTCTTGCGGCCGGCAACCGCGCCTTGGTCAAGATGAGCGAGAACTCGCGTCACCTCGCAAACTACCTGATCAACCACATGCCGGCCTATTTCCCGCCCGACAAGTTGCAGTTCTTCGACGAAACCGGCGGCGTGGGCATTGCTTTCTCCCAGCTCAAATTTGACCATCTGCTGTTCACCGGCTCCGGCCAGACCGGGCGCGCCGTGATGGCTGCGGCCGCGCAGAACCTGTGCCCGGTCACGCTGGAGCTGGGCGGCAAGTCGCCGGCCATTGTCTGCGACGACTTTCCCCTGCCCACCGCGGTGGAGCGCATCATGTTCGTCAAGCTGCTCAATGCCGGGCAGATCTGCACCACGGTGGACCATGCCTGGGTGCCGGCGGCCAAGGTGGATGAATTCGTGCGCCTGGCGCGCGCGTTTGCCGTCAAGCACTACCCGACGCTCGGTTCGCCGGACTACACCTCCATCATCGACCAGCGCGCCTTCGAGCGGCTGCTGCACGCGCTGCAAGACGCCGCCGACCGGGGTGCCCGGGTATTGCCGCTGCTCGACGGGCCCGCCTTTGACGCCGCCACGCGCAAAATCGCGCCCCATATCGTGCTGGACGCGCCGCCGGAGAGCCTGCTGATGCAGCGTGAAATTTTTGGCCCGATCCTGCCGCTGTGCCGCTATGCCACGCTGGAACAGGCCATCGACGCGATCAACGCCGGGCCGCGGCCACTGGCGCTGTACCCGTTCAGCCATGACAAGGTGCAGGTGCAAACCATTCTCGAGCGGGTGATGTCGGGCGGGGTCTCGGTGAACGACGCGCTGTTTCATGTGGCCCAGCACGACCTGCCGTTTGGCGGCGTGGGTGATTCGGGCATGGGGCACTACCACGGCCGTGAAGGGTTCGAGGCCTTTTCCAAGATGCGCCCGGTGTTTTACCAGACACGCTGGAGCACCCTCAAGTTTCTGTGGCCACCTTATGGCAAGCTGGCCGAGCGGGTGCTGGCGTTCCTGATCCGGTGAAAAGCAGCTTGCGGGCTACACCCGCACCACCCGCCCCGGGTTCATCAGCTTGAGCGGGTCCAGCGCCTGCTTGATGGCGCGCATGGTGTTCAGGGCTACCGGAGATTTGTAGTGGCCCAGCTGGTCCACCTTGAGGCTGCCCACGCCGTGTTCGGCCGAGATCGAACCACCATGCGCCAGCACCGCGTCGAACACGATCTGGTTCACGCGCGCTTCCAGCTCGCGCAAAAACACCGCTGCATCCTGCCCTTCGGGTGCCTGCACGTTGTAGTGCAGGTTGCCGTCGCCGAGGTGGCCAAAGTTGACCAGCCGAACGCCGGGAATGGCTTGCGCCAGCAGCGCGTCGGTGCTGGCCACAAAGGCCGCCATGGCAGACACCGGCACCGAAATGTCGTGCTTGATGTTGAGCCCCTCCTGTGCCTGCGCCAGCGGAATACTCTCGCGGATCTGCCACAGGGTTTGTGCCTGGGCCAGGTTTTCGGCAACCACGGCGTCTGTCGCGCAGCCCGCTTCAAGAGCGGCCTCCAGCAAGCGCTCCAGCTGGACACGGGCGTGGTCCTCGGACTCGGCGTCGGCAATTTCCAGCAGCACACAAAAGGCACTTTGCCGGTACAGCGGCACGCGCAAGGACTCAAAATGTCTGGCCACCAGGCTCAGGGCAAACTGGCCCATCATCTCGAAACCGGTCAGGCTGGCGCCCAGATGCTGGTGCGCCAGCCCCAGCAGTTGCACTGCGGCTGGCAGCGACGGCACGGCAGCCCAGGCGGTGAGCTGTGCCTTGGGCAGCGGATACAGCTTGAGCGTGGCCGCGGTGATGATGCCCAGCGTGCCTTCGGCGCCAATGTAGAGGTTTTTCAGGTCGTAGCCAGTGTTGTCCTTGCGCAGGCCGCTCAGACCCGGCCAGATTTCGCCCTGCGGTGTGACCACCTCCAGCCCCAGGCACAGGTCGCGCGCGTTGCCAAAGCGCAGCACCTGGGTGCCACCGGCGTTGGTGCCCAGGTTGCCGCCAAGGGTGCACGAGCCCTCGGCTGCCAGGCTCAGCGGGAACCAGAAACCCGCCGCCTGCGCACGCTCCTGCACCGCCTGCAAAATGCAGCCGGCCTCCACCGTCATCGTCAGGTTGGCTGCGTCGATGTCGCGCACCGCATTCATGCGCTGCAGGCTCAGCACGATCTGCCGGCCCGACGCGTCGGGTGTCGAGCCCACCACCAGCCCGGTGTTGCCGCCTTGCGGCACGATGCTCAGGCCACTGTCGGGGTGTTGCGTCAAGTAACCGGCGCAGGCCTTCACCACCAGCGCCACCTCGTCAGTGCTGGCCGGTCGCACCACGGCCAGCGAGCGGCCATGGCTGCGTTTGCGCCAGTCCTGGGTCCAGGCGCTCAGGTCGCCTTCGGTCAATACATGGGCCGCACCAACGATGGTTTTGAGTTCACAGAGCAGGGTTTGCATGGCTGGAGGCATTTTTCAGTCGTAGCCGCACATGCAGCGCGCAGGCGGTAAACAGTGTCAGGCACAGGAAAATTTCCACCATGGCCAGATAGCTGCCGGGCGCCTTGTCACTGTAGGCGCGCACCACGCCTTCAGTGAAATACAGCCACACCAGCAAACTGACCCAGCGGTAGGTGTACATGCGATTTTTCAGCAGACCGGTCAGCGGCAGGCACAGCGGAAACACCTTGAGCGCCAGCCAGGAGCCGCCCGGGCGCAGCGGTGCCAGCAGCAGTTCCCAGGCCAGACCCAGCGCAATCAGGCCCAGCAGGCTGCCAACCGCCAGCATTCGGGTCAAGGTCACACTGGCGGTGGCCGGGCCGGGGGAAGTTATCGACAGGTTCATGATGGTGGCATCATAGCGGCCATGAGCTTGCCACCCGTTGCCCGCACCAACTGGCCCGAGAAGCTGGATGTGTTTTTGAAAGACCTGTCCAATTTTCCCTGGAGAAACACCGCGCACACGCTGCGCGAGCGCTTTCGTGAGGACCACCTGGGCTTGACGGCCAGCAGCCTGACCTTTACCACCATCATGGCGCTGGTGCCACTTTTCACCGTGGTGCTGGCGGTGTTTACCGCATTCCCGATCTTTGCCAAGTTTCAGACCGTGCTGCAGCAGTGGCTGGTCCAGAGCCTGATTCCGGACAACATCGCACGCCAGGTGCTGGGTTATCTGACGCAATTTGCCGGCAAGGCCAGCAAACTCGGCGGCGTTGGGCTGGGCGTCTTGCTCGTCACCGCGCTGGCGCTGATTTTGACGATCGACCGCACGCTGAACGCCATCTGGCGGGTGCGCCAGCACCGGCCCCTGGGCCAGCGCGTGATGGTCTATTGGGCCGTGATGACGCTTGGCCCATTCGTGCTGGCGCTGAGCCTGAGCCTCACGTCATACGTGCTGTCGGCCTCCAAAGGAATGGTGGGGGCCTTGCCTGGTGGCTTTGAATTGCTGCTCGACAGCCTGCAATTCGTGTTGCTGGCCTGGGGCATGGCGGCGCTGTACCGCTATGTGCCCAATACCCGGGTGCACTGGGGTCATGCCTGGGCGGGCGGGCTGTTTGTGTCGGTGGGCTTCGAGCTGGCCAAAAAACTGCTGGTGATCTACCTCGGCAAAGTACCCAGCTATTCGGTGCTTTACGGGGCCTTTGCCGCCCTGCCCATTCTGCTGATCTGGATTTATGTGGGCTGGGTGATTGTGCTGCTGGGTGCGGTGATAGCCGCTTATCTGCCCAGCCTGCTCAGTGGCGTGCAGCGTCGTGCGAACGCCCAGGGCTGGCAATTCTTGCTGGCCATCGAGGTGCTGCAGCAACTTCTGCCCCTGCGGACCAGTACGGCCAAAGGCCTGAACATGACCGGGCTGGCGCAGTTGCTCAGGGTCGATGCCCTGCAGCTTGAACCGGTGCTGGAGACGCTGATGGAACTCGATTGGGTGGGGCTGTTGCAGGAGGAGCGCGCTGACGGCGAGGCACGTTACGTGCTGCTGGCCAACCCCGACACCACAGCACTGGCGCCGCTGCTGCAGAGCCTGCTGCTCAAGAACGAGCCCAGCACCCGCAATGTCTGGAAAAACGGCCGCTGGGAATTGCTGCTGCTGCGCGACGCGCTGTGAATGGCCCGCAATTCTGCTTGACCGAATGTTGGAAAATGGCGGCCTGTTTCCACCCATCCCGAAAATCTCATGACCGACACCCCGCAAAAGCCAGTGCTCCCCGACCACCTGTCCAGCGACCCACGCAGCCCGCACCATGTGGCCGCCGTGTTCGAGCACGACATCGGCATCCGGCTCAACGACAAGGAACTGTTCAACGTCGAGGAATACTGCGTCAGCGAGGGCTGGGTCAAGGTGCCCGCCGGCAGAACCCGCGACCGCAAGGGCAACCCGCTGCTGATCAAGCTCAAGGGCAGGGTGGAGGCGTTCTACAAATAGAAAACGCAGCCAAGCCGGTCGTGCCGTAGTTTGACGCTTTTGCATCGAGAACCGGCCTTGGAGGAGGCGATCCATCGACTGGGCTATGGTTGGGCAACATCAAGCCTCGGCAGAGCAAACCCAACGCATGCCGAATGCCACCAGACCAGGCGACAAGGTTTAAGATCTGGAGTTCCATCGGCGAAACCGGAATCAGTTCGTCCCATCGCTTCAGGGCGACTTCCGGGAGCCTGCGGGTTACACCCTGGCGCGCTAGCGATCGATTCAGGTCGGCGACGAAATCGTATAGCGGCGTGTTGGTGGGTAGCGTGCTGAACATGAGCCGCCGGCCGTTGTTGTAGAGTGTGGCGTTGAAGATAATCCGCGGGCTGTCGCCCCGCATCTCGCGCGCACCCAGGTCGGCGAAGGTGGCCGGGCCGATGAGGCGCTCGTCGATGTGCGGGAGCGTATCGCCGAAATCGCGACGAAGTTGGCCATGGAGTCGAAGTGCG
>JBBINL010000102.1:0-9867 GCA_037443905.1 Burkholderiales bacterium | reverse complement strand
CTCATGAAGACTTTGGGCGGGGCGAATTCGACGGTTTGCAGCATGGCGTTCTCCTTGAATGAGGCCCAGGGTCAGTGACACGGTCTGAACCCAGGCCAGGGTTGAATCTAGTTTATGGATTCGCACTGCCGGTGAAAACACGCAAAATGGCTGAAAATGATGTCAAAATTCAGTCACATTGCATGCTCATGAAACACTATGACTGACCTGCCTCTGAAACCCAGGCTTGACGCGCTGGATTACCAGTTGATCGAGCTGCTCAAGGTCAACGCCCGCCTGCCCATGGTCAACATCGCCCGTGCGCTGGGTTGCGCACGCAGCACCGCACAGATGCGGCTCAAGGCGCTCGAAGACGCCGGTGTCATCACCGGATACACCGTGGGCGTGAGCAGTCCGCGCGCGTCCCATGGCATCCGCGCCATGGTGCTGATCTCGATGGAGTCGCAAAATGAACCCGATGTGGTGCGCGCGCTGGCACGGCGCCACGAGATCACCAAGCTGTATTCGGTGAGCGGCCGCTACGACCTGTGCGCCATGCTGCTGACCGAATCGACACAGGAGCTCGATGCTGTGCTGGACAAGATTCGCGTCATCAAGGGTGTGGTCGACACGTTTTCCACCATCATGCTGTCCACCAAGCTTGATCGGCCCGAGTAAGCCTGCTGAATTTGCAAAACGGAATTCATATCCGTCAAAATGACAAGTTTCTGGCTATTTTTATTTAAAACTGTCGATTTACATTGTCACGACGCCCAGAGATACTGCTTTCCATACAACGAAAGCCTCAGATCATGAAACTACCTCAAACTGCTCAAACCCAATTTCTCAGCGTCCATGACACAGCCATCGTGATCCACAGAATCGGCCTCAAAACCGTGTTTCAGCGCCTGGCCGACTACATCCGCGCCGACTACCTGCGCTGGAATGACTTTATCAAATGCCCCCGCGTGGCCAACCACTCCGAGAATGGCGTGATCGAACTGATGCCGATTTCGGATGCCAGCAGTTACGCCTTCAAATACGTCAATGGCCACCCCAAAAACACGTTCAACGGCCTGCCATGCGTGATGGCGTTCGGCGTGCTGGCCGATGTGGCCACCGGCATGCCGGAATTCCTGAGCGAACTGACCCTGAGCACGGCCTTGCGCACCGCCGCCATGTCTGCACTGGCAGCCCAGGAACTGGCGCGCCCCGACAGCAGGACCATGGCACTGATCGGCAATGGCGCCCAGAGTGAATTTCAGGCGCTGGCGTTTCACTACCTGCTCGGCATTGAAGAAATTCGCCTGTTCGACACCGACCCCAAGGCCACCGAAAAGCTGGTGGCCAACCTGCACTCGACCAGCCTGCGCCTGAAAGTGTGCGGCAGCATTGCCGAGGCGGTGCGCGGTGCTGACATCGTGACCACCGTGACTGCCGACAAGACCAATGCCACGATCCTGACCGCCGATCTCATCGAGCCCGGCATGCACATCAACGGCGTGGGGGGCGACTGCCCCGGCAAGACCGAGTTGCACCCGGATGTGTTGCGTCGCAGCGCGGTGTTTGTCGAGTATGAGCCGCAAACCCGCATCGAGGGCGACCTGCAGCATCTGCCCGCTGACTTTGCGGTCACCGAGCTCTGGCAAGTGCTCGCCGGTCAGGCCGCTGGCCGCACGGATGCGAATCAGATCACGCTGTTTGATTCGGTCGGCTTCGCGCTGCAGGATTACTCGGTGCTGCGCTTCATGCGCGATGCCGCCCAGGAGCTGGGTCTGGGTCAGCCCCTGTCGCTGATCCCGGAACTGATCAACCCGAAAGATCTGTTTGTATTGATCCACCCGGATACGCATGCCGGCGCCGAAACGGGCCTGGCTGATGCGCCCCGGCGCGCCGCCCATTCCATGCACGCCGGCAAACGTGGCGTCACGGCATGAGCGGCCTGCCCGCAACCGGTATCAGCGGGGTCAGCCTGATCGGCGTGCCCACCGACATTGGCGCTGGCTCACTGGGCGCGCGCATGGGTCCGGCAGCCCTGCGGGTGGCCGGCATCCACCAGGCCATTGCGCAATTCGGTCTGGACGTGAAGGATTGCGGCAATCTCAACGGCCCCGCCAACCCGTGGCAGGCGGCCGTCAACGGCTTTCGGCATTTGCCCGAGGTGGTGCAGTGGAACCAGTTGTTGCATGACGCCACCTATGCCGAGCTGAATGCCAGGCGCTTGCCCGTGATGCTGGGCGGCGATCATTGCCTGGCCATTGGCTCGATCAGCGCCGTGGCGCGCCACTGCCGTGAGCATGGCAAAAAACTGCGCGTGCTGTGGTTCGATGCCCACGCCGACTTCAACACCGCCACCATGACGCCCAGCGGCAACATCCACGGCATGCCGGTGGCCTGCCTGTGCGGTCAGGGGCCGCAGGCCTTGATCGAGATTGGTGGCCATGTGCCCGCGCTGCACCCCAAAGCCATTCGCCAGATTGGCATTCGCAGCGTGGACGCCGGCGAAAAGCGCCTGGTGCACGACATGGGCATCGAGGTGTTCGACATGCGCTACATCGACGAAATGGGCATGCGCCACACCATGGAGCTGGCACTGGCGCTGGTCGATGCCAACACCCATTTGCATGTGAGCCTGGACGTTGATTTTCTCGATCCCGACATCGCCCCCGGCGTGGGCACCACCGTGCGCGGCGGCCCCACCTACCGCGAAGCGCAGTTGTGCATGGAAATGATCGCCGACACCGGGCGGCTGGCATCGCTGGACATCGTCGAGCTCAACCCCGCGCTGGACGTGCGCAACCAGACCGCCGAACTGGCCGTGGACCTGATCGAAAGCCTGTTTGGAAAAAGTACACTCATGCGCAGTTGAACCCATACATGCCATCATTTTGAAATACTGGCTCCACACGGCCGTGGCTCGCATCGAGGCCGATTACCAGCGCAGCGCCGACACGCACCTGATCGCCCTGCCCCTGCCCGCTTTTGCCAGCCACGGCATTGACCTGTACCTCAAGGACGAGTCCACCCACCCCACCGGCAGCCTCAAGCACCGCCTGGCCCGCTCGCTGTTTCTGTACAGCCTGTGCAATGGCTGGCTGCACGAGGGCTCGACCGTGGTGGAGTCCAGCAGCGGCTCCACCGCGGTGAGCGAAGCCTACTTTGCCCGGCTGCTGGGCCTGCCATTCATTGCCGTCATGCCGCGCAACACCTCGCCTGAAAAAATCGCCCAGATTGCGTTTTACGGCGGCAAGTGCCATCTGGTGGACAGCGCCAGCGCGGTCTATGACGAAGCCCGTGCGCTGGCTGCGCAAACCGGCGGTCACTACATGGACCAGTTCACCTACGCAGAGCGTGCCACCGACTGGCGCGGCAACAACAACATTGCCCAAAGCATGTTCCAGCAGATGGCGCGCGAACGTTTTCCGGTACCGCGCTGGGTGGTGGTGGGCGCCGGCACGGGTGGCACCAGCGCCACCATTGGCCGCTTTGTGCACTATCAGCGTCACAACACCCAGGTCTGTGTGGCCGACCCCGAGGGCTCGGTTTTTTTCGACTACCACCGCACCGGTGACGCCAGCCTGACCGGGCCGGGCTCAAGTATCGAAGGCATCGGCCGCCCGCGCGTTGAAGCCAGCTTTATCCGCACCCTGGTGGACCGCATGATCATGGTGCGCAATGTGGATTCAGTGGCGGCCATGCAGGTGTTGTCCGGCTTGTTGGGGCGCAAGGTCGGGCCATCCACCGGCACCAATTTTGTCGGCATGCTGGCGCTGGCCTGCGAGATGCATGAACGCGGCGAGCGAGGCTCGATCCTGTCACTGCTGTGCGATGCCGGTGAGCGCTATATGGGCAGCTATTTTGATGACGCCTGGGTGGCGCAACACATTGGCGACTGTGCCCCGGCACGCGAACAACTGCAGGCCCAGGTCACCTGCAGCGCATGAGACGCAGGCACTACCTGATCGCGGGTCTGGGCCTGCCAGTCTGGCCTTGGCTGGCACAGGCACAGGCCCAGGCCCAGGCCCAGGCCAGACCCGTCCTGCAATTTCCACGCGACCATGGCAGTCACCCTGACCATGCCATCGAGTGGTGGTACATCACCGGCCAGCTCCAGTCGGCGCAGCAGCAACCGTTTGGCTTTCAACTGACCTTTTTCAGGTCGCGCGTGCCGGTCACGCAGGGCATGACTTCGGCTTTTGCCGCCAAACAGCTGATCTTTGCCCACGCCGCCGTGACCGACGTGGCGGGCAAGCGTCTGCTGCACGACCAGCGCATTGCCCGCGCCTCGGGCCAGGCGCACATCGATCTGGCCTCAGCCAGTGAGCTGGACACCGATGTGCAACTGGGCAACTGGTCGCTCAGGCGCGAAGGCAACGGCTACCAAGTGCAGGCCAGCGGCGCCGGCTTTTCGTTTCAACTGGCTCTGCGTGAAACCCAGCCGCTGATGTTGCAGGGCGACCAGGGCTGGTCGCGCAAGGGGCCCGAGGCGCATCAAGCCAGCTTTTATTACAGCCTGCCGCAATTGCGGGTCAGTGGTCAGCTCACTGTGGGCGGGCAAAGTCTGCCCGTGCAGGGACAGGCCTGGCTGGACCACGAATGGAGCCAGTCGCTGATGCACCCGCAGGCAGTGGGCTGGGACTGGATCGGCATGAACCTGCTGGACGGCAGCGCACTGACGGCTTTCAGGCTGCGCACCAAAGAGGGTGGCACGTTATGGGCGGGCGGCTCCATTCGGCCGGCAGGCGCCAGCAGCGCCGAAATTTTTGGCCCCGACGATGTCAGCTTCACACCGCTGCATAACTGGAAAAGCCCGGCCAGTGGCACCAGCTACCCGGTGCAGTGGACGGTGCAGATCAAACGCAAGGCATCCAACACCGGTGCGCCCGTGCTGCAACGCTTCGGCGTTCAAGCCGTCATCGACAACCAGGAGCTAGACAGCCGCCAGTCCACCGGCGCCATCTACTGGGAAGGCTTGAGCGAGTTGATGGACGGCAGCGGCAAACTGGTGGGGCGTGGCTACCTGGAAATGACCGGGTACGCGAGCCCGTTGCAGCTGTAAACGGCAAAGTATTCTGTAAGATCAACCCATAACAACCCGCCCCCGGCAGCCCTGTCACACTGCCCTAAACCACTGCATGGCCACCAACAACCCCAATCTTTCCTCCTTCATCTGGTCGGTTGCCGACCTGCTTCGCGGTGACTACAAACAATCCGAATACGGCAAGGTCATCCTGCCCTTTACCGTGTTGCGCCGCCTGGACTGTGTGCTCGAAGCCACCAAGGCCGACGTGCTGGCAGAAAAGACTTTGCGTGAGCAAGCCGGCCTGAACCCCGAACCCTTCCTGCTGCGCAAGTCCGGCCAGTTCTTCTACAACACCTCAGCCCTGGACCTGAAAAAACTCATGGGCGACCAGGACCATATTGGTGAAAACCTGCGTGCCTACATGCAGGCTTTTTCACCGGCGGTGCGTGACATCTTTGAGAGCTTCGAGTTCCACACCCAGATCGACAAGCTCGCCAAGTCCGGCCTGCTCTATATGGTCACGGAAAAATTCACCACCATCGACCTGCACCCCGAGGTCGTCAGCAATGCCGAAATGGGCGCGGTGTTTGAAGAGCTGATCCGCAAGTTCGCCGAACTCTCCAACGAGACCGCCGGTGAACACTTCACCCCGCGCGAGGTCATCCGCCTCATGGTCAACCTGCTGTTCATCGAAGACGATGCCGCCCTGACCCAGCCCGGCGTGGTGCGCAGCCTGTACGACCCGACCGCGGGCACCGGCGGCATGTTGAGCGTGGCCGGTGAACATCTGGCCAGCCTGAACCCCGACGCCCGTCTGGTCATGTACGGCCAGGAACTCAACCCTGAGTCTTACGCCATCTGCAAGGCCGACATGCTGATCAAGGGCCAGGACATTGCCAACATCATCTTTGGCAACACCCTGTCCGCCGACGGCTTGACTGGCAAGGTGTTTGACTACGCCCTGTCCAATCCACCCTTTGGTGTCGAGTGGAAGAAGATCGAAAAGGAAATCCGCAAGGAGGCCGAACAACAGGGCTACAACGGGCGCTTTGGCCCCGGCTTGCCCCGCGTCAGCGATGGCTCGCTGCTGTTTCTGCTTCACCTGATCGCCAAGATGCGCCCCTCAAAAGATGGTGGCAGCCGCTTTGGTATTGTTTTGAACGGCTCACCGCTGTTCACCGGCGGTGCTGGCAGTGGCGAGAGCGAAATCCGTCGTTATGTGCTGGAGAGCGATCTGGTCGAGGCCATCATCGCCCTGCCGACCGACATGTTTTACAACACCGGCATCAGCACCTATGTCTGGATCGTCAGCAACCGTAAGCCTGCCGCCCGCAAAGGCAAGGTGCAACTGATCGACGCCAGCAGCTTCTGGCAGAAGATGCGCAAAAGCCTCGGTTCCAAGCGCAAGGAACTGAAGCCTGAACACATCGACGAGATCACCCGCCTGTTTGGCAACTTTGAAGAAGCCAGCCAAGACGGCGCCCCCATCAGCCGCATCTTTGCCAACGACGCCTTCGGTTACCACACCATCACCGTGGAACGCCCAGAGCGTGACGACCAGGGCCAGATCGTGCTGGGCACCAAAGGCAAGGGCAAAGGCAAGCCCGTGGCGGACGCCAGCCTGCGCGACACCGAGAACGTGCCGCTCAGCGAAGACATTGCCGCGTATTTCAAGCGCGAAGTGCTACCCCACGCCCCTGACGCCTGGATCGACACCGACAAAACCAAGGTCGGTTACGAGATCCCGTTCAACCGCCACTTTTACGTCTTCAAGCCGCCGCGCCCGCTGGCCGAGATTGACGCCGAACTCAAAGGCGTGACCGACCGCATCCTGACCATGATTCAGGGGCTGACGGCATGAGCTTTCCGCGATACCCGGCTTACAAGGACAGTGGGGTGGAGTGGCTGGGGGAGGTGCCGGGGCATTGGTATGCAGGCCGCTTTTCAAGGGCAATCGAGGCGATAAAGGACGGCACGCACGGAACGTTTGAACGGGTTCCTGTAGGCAGGCCTCTTCTTAGCGCAAAAAATGTACAAGACGGGTTTGTCCTTCTGGCTGACGATGAAAGCATGGTGAGTGAATCGGACCATCTATCCATTACCGCCAATGGATTTCCCCGCAAAGGAGATTTGCTTCTAACCATAGTCGGCACCATTGGCCGATCATGTGTTTATGGATTTGAAGACTCACTTGCGTTTCAACGAAGTGTTTGTTTCATTCGACTGTTGCCAGGCAACGAAACAAATTTCTTCTACTACTTCACGCAATCCAAGTTCTTTCAAGAGCAACTTGTCAGCAGATCAAAAAGCGCGGCTCAGGGCGGTGTCTATATGGGAGATGTGGTTGCGACATCAATCGCATCCCCCCCATTTCCTGAACAAACCCAAATCGCCACCTTCCTCGACCGCGAAACCGCGAAGATTGATGCGCTGGTGGCAGAGCAACGGCGGTTGATCGAGCTGCTGAAAGAAAAGCGCCAGGCCGTCATCTCCCACGCCGTCACCCGGGGCCTGAACCCCGATGCCCCCATGAAGCCGTCCGGCATCGAATGGCTGGGGGATGTGCCGGAGCATTGGGATACCCGAACTATCGCCAAGGCTTCAACCAAAATTACGAACGGGTTCGTGGGACCAACGCGAGACATATTAGTCGAAGCGGGTACCCCCTACATTCAGGCAACCCACATCAAAAATGGACGCGTCAATTTCGATGACGGATATTTTGTCCGACCCGATTGGAGCGCCGCGCACGCGAAGTCCATATTGTGCGAAGGTGACGTGCTAATCGTGCAGACTGGAGCGGGAACCGGCGACGTTGGACTGGTATCGGAGAATGAGGTTGGGTACAACTGCCACGCACTGATCATCGTGGCTCCGGACCCAACACTCCTTCACGGCACCTACTTATCTGCAGTTTTGCAATCAACCTATGGGCAAGAAAAGTTGACATCAATCGAAACAGGAGCGATGCACCCGCATCTGAACTGCGGGGAAGTCAAGTTTGTGGAGATCCCATTGCCGCCGCTGGCAGATCAATTGAGCATCGTCGGCTACATAAACAAGTCTGCTGACCAATTCGACACCCTCACCACCGAAGCCCAACGCGCCATCGACCTGCTGCAAGAGCGCCGCACCGCCTTGATCTCCGCCGCCGTCACCGGCCAGATCGACGTACGGGGCAATGTGAAGGCATGAAACCCAGCCTTCTCATATGAACCATTTGACAACTAACTATCGCCCGAAATAAACCAGACCAGTATGAGACCAAGGGAGAATTACATATGCCGCTCTATCAAATCAACTCTGGCCGCTTGATCGCGTTACCGCCTACCACCTTTGTCGCTGAAAGGGTGATGGAACGCAAGGACCTGCAGCAACTGCTTCTTGCCGACATCTCGGTTCTCGGCGATGAACTGAAGGTCATTGGCGAAGAGTTCGGGGACTGGGAGGACAGCAAGCGTCGCATTGACCTGCTGTGTCTGGATAAAAAGGCCAACCTGGTGGTCGTTGAGATCAAGCGAACGGAAGACGGCGGGCACATGGAGTTGCAGGCCATTCGCTACGCTGCCATGGTGGCAAGCATGACCTTGGATCGCGCTATCGCCTCATATGCACGACTGCTTGGCGGCGAGGACGCTGGGACTCGTGCCACCAAAGAAATACTCGACTTCCTCGAAGTTGACTCCGTTGACGAGATTGAACTGACCGGCGAGGTGAGAGTTATTTTGGTATCTGGGGACTTCTCGTCGGAATTGACGACTGCTGTCATTTGGCTCAATAAACGCAACCTCGACATTACCTGTATCCGGTTTCAGCCCTACAGGCTCGGGGACACCATGCTGATTGACGTGGCGCAGATTATTCCGCTACCTGAGACCGCAGACTATGAAGTTAAGGTACGCGAGCAAGAACAGGAATTCCGCAAAGTCAGAACCGTACGCCAGGAGATTTTCAGAAAGTTCTGGTCACAGCTCATCGACCGATCCAGAGCACACACCCAGCTTCTGGCTAACCGCAGTACATCGACCGACCACTGGCTGTCTGCCGGCATCGGACGCTCAGGTTTTGGGTTGAATTTATCCTTGACCGAAGACCGGGCACGGGTTGAGTGCTACATCCGAGATGCCAGTAAGCCTGATGAATGGAATACTGCGGCGTTTGAAGCTCTAAAAAAGCAACGAGAAATGATCGAAAAGAACTTTGGTCAAAGTCTGAATTGGGATGAATTGCCCGGTCGCAAAGGGTGCCGCATCTCATTTGATATGGATGGCGGTTGGAAGACGCCGTCAGAGGCATGGGTGGAACTGCAGGACAAACTGATTGCCGAGTTGATCCGATTTGAGGCGGCTCTTCGCCCGCCGATCCAGCAATTGACGATTTAAGCGGTTGCACCCAACAGGACACATAACTATGAGCCTGCACAAAGAAATCAGCTTCGAGATGGAAATCTGCCAGCATCTGTCTTCCAATGGCTGGCTGTACACCGAGGGTGATGCAGCAGGCTATGACCGCGCCCGTGCCCTGTTCCCCGCCGATGTGCTGGCCTGGGTGCAGACCACCCAACCCAAGGCCTGGGACACTCTGGTTAAGAACCACGGCAGCAAGGCAGCCGACACCCTGCTGACCCGCCTGCGCGACCAGCTTGACCGGCGCGGCACGCTCGATGTGTTGCGCCACGGTGTGGAGCTGCTGGGCCTCAAGGCACCGTTAAGCCTGGCGCAATTCAAACCGGCACTGGCCATCAACCCCGACATCCTGGCCCGGTATGCAGCCAACCGCCTGCGCGTGGTGCGCCAGGTGCGCTACTCATTGCACTGTGAGAACAGCATTGACCTGGTACTGTTCCTGAACGGCCTGCCGGTGGC
>JBBINL010000101.1:0-9966 GCA_037443905.1 Burkholderiales bacterium | reverse complement strand
CGTCGAACACGATGCCCTTGGCGTCGACGCCGCCATAGATCACCGCGCTGGCGCCAGGGTTGCGCAGCGCGGTGTTGACCGGCAGACCCAGGATAGCGCGGGCGTGCAGTTCGAACTCGCTTTGCCACTGGGTGGTGAGCGTGACCAGGCCGGTGTCGTGCGGGCGCGGCGACACCTCGCTGAACCACACCTGCTCGCCCTTGACGAACAGCTCGACGCCAAAAATCCCCAGTCCGCAGGCCTGGCCGTCGAGCTCGATGCCCAGGTTGTCGGTGACGGTTCTGGCAATCTGGCGCGCTTTTTCCAGCGCCGCCGGGTGCATCGGGTGCGGCTGCCAGCTTTCCACGTAGTCGCCGTTGACCTGCACATGGCCTACCGGCTCGCAGAAATGGGTTTCGATCCGGCCGTTTTCCCCTTTGGCACGCACCGTGAGCAGGGTGATTTCGTAGTCGAAGTCGATGAAGCCTTCCACAATCACGCGGCCGTGGCTGACGCGCCCACCGGCCATCGCGTGGTCCCATGCGCTTTGCACATCGGCCGGGCCGCTGATCTTGCTCTGGCCCTTGCCGGAGCTGCTCATCACCGGCTTGACGATGCAGGGGTAGCCGATGCCCGGCTTGCCAGCCGCACCGTCGATGGCGGCCTGCAATTCGGCCAGTGCGTCGCAAAACTGGTAGCGGCTGGTCGGCAGGCCCAGTGTTTCGGCGGCCAGGCGGCGGATGCCCTCGCGGTCCATGGTCAGGCGCGCGGCGCGGGCGGTGGGGATGACGCGCACTTTACCGGTGGCTTCGAGCACTTCGAGCATGGGGGTGGCAATGGCCTCGATCTCGGGCACCACCAGGTCGGGTTTCTCGTGTTCGATGAGTTCCTGGAGCATGGCCGGGTCACTCATGACGATGGTGCGCGCGTGGTGCGCCACCTGTTGGCCGGGCGCATGGTTGTAGCGGTCCACGGCCACGGTTTCCACGCCCAGGCGTTGCAGGGCGATGATCACTTCCTTGCCGAGTTCTCCGCTGCCGAGCAGCATGACTCTGGTGGCGTGGCGGGACAGGGGGGTGCCGATGGTGGTCATGGTCAATGGGCGCGTCAGTGGCGCCAGGTTGGTCAGAAGAATCAGGGTGGCGTGATTTTAATGAAGCCGCTGTCTGGCGGAGTGGGCCGGTGGCAGGGGTGAGGTCGCGGTGGAGGCTGAAGCAGCCCGGTTCAACGCCAAGCCCTGGCCGCAGCGAAGGATCCAGGTCAAGGCAGCAGTTGCCCGTCCACCATCCGGATCTGCCGCTGGCAGCGCGCGGCCAGCCGGGGGTCGTGGGTGACGATCAGGCAGGCCGATTGCTGCGTGTGGTTGACGCTCTCCAGCAGTTCAAAGATGTCGTCGGCGCTGTGCGTGTCGAGGTTGCCGGTGGGCTCGTCGGCCAGGAGCAGGCGCGGTGACAGCGACAGCGCGCGGGCAATCGCCACACGCTGCTGCATGCCGCCCGAAAGTTGCGACGGGCGCTTGTGGGCGGCGTCTTTCAGGCCGACCTGGTCCAGCAGGCGCAGAGCCTGGTCTCTGGCCCGGGCGCTGGCCCAGCCGCTGTCGATGATGGCGGGCAGCATCACGTTTTCCAGCGCACTGAATCCCGGCAACAGATGGTGGAACTGGAAGATGAAGCCAATGCTGCGCCCGCGCAGCGTGTTGATGGCCGCGTCGCCCAGTTGCGCGGTGTCCTGGCCATCCACCAGAAGCTGGCCGCTGCTGGCGTGCTCGAGCAGGCCGATGATGTTGAGCAGTGTGCTTTTGCCCGAACCCGACGGGCCGGTGAGCGCGGCGAATTCACCTGCGGCAATGGTCAGGTCGATGCCGTGCAGTACTTCGGTGACCACCGGCGTGCCTTCGCCGTAGCTTTTGCGCACCTGCCTGAGTTCGATGATGTTGGCCATGACCCAATGCCCGGCTAGACGCGGATGGCCTGCACCGGGTCCATTCTGGCGGCGCGGCGTGCCGGCAGCGCGGCAGCCAGCAGGCCGATCAGCAGCGCCAGGGCGCAGGCGCTGAGCACCACCGGGAGCTCGAGGTCGGGGCTCACCAGCGCCGAACCGTCGGCATTGCGCGTGATGCGCGAGAAAAACTGCACCAGTGCCAGCGCCAGTGCCGAGCCCAGCATCGAGCCCGCCAGGCCGTAAAAGCCGCCCTGCAGCAAAAACACCGCCATGATGCGCTGCGGGCTGGCGCCCATGGCGCGCAGGATGCCGATCTCTTTTTGCTTTTGCACCACCGAGACCACCAGCACGCTGGCAATGCCCACCGCCACGATCAGCGTGACAAAGGTCCGGATCAGGGTGTTGGAGACACTCTGGCTGTTGAGCGCCGAGAGCAGTTGCGCATTGGCTTGCATCCAGCTTTCCACCCGCAAACCGGTTTGCGCCTGCAACGGCTGGGCGATGCGTTCGGCCTCGAACAGATTGGCCACGCGCAGGTCGATCTGGGTGATGCCGCCGGGCAGGTCCAGCAGCGTCTGCGCCACCTTGACGCTGATGAAGACCCAGCGCCGGTTCAGGTCGCGGTTGCCGATGTCGAACAGGCCGGCAATGCTGAACAAGTCGTTGCGCCCGTCCATGGTCACCAGCCGGATCTTGTCGCCCACCGTCACGCCCAGGTCTTTGGCCAGCTCGACGCCGATGACGGCATTGGCGCCGCTGACCTCGAAGCGGCCCGCTTGCAGATACCTGTCCATGCGCACGATGCGCTGGTAGGCCGGCGCATCGACACCCATCAGGGCGACCGGCTGGCTGGCGTCGGCGCGGGTGGCAAAGCCGGCCCCCGAGATCATCGGCGACACCGCCAGCACGCCCGGTGTCTGGCTGGCCAGCCGCGCCACCGCGGCCCATTGGTCGATGGACTTGAGCACCTGGGCGCGCGGCTGGATGATGGCGGCGGTCTGCTCAGGCGCCAGCGTGGTGCGGTTGACCGCCTGGGCTGGCCTGAGCACGATGTGGGCCTGGCTGCCCAGCGTCTTGTCGATGATGGAGGCCTGCAACTGGCTGATCAGGGTGGTCAGGAAAATGATCACCGCCACGCCTGCGGTGACCCCCGCCAGGATCAGCACGGTTTGCATGCGCCCCTCGCGCAGGTAGCGCAGGCTCACCATGAGGGCAAAAGGCAGGTGCATCATGCGCGGGCTTACTGCGTCAGGCCGGGCAGGAGCGGGGCGTTGCCGCGCGCCCTGGGTTCGTCCTGAGGGCGCACCCGGTCGCCGGCTTCGGCGCTGCTGGCAGGCAGGATCACCGGGTCACCCGCGGCCAGCCCCTTGACGATCTGGGTGGTGCCCACCCCCTGCAAGCCGGGCGTGACGTCGACGCGCACGGCCCGGCCATCGCGCACCACCAGCACAAACGCCTGACCAGCGGCATCGCGGCGCAGCGCGTCGGTGCCCAGCATCAGCGCGTCGGCCAGCTGCGCGGTGATGATCTCCACGCTCACGGTCATGTCGGGGCGCAAAAAGGCCGGTGGCCGGGGCACCTGCAACGTCAGGTCCACAGTGCCGCGCAGCGCGTCCACCGCCGTCGCGATGGTGACCAGGGTGGCGTCGAAGGCCTGCTCGGGGTAGGCGTCGGCGCTGGCGCGCGCTGGCTGGCCCAGGCGGATGTATTTGAGGTTTTTTTCATCGACGCTGGTTTCGATGCGGGTCTCGCTGCCGCTGACCAGCGTCAGCAGCACATGGCCGGGCTGCGCCGTGTCGCCGGGGTCGGCGTTGCGGCTGATGACGGTGGCGGCCACCGGTGCGCGCAGGCTTAACTGGTCAAGTCGGGTGGCTGCCGCCCTGGCGCTGGCCTGTGCCTGCGCCAGCCGTGCCTGGGCGGCGGCGGCTTCGGCACCACCGGTCTGGTTTCCCTGCGCCTGGGCGCTGGCGGCCAGCATGGCGGCGTGGTCGCTCTGCGCCTGGCGCCGGGCCTCGTCGAGCCGCGCTTGCGACACAAAACCCTGCTTCAGCAGATCCTGCGTGCGCGCCAGTTCCTGCTCGGCCTGGATGGCGCTGGCGCGTGCCTGCACGAGCTGCTGTTCGCTCACCGTCAGCTGCACCGCCTCGAGCTGGCGCAGGCGGGCCTGCGCTTCGGTCACCGCCGCCTGGGCCGCTTGCGCATTGGCGCTGGCTTCGTCGTCACGCAGGCGCACCAGCACCTGCCCGGCCTGCACCACATCGCCTTCGCGCACCAGAATTTGCTCGATGCGCGCGGTGCTCTGGCTCATCACGTCGGTGCGCGCCACGCTGGCAATGCGGCCACTGGTCACCACCGACTGCAGCATCGGCCCCTGGCTCACCCGCGTCAACGCGACAGCCGTGCCGCGCTGCAGCCAGGCGAGGCCACCCAGGCCCAGCGCCAGCACCGCTGCGACCATGAACAAATGTGTGCGCTTGAATGTCATGCCGCGATTGTCGGGCATGCCTGCTCGGCGACAATCCGGGCCATGCCTGAATCCATTCTGTCCGCGCAACATCTGGTCAAGCGTTATGGCGCCACCACGGTGGTCAGCGACCTGTCTTTTGCCATTGCGCCGGGGGAATGCCTGGGCGTGATCGGCCCCAACGGCGCCGGCAAGACCACCACCATCCGCATGTGCCTGGGGCTGACGGTGCCTGACGAGGGCAGCGTGACGGCGTTTGGCCGGCACATGCCGCGCGATGCGCTGGCCATCAAGGCGCAGCTGGGGGTGGTGAGCCAGCTGGACACACTCGACCCCGACTTCGATTGCGCCGAAAACCTGCTGGTGTACGGCCGCTATTTCGGCATGAAAGACGCGCAGATTCGCGCGCGCATCCCGGCGCTTCTTGAATTTGCCTCGCTGGCGCACAAGTCGGATGCCAAGCCGGGCGAGTTGTCGGGCGGCATGAAACGCCGCCTGAGTCTGGCGCGCGCGCTGGTCAACAACCCGCGCCTGCTGTTGCTCGACGAGCCCACCACCGGACTCGACCCGCAGGCGCGCCACCTGATGTGGGAGCGCCTGCAACTGCTGCTGGCCGAGGGCAAATCGATTTTGCTGACCACGCACTTCATGGACGAGGCTGAGCGCCTGTGCCACCGGCTGCTGGTGGTGGACCACGGCCGCAAGATTGCCGAAGGCGCGCCGCGCGATTTGATCAGACACCATCTGGAGCCCGAGGTGGTGGAGGTGTTTGGCAGCGGCGCCCTGGCGCTGCTGGATGCACCGCTGAAAGCCCTGGCGGCGCGCCTCGAAGTCAGCGGTGAAACACTCTTTTTTTACACGGCAGATGCCAAGCCGCTGCTGCAGGCGCTGGCCGCCTACCCGGCTTTGCGCACGCTGCACCGCCCGGCCAACCTGGAGGATCTGTTCCTCAAGCTGACCGGCCGCCAGATCAGGGAGGATGCATGAGCACGCTGCAGCAGGCACAGGGCAGCCAGTCGGCCTGGCGCGCCCCTGCCGTGTCGTGGCGCTGGTGGCCGGTGTTCCGGCGCAACTGGCTGGTCTGGAAAAAGCTCGCCATACCGAGCCTGGTGGGCAACATTGCCGAGCCGCTGATGTGGCTGGTGGCCTTTGGCTACGGCATGGGCGCGCTGGTGGGCAGCATCACGGTGGATGGCGTGCAGGTGCCCTACATTCTGTTTCTGGCCAGCGGCTCGATCTGCATGAGCGCCATGAATGCCGCCAGCTTCGAGGCGCTGTACTCGGCGTTCAGCCGCATGCACGTGCAAAAAACCTGGGACGGCATCATGAACGCGCCGGTCAGGCTCGACGACATCGTGCTGGCCGAAATGCTGTGGGCCGCCTTCAAGTCGGTCTTTACCGTGACCGCCATTCTGGGCGTGATGCTGGCGCTTGGCATCAGCCACAGCCCCAAGCTGCTGGTGGTCTGGCCAGTGCTGCTGGGCGTGGGCATCACCTTCAGCTGTGTGGCGCTGATCTTCAACGCGCTGGCCAGAGGCTATGACTTTTTCACCTACTACTTCACCCTGTTTCTGACGCCGATGATGTTCCTGAGCGGCATTTTTTTTCCGCTGGAGCAATTGCCTGCCGTGGTGCGCAGCATTTCGCAGTGGCTGCCCCTGACCAACGCCGTGGCTCTGGTGCGCCCGCTGTTCATGGACCAGTGGCCTGCCGACTGGCTGCGCCCGCTGGCGGTGCTGACGCTGTATGCCGTCGCTGGTTTCTGGGTGGCGCTGGCGCTCACGCGCAAGCGGTTTCGGGCCTGACTGAAGCGCTTCAGGCGCAGACGCGCCGGCGCCGCAGCCGAGGGTGGCCTGGCCCGCGCCTGGCGCGCGCGCGTGATCAGGCTGACAGCGGTTTGAGCAATTCCGTCAGATCGCTTTCACTGAACAACGGCTGTTTGCGCCCGACCGAGCCGCTGTACATGCTCTCGGCCAGCGCCGCCTTGCGTTCCTGCAGCGCCAGAATGCGCTCCTCGATGGTGCCTTGTGCCACCAGTTTGACCACCCAGACGCTGCTGGACTGGCCGATGCGGTGGGCGCGGCCGGTGGCCTGGGCCTCGACGGCCGGGTTCCACCAGGGGTCGAAATGGATCACGGTGTCGGCCTGGGGCAGGTTCAGACCCGTGCCACCGGCTTTCAGGCTGATCAGGAACAGCGGCACCTGGCCACTGGTGAACTTGCTGATGATGGCGTCGCGCTGCTGGCTCTGGCCGGTGAGCTTGACCCAGGGGATTTGACGTTGCCTGAGCTCGGCCTCGATCAGCGTCAGCATGCTGGTGAATTGCGAAAAAAGCAAAATACGCCGCCCCTCGCCCAGCATCTCGGGCAGCATGGTCATCAACTGCTCCAGCTTGGCCGAGGTCTTGACTTTTCTGGCCGCCTCCAGCTTGAGCAAATGCGGGTCGCAGCAGACCTGGCGCAATTTGAGCAAGGCATCCAGTATGGTGATCTGCGACTGCGCCATGCCCTTGGCATCGAGCGCCTCGCGCACGGTTTTCTCCATGCCCAGCCGAATCGTTTCGTACAGGTCGGCCTGCTTGCCCGAGAGCTCGATGCGCATCACGGTTTCGACTTTGGGCGGCAGTTCATGGGCGATCAGTGCCTTGGTGCGACGCAGCATGAACGGCGTGACGCGGGCGCGCAACTGGTGCAGCGCCTCAGGTTCGCCCTTCTTTTCGATCGGGGTGCGAAACAGTTCGGCAAAGCGCTTCTGGCTGCCCAGAAAACCGGGCATCAAAAAGTGGAACAGGCTCCAGATTTCACCCAGGTTGTTTTCCATCGGCGTGCCCGACAGGCACAGGCGGTGCCTGCTTTTGAGTTCGCTGGCCACCTGGGCGGCGTTGGTGGCGGCGTTCTTGATGTTTTGTGCCTCGTCGAGCACCACCAGGTGCCACTGCGCCTGCAGCCAGTGCTCACGGTCGCGGTGCAGCAGGGAATACGGCGCAATCACGATGTCATGGGCGGCCATGTTGCCGATGACCTCATGGCGGTCTTTGCCGTGGATCACCAGGCTGCGCAGTTCGGGGCAAAAGCGCTCGGCCTCGCGCTGCCAGTTGCCCATCAGGCTCACCGGGGCAATGATCAGCGCCGGGTGAGTCAGGCGGCCGGCGTCTTTCTCGATCTGGATGTGCACCAGTGTCTGCAGCGTTTTGCCCAGGCCCATGTCGTCGGCCAGAATGCCGGCCAGTCCGTATTCGCGCAAGAATTGCAGCCAGTTCACGCCTTGCTGCTGGTATGGCCGCAGCGCCGCGTTGACGCTTTTGGGGGGCGGCACTTCGGGCAGCTCGGCACGTCCGCTGAGCTGTTGCACGATGTTGCGCAGCTGTTGCGCGCCCTGCCAGACGGCGCCTTCGCCCAGCGAGGCAGCGGTGCGCATGGCGTCCAGTCGCGAGAGTTTCAGGCTGTTGCCCGAGAAGTCATGGCCGCGCTCGCCCACCAGTTCCAGCAAGGCGCCCAGCCAGGGTCTGAGGTTGTCGGTGGGCAGGCGCATGAAGCCGCCGCTGGGCGCGGGCAGATAGATGAACGGCGGGATGTCGGGAAGACCCGTGGCGGCATCGCGCGGGCTGCGCGCGGCCAGCTGGATCAGCTCGGGCAAAAAGGGCAGGATGTTCTGGCGTTCGCCGTTGATCTCCATGCCCAGGGACAAGTCAAACCAGGGGGAGGTGGCTTCGTCGTCGCCCTGCGCCTGCAGCTTGAAGCTCAAGGCCTCGCCGTGCTGGATCCAGCCGTCAAGTGATGCGTCCAGCGTGATCTCGAAGCCGGCGCTGCGCAGCGCTGCGTAGTCGCTGTCGGCCCATTGCAGCCAGAGCTGCTGCGACGCATTGCCCTGAATGCCAAAAACGCCGTTGCCAGCGGCCACCAGACCCAGTTGCGCCAGACTGGTGATGGCTTCAAGCTCGGCTTGCGGGTCGCGGTGCAGCAGCAGACGGCCCTGCGCGTCATCGATCAGCACCGTGATGCCCTGGCCCACCCACCAGCCTTTGTGGCCCGCGTAGTCGAAGCGCAGGGTGGCTTGCATCAGTCCCCGCAGCGGCACTTCGGTGGCCGCCACGGGGGTCAGATGCAGGCCGGCCGTGGGCGTGATGCCGGTCAGGGTTTTCAGCGGCTCCAGCACCGGCGGCAACGGCACCGGCCCCAGGCGCTGCGCCAGTGAAGCCTGGTGTTTCTTGAGCGCGGCGGCTTTGAGCGGCGGACTTCGCAGCAAGACCGCCACCTGTTCCGGGCTCAGGTCCTGGACCCGCGCCAGGCCGCAAATGCCGCGCTGGGCATCCAGGTACAGCGGTGGAGTGTTCAGGCAGAGTTGTGCCATGGAATGCGCGAGCCGGGCGCGCAGCACCCAGGCGCTGTCATTCGCATTGGCGCTGTCGTTGGCGCCGGGTTGCGTGACCTCATGCCATTGCCAGAGCACGTCCAGCGGTTCACCCCATTGCACAGGATTCGACGGTTGCCCCTTGGTGTCGCCCATGAACAGGCGACCGGTGCCGGCGGCCAGCTCAAGCGCCTGCGCGCCGTATTTGCCCTCGATCGTGACGCGCGACTTGAGGCTGTAGCTGTAAAAATAGCCGGAGGCCGCGCTGGGCATGGTGCGCATCAGTTGCAGGATGTCGCGGTCGGTCTCGGTGGCCTGGTCATACACGTTCTGGCCGCGTTCGGGCATGGTCCTGATCGGCTTGGCCTTGGCCCAGCCGCAGTTGACCTTGGGGTAGGACACCACTGCTTCGAGCGTCAGCAGCGGCATGGGGCCTTGCGCTGCCATCACGTTGAGCAGATACAGAAACTGTTCATGGCGCGGGTTTTGTCCGCTGCGCTCGGCTGCCAGGGGCGCCTTGCTGCCACCGCGCTCGAGCTCGCCCAGCCAGCGGATCACCTGGTTTTCTGCCTCGAGTTGCGCCGCGGCCTGGCGTTTGGCCAGATCGGCCTGGCGCTGGGCTGCCAACGCTTGCTCTGTGAGGGGGTGGTGGCTCGGCGAGAGCGCGCTGTTGCCCAGGATGTGCTGGCCTTTGAAAGCGGCCTTGATCATCAGCGCCACGCCATGCTTGCACTGGCTGCCGACCGGGCAGGTGCAGTCGCTCTGCCAATCGAGCACGCGGCCATCAGGACTGCGGCTGAGCTCGATGGACAGCGCATAGGGGCGGCGCACGCTGCCCTGCACGTCGCCCAGAAGCAGCCACGCGCCTGCCAGCGGCTCGATCGACAGGGTCAGCACGCGCTGGTTGCGGTACAGCTCCAGGCCGCGGGCGTAGGTGGCGGGGTCGCAGCGCTGCGTCAGCGAGGCCAGCTCAAGCCAGAGGCCTGTGTTTTGCCAATGGGTCTGCATGAAAACCGGGGTCTCAGGCCGGGGCCGCAAGTCTCATGGCATGGCCCGCCTGCTGGTCGGCGTGGTAGCTGGAGCGCACCATGGCGCCGACCGCCGCGTGGCTGAAACCCATTTCATAGGCTTTGGCCTCGAACATCTTGAAGGTGTCAGGATGCACGTAGCGCTTGACCGTCAGGTGCGCGGTTGACGGTGCCAAATACTGGCCGATGGTGAGCATGTTGATG
>JBBINL010000100.1:0-9976 GCA_037443905.1 Burkholderiales bacterium | reverse complement strand
GGGCGCCATGATGATTTTGTTGATGACGCTGGTCATCACGCTGGTCAATGTCGGCATGAGCCCTGACTTTTTCCAGCGCTGGATGAAGGCCTTTGGCGTCGCCTACGCGGTCGGTGTGCCGGTGATCTTCTTTATGGCGCCGGTGGCGCGAAAACTTACCGGCAAACTGCTCGGCGTGAATCCGGGTTGATGGCCGGGTCACCGGCCTGTTTGTCGTCGCAGGCATCCGTGGGGTTTTCATGACTTGCCGGACAATGGGTGATCTGAAAATGAATCCAAAGAGTCATCATGGCCATTGTGAAGTCTGAAAATCACCGCATGCAACATATCGGCTGGCTGCGCGCAGCCGTGCTGGGTGCCAATGACGGCATCGTTTCCACCGCCAGTTTGATCCTGGGCGTGGCAGCTGCCAGCGCCACTCAGGGATCGGTGCTGGTGGCGGGAATGGCCGGTCTGGTTGCTGGCGCCATGTCGATGGCGGCGGGTGAGTATGTTTCTGTGAGTTCCCAATCGGACACTGAGCAGGCCGATATCGCCCGCGAGCGTGAAGAACTGGCAACCGATGGTGCGCATGAGCTGGCCGAACTGACAGCCATTTATATTGCGCGTGGGTTGGACAGCGAGCTTGCCAGACAGGTGGCCATCCAGATGACGGCCCATGATGCGCTGGCGGCCCATATCCGCGACGAATTGGGCATTTCAGATACCACCAGCGCCAACCCATTGCAGGCGGCTCTGGTGTCTGCGCTGTCGTTTGTCGTCGGCGCCGGCTTGCCACTGCTGACCGCCTGGCTTGTTCCCTTTGGCTACCTGACCCCGGTGGTGGCGGCCACTTCACTGCTGTTTCTGGTGATTCTGGGCGGACTGGCGGCCTACACCGGCGCAGCGGGCATTGTCAAAGGCATTGCGCGCGTGGCGTTCTGGGGTGCGCTGGCGATGGCCGTCACCTCCGGAGTTGGCATGCTGTTTGTTGTCACGGTGTGATGATTTGCCGATACGCAGGCATGTCATCGGCAAAAAAAAACCACCCGAAGGTGGTTTTTTTGGCGCAACCGGTTCTCAGGCGAAATTGGCTTCGGCAAAGCGCCAGTTCACCAGATTGTTCAGAAAGCTTTCCACATATTTGGGGCGCAGGTTGCGGTAGTCGATGTAGTAAGCGTGTTCCCATACGTCCACCGTCAACAGGGCTTTGTCACCCGTGGTCAGCGGCGTGCCGGCAGCACCCATGTTGACGATGTCGACCGAGCCGTCGGTCTTTTTCACCAGCCAGGTCCAGCCGGAGCCGAAGTTGCCCACGGCACTCTTGACAAACGCTTCCTTGAAAGCGGCGTAGGAACCCCATTTGGCGTTGATGGCAGCGGCCAGGGCACCGGTGGGCTCACCGCCGCCATTGGGTGTCAGGCAGTTCCAGAAGAAGCTGTGGTTCCAGATCTGGGCGGCGTTGTTGTAGATGCCACCGCTGGCCTTTTTGACGATGGACTCGAGGTCCATGTTTTCGAATTCGGTGCCTTTTTGCAGGTTGTTGAGGTTCACCACATAAGCGTTGTGGTGCTTGCCGTAGTGGTACTCCAGCGTTTCCCTGGAATAGTGGGGTGCCAGGGCATCCATCGCAAAAGGCAGGGCGGGCAAAGTATGTTCCATGTGATCCTCGTTGTTGAGTTGAAATCAGAAATTGTAAAAACTTTCAACGCCAGACTTGCACAACCCGCAAATCAACCGTGCCATCAACAAGGGTAGCTTTGACAGCCTGGCCGGGCGTGGTCTGCTGGCAACTGACCACGGTGTTGCCTTGCTCGTCTGAAAGCAGCGCATAGCCGCGCGCAAGGACGTGATGCGGGTCGAGCAGATCGAGCCGCAGTGCCGCCCGCTCCAGTCGCTGGACATGGTGTTGCCAGGCATGCTGCAGGGCAGGCTGCAGTTGGGCTGCCAGACGCAGCTGCTGCTGATCCTTATGCTGCAGAAAATGACGTGCAGCGCTTTGCAGGCCAAGGGCGCTGGCCGACAGCCGCAAACGCTGGCTGGCCAGACGTTCGGACGGCCGCCCCAGGCGAGCCGCCGCCCGGTCCAGCCGTTGCCCCTGGCGATCCAGCCGGCGCTCCACGGCATCGGTCAAGCGCCTTTGCACGGCATCCAGCGCAGCCATCCAGGCCTCGCGAGGTTGCGCCACCAGCTCAGCGGCGGCAGTGGGCGTGGGTGCGCGCAGATCGGCACAGAAGTCGGCAATGGTGAAGTCGGTCTCGTGGCCGACGCCACAAATGACGGGCACCGGGCTTTGCACCAACAGCCGTGCCAGCGCTTCGTCGTTGAAGGCCCACAGGTCTTCCAGTGCGCCGCCGCCGCGCACCAGCAGGATGACGTCAATCGGCATGGTCTTCAACTGATACAGGGCGGACAGCGCGGCCATCAACTCAGCCGGAGCATTGGCACCCTGCACAGAGGCCGGCGCCAGCACCACCGGAATATGTGGCACTCGTCGCTTCAAGGCGGTCATCACATCGTGCAGGGCGGCAGCGCCCAGCGAGGTCACCAGGCCGATGGCACGCGGCATCACCGGCAACGGACGCTTGCGCTCAGCGGCGAACAGCCCTTGCGCTTCAAGTTTGGCCTTGAGCTTGAGAAATTCCTCGAACAAGTTGCCCTGGCCAGCGCGGCGCATGCCCTCTACGATCAGTTGCAAATCGCCACGCGGCTCATAAATGCCCAGCCGCCCTTGCACTTCGACCAGTTCACCGTCACAGGGTGCAAAGTCAAGTCCGCTGGCCGCACGCTTGAACATGGCGCAGCGCAGTTGTCCAGTGGCATCCTTGAGAGCAAAATAGCAATGTCCGCTGGCGGCACGTGAAAAACCAGACAATTCTCCAAGAACCATCACCGGATTGAAGCGTGCCTGCAACGCATCGGCAATGGCACGGCACAGAGCCCCGACTGTCCAAATGGCGACAGAATCAGGGCGCAAAGACGACTCGACCGTCATGCCAATGCTCCGGTGCTAGCAAGACGATAGTGAATTGCCCACAGTTGGCCGCTTTGCTTCATATTCCCAAAAAGCTAGCAAGCGTGACAGATTTTTCGTTGTATCTCATTGATTTCATTAGTTTTTTCTGCGATTAAATTGTAATCAAGCCGTTACAACTCAAGCTTGACGCCAACATGGGATGGATATCAGGGTATTTACTCACAAAGTTATCCACAGAACATCTGAACAAGTTCAGAGCGAATTCCCGCACCCCTGGATAACGACCCGATGTCAAAGCTTGGGCAACACTTCGGTCACGGCGCAAGTCGCAATGTCCATGAGTTTGGCATGGCGCGGGTCGTTGTTGGACAACAGCGTTCCAACCTGGGAATAGGAATTGTTGACGAACACCTTGCCTTCAGGGGCATCGCGCTCCACACCGTAGCGGATTTTGGCACGCTCGGTGACAGAGAGTTTGCTGATCAGCCCCTTGGTGGCCCAGACCTTGCCAAAACGGGCCAGATCAGACAAGCGGCCGCAAATGTTGATGGTTTCGCCCAGCACCACCAGTTCAAAATTGGTATTGGTCCTGAAGGTGCCGAGCCATTCCTCGCCCTCGCTCAGTCCGATGTTCATGTACAAGGTGTTGGTCCAGCCTTTGCGCACCATCCATTCATGGCTGATGTTTTGCATGGTTTCACGCACCTTGTTGGCGCACAGCACGGCGTTCATCAGGTAATTGCGGTCGGGTTGCGGAAAAAAGTAATAGACCATGCCGTCACCCGTGTGCTTGCCATAGGCGCCGTAATATTCCCGGAAAATCGGGTCCAGCGTGGACCAGATCTGGTTGATCAGCTGAAAGTAATCTTCGGGCGGTAGCTCGGAACAAATCCGCACCGAATTTTGCAGGTCGGCCACCATCACCGCCAGCGGGGTGAGCACTGGCAGGCGCTGGCTGAGCAATGAACGAATAAACGAGTCGCGCCGCGCCACACAGTTGAGCAACTGATTCACATCATGCTTTTCGGGCACGTAGACAATCAGCACGCCTTCGCGAAAGCTCAACGCCACCACCTGGCAGGGGCCGATTTCGGGGTCCGGATGGGTGAGACCCACAATGTGCTGAACGCGGTTTTCTGGTTCCGGGCATTGGTCGTAGCAGTCCATCAGCCATTGCCGTTGCTGATCGGCCAGGTGACCCAAATTCTGACTGAAGGCCTGGCGTGGCAAACGACTTTTGATGGGTCCCAAATGCGCGTTGAACAAGCTGTACTGCTCCTGTGGGGGCAAGGCAGCCGCCCATTGGAGCAGGGTCGGAACGATGGAACGGTCAATGGCGCGCTCCGGAATCAGGTTGTCGGGAAAGAATTCTTTTTGTGCCAGCGCGTTGAGCCAGATCAACTGAAACTCGAAATTCACCATGTAGGCAGGATACGGAATGTTTTCCACCGAAACCTGAACCGTTTCGCTGCGCTGCACAGAGGCTGCTGCCGTGCGCTTTTCGGCATAGGATGTCCCGTCGGATGGCGCCGCAGCAGGGGCAGATGTTGTCGCGGCTGCACCAGTTGACGTCTGAGCGGGAGCTGGCGATGCCTGCCTGGGCTTGACTGGCTCGGACTCATTGACCAGTTGACGCTTGATATCTTCCATGCTGGCACCGGCGCGCTTGAGTTCCTGTATTTGCTGGATGCGCTCCAAAGCCCAATCCGGGAAATAGCCGAGGGTGATGGGCGCTTCACCCGGCGCCGCTGCCTGCCGACGCACTTCAGGCCTGGGGAGCAGCCCGACAGCAATGTAATTGTTGAGGGTAGCGCGCGAAATACCGGCACCTTCAAGCAATTCGACACTGGTTAACATGAAACTATCCACTGCTTTCTTTGTTAGACAACTGAACTATAAAGATACACAGCTGAAATTCAAGTGTCCAATCAAAATAGAGGCGATTTCATGGCAGTCTTGTTGCTTTCGTGCATCAAGTGTCTAATGAATAGCAACTGTCCAAATCAACAGAAAACAATTGTCTAATTAGTTGCTGCTGTCTAATTTGAATTATTGTTATTCAAATGTTCAAATGACAAGATCAGACGTTCGAAGCGTCATCCATTGATCCGTCTGAGCCTGTCTTTAACGTGAAAGAACGAATTGCATGCCCGACCTGATCCGGCATTCATGAATTGCGGATTTCGGCTCGCAGCCCGCCATGACAGACCACTTACCGCCCTGGTGTGCCTTTCAAGCCATGCGCGTCAGACCCGTGGCCGAAATGGCTTGAGCAGCTCCTCAAACTGCGCGTCGTTCGCGGCCTTGCAAATGCGGGTGATGGCCATTTGCTTCGAGTGGCAGCAAGCCATCATGTGGCGGCCCGAGCAGATGCATGGCACCAGGTAGTCTCAGGCGCTTTGCCAGATGACCAGTTGGCCAGAGCTTTCCCAGCGCTCGTAATGGGCCGAATAGGCGTCTTCGATCCGGTTGCGTTTGACCTTGAAAGTGGGCGTCACGATGCCGTTCTCGACGGTCCAGGCCGTAGTGGCGACCACCAGGCATTTGAGTTGTTCGTGCGGGTCCAGGGTTTCATTGACGGTTTTCATGTGCTCTGCCAGGGACGCTTCAAGCTCTGCGCGTCTGGCCGGCTCTGCGCTGCCCGCCATGGCTTCAGCGTTGAGCATCACAATGCCCAGCGGTTGCCCCAGGTTGGCCCCGGTGACCACGCAGGCCTCCACGGCATCGTGCATCACCAGTTTGTCTTCAATGGGAGCCGGTGCCACGTATTTGCCCTTGCTGGTCTTGAAAAGGTCCTTGACGCGACCGGTGATATGCAGGCAGCCTTGGGCATCGATCTGGCCCTTGTCGCCGGTGCGCAACCAGCCATCGTCAGTGAAAGCCTGCTTGGTCAAATCAGGTTTCTTGTAATAACCCTGCATCAGTGCCGGGCTGCGCATCTGGACCTCGCCAGTGGCCACATCAATGCGGACATCGACGCCAGGGTAGACGGGGCCAACTGTGCCTTCCATGTTCTGCCCGGCCAGCGTCAGATTCGAAACCGCCAGGTTTTCAGTCATGCCGTAACCTTCATTGACCGGCAGGCCCAGCTTTCGGTACCAGGCCAGCAGCGGCACCGGCATGGGCGCAGCTCCCCCGGCGGCAAAGCGGCACTGGTCCAGCCCCAGGGCTTTTTGCACCTTGCGTCGCACCAGGCCACCGATGATCGGAATCGACAACAGGCGATTGAGTTTGGCCGCTGGCATCTTGTGATGCACACCGTGCTGAAATTTGACCCATAACCTGGGCACCGAAAAGAAAATGGTGGGGCGTGCGCGCTGCATGTCGGTGGCAAAGGTGTCGAGCGATTCGGCAAAAAACACATGCATGCCGGTGAGCAGCCAGCCGTGTTCCACCAGCACGCGCTCGACCACATGGGCCAGCGGCAGGTAAGACAGCATGCGGTCATCCTGCGTCATGCCTACACTGTGAGCGCCGGTGCCAATGGCCCAGGCGAAATTGCCAAAGCTGTGCATCACGCCCTTGGGCATGCCGGTGGTGCCCGAGGTATAGATCAGGGTGGCAAGTTCATCGGCAGCGCGCAGCACTTTACCCGGCATGGGCTGGTTGCGGGCGATGATGGCGTCCCAGCCCTCAAAATGCTGGATCGCATCTTGCGGTGAGAGCGGGTAGCTGATGCAAGGCATGTCCGATGGCACACCGGGTTTCATCAAGGCCCAGTCGTCAAGCTTGCCGACAAAACAGGCCCGTGCCTCGCTGTGGGTCAGAATCTGCCTGACCGTGTCGTGCCCGAGCGTGGGGTACAGCGGCACCGACACATGACCGGCCATCCAGATCGCCAGGTCACTCATCAGCCACCAGGCACAGTTTTTGGACAGGATGGCCACCTTGGCGCCTGGCTCCCAGCCCTGTGCTTTGAGGTGGGAGGCCATGCGGCGCACCTGGTCAGCCACCTGGGCCCAGGTGAAGTCCTGAATGGCGCCGCCGCCCATGGGCTGGGTGAGTGCAATCCGGTCAGGCGCGGTCTTTTCCCAAAAATACAAGCGCTGCAAAGCCAGTTGATCGTTTGAAACAGGTTTCATGACAAATGCCTACGTCAAGGTTCGCTGCCAGTCTCTCAGGGGGGGAGAGAAAGACACGGCACCGTAATAAAAGAAACTCTTCCAGTGAACTGGCGCGAATCATGCCTCAAATCTGGCCGGCCACCGTGATAAATGTCAACCCTGCAAGAACAAGCAGATACGCCCTACACCACCCGCTCCCACAGGCTTACCTCAGACAGCGAGTGCTGGAACTTGCGCCTTGTCTCGCGTATCACAAACGGAACATCCTGCGGCGCCTGCATCAGGCGGAAGTGTTGGCCCAACAACGCCTTCAGCCCTTCGAGCGTGGTGAAATTCTCGCCATCCTTCTTGAAACCGCCCACCCAGTAGGCGCGCCGGGTATGCTCCTCCAGCCAAGTGTAGGGTGAAGCGATCAGCAGCACACCTCCCAGCTTCAAGCGCTCGTGCACAGTTTGCAGGAATGCCGCTGGCTGGTACAGGCGATCAATCAGGTTGGCGGCAAGGATCAGGTCGTAGCCACAGAGCATGGGCTTGAGGTTGCAGGCATCGCCCTGCACGAAAGCCACCTTGTTTCGCACATCCTGCAGCCCCAGGTCGGCCAGACGCCGCGTTTTGTAGGATACCAGTTCCCCCTCATCGACCAGGGTGTAGCGCACCTCGCCCTGCGCGGCCAGTTGAACGCCCAGGTGGATGAAGCGCGCCGAAAAATCGACACCGGTGACCTGCTCGAAATGTCGAGCCAGCTCGAAACTGGCACGACCGGTGGCACAGCCCAGATCAAGCGCTGAAATTGCCGGCTTGCCGGCCATTGCGCCGATTGCAATCTGCGCCAGCGCGCGCGGAAAATTCGGCACACCGTAGTAAATGTCGCCATAGTGGAACTCGGCGTATTCCGACAACTGCATGTCGCTCTCATAAAACACGCTCGGTGCGGCGGCTTGCGCATCGGTCACCACATAGCGAAAACCGGCGTGCTGAAAGAAATGCCGGCGAAAAGCGTAGCGCGCGCTGCGCAGGGTCTCGTTGCCGCAAGAAATCCACGAACCACCCTTGATCAAGTTGTGACGGCCGTCAAAGGTGGGAGTGCTGAAGTCGTCGTACAAGGGGTGCACCTCGAAACCTTCAAAAGGGTAAATCGGCGTTTCGGTCCACTGCCAGACGTTGCCCACCACGTCGAAGAATTCTCCCTGTGCAAAGTGCGAGACCGGGCATGACGACGCCCAGTGGTCAAGATGCAGATTGGCCGGCGCCGGTGCATCGGCGGGCACCTCGGCCAGCCCGGCCACCGTGTAAAGGTGCATCCATTCGTCTTCGCTGGGCAGGCGCACGGGCAGTCCGCATTGTCTGGATTTCCAGCTACAGAAAGCCTTGGCCTCATGGAAATTCACCTCCACCGGCCAATCCCATGGCATCGGCACCTCTTCAGTCATCAGACGCAGATACCAGCCATCAGGTGCAGGCAACCAGAAGGCTGGATGCTGTGCCGCGCTAAAACGCCGCCAGCCCAGGCCCTCGGCTGACCAATAGGCATCCTGCGCATAACCTCCGGCTTCCACAAAGCTGAGAAATTCCTGATTGCTCACCAGCATGCGGCTGGTCTGGAAAGGCGCCACTTCGGCGTGGCGCGCTGCGTATTCGTTGTCCCAGCCGTATCGCGCATCATTCCTGGCCTTGCCGAGCTGCACCGCACCGCCCGCCACCGCCACCAGATCATTTGCCGGCGCAACGCCCGTTTCGCGGCAGGGTTGCCAAACAGGGTGAGGTTGAACCAGGTCGATCGCCTGCTGGCGGATCAGTACCGAAGACGTTTCCAGATGGATGCGCTCATGCTCGATGCCCATCATGACGGCCCAGAACGGATGATCCCATCCGATCGGCAGGCTCAGCGGTGCATTCGTGATCACGGCATCCACCCTCGCCCGCACGACGGCGCGGTAGTCACGCACCGCAGCAACGCTCGGCCAGTCGTAATGCGCTTCCGAGAGGTCGTCCCAGCTCATCTCGTCCACGCCCACCGAGAACATGGACTCGAAAGCCGGATTGATGCGCTCGCTGACCAGACCCGCAAGCAGCAGCTTGTTGATGAAAAAAGTGGCGGTATGGCCGAAGTAGAAGATCAGCGGGTGGCGCAGCGTGATCGGCTTTTTGTAATAGGCCTCGTCGCAACGCAGGGTTTCGAAGAGCTGCTCATAGCGGCTGAACGTGGCGTGGAAATAGTCGCGCAAAGTTGCTCTCATCTGCCTGGGATCGTCGCCAGTCAAACGCGGGGTGCGCGGAAAAAGGCCAGCGTTCTGAGCAGACACGCAACCTTGAGAATCAGGAGGTGGGCAGTTCATCTTGCGCAGTTTAGCCGCTGCCAAAATGCCGCGCTGTTGCAAAGCGCAGATTCGTCAAGGTCAATGCCGACGCAGGCGCGCACAAAAAACCAGAACCGGTGAGAGTTCTCACGCGTCGATGCAAGTTGGCAGAGCGACGTGTCTACTTGCGTGCCGGCGGCACGTCCGTGCAGCTGCCGTGCGCCACCTCGGCGGCCATGCCGATGGATTCCCCGAGGGTGGGGTGGGGGTGGATGGTCTTGCCGATGTCGATGGCGTCGGCCCCCATCTCGATGGCCAGGGCCACTTCACCAATCATGTCACCAGCGTGCGTGCCGACCATGCCGCCACCAAGGATCTTGCCGTGTCCATGCGCCTCCGGTGAATCGTCAAACAGCAGTTTGGTGACACCTTCGTCGCGCCCGTTGGCAATGGCACGGCCGGATGCGTTCCAAGGGAACAGCCCCTTCTTGACCTTGATGCCTTGCGCCTTGGCCTGATCTTCGGTCAGACCCACCCAGGCCACTTCAGGATCGGTGTAGGCGACGCTGGGGATGACACGTGCGTTGAACGCTGCTGCGGCCAGTTCCTTGTTGCCCTGCAGTTCCCCGGCAATCACTTCAGCGGCCACGTGCGCTTCG
>JBBINL010000099.1:0-10030 GCA_037443905.1 Burkholderiales bacterium | reverse complement strand
AATGATGGCCACCGTCTTGCCCTTGATCAGGCTCAGATCACAATCCTTGTCGTAAAAAACTTTCATTGATCACTCCGTTGTAAAAACATTTAAGAAAAAGGGCTGTCATTGCGGGCCTGACCCGCAATCCATGGATCCCGCATCGGGTCCGGGATGACAACCGGATACTGGCACCTTGGACGCTAAAGGCTTGTTCATGAATAAGCTGTGCATTTGGCCGTCGGATTCAAGCTGCAATGGCAGGCGCAAAACGTGCCGTGCAGTTCGCCTGCACAAACGATTTGCAACCCCGCATTTCGCCCAAAGCTGGCGAGCCAAATGTGCATGTGATTTGTGAACAAGCCCTAAACCCGCAAAATCCGCTCACCCCGACCAATGCCGCTGGAGCCGGTGCGCACGGTCTCCAGAATGGCGCCGCGCTCGATCGCTTGCAGAAACGCGTCGTTCTTGGTCTGGTCACCCGTCAACTCGATGGTGTAACTTTTCTCGGTCACGTCGATGATGCGGCCCCTGAAGATGTCAGTCATGCGTTTCATCTCCTCGCGCTCCTTGCCCACGGCACGCACCTTGACCATCATGAGCTCGCGCTCGGTGTAGGCGCCTTCGGTCAGGTCAACCACTTTGACCACTTCGATCAGGCGGTTCAGATGCTTGGTGATCTGCTCGATCACCTCATCGGAGCCAGTGGTCTGAATCGTCATGCGCGACAGGCTCGGATCTTCAGTGGGGGCCACGGTCAGTGACTCGATGTTGTAACCCCGCGCCGAAAACAGCCCTACCACACGGGACAGTGCACCGGCTTCGTTTTCCAGCAATACGGCAATGATATGTTTCATGATCAGAGGTCCTCCGCGCTGAGCAGCATCTCGGTGATGCCCTTGCCGGCCTGCACCATCGGAAAAACGTTTTCTGTGGGATCGGTTCGAATGTCCATCAAGACCGTGCGGTCCTTGAGCTTGCGCGCTTCACGCAGGGCCGGCTCGACGTCGGAGGCGCGCTCGATCAGCATGCCAACGTGGCCGTAGGATTCAGCCAGCTTGACAAAATTGGGCAGGGCATCCATGTAGCTGTGGCTGTAGCGGCCCTCATACTCCACCTCTTGCCACTGACGCACCATGCCGAGGTAGCGGTTGTTCAGCGACAGGATCTTGATGGGCGTGTTGTACTGCAGACAGGTGGAGAGCTCCTGAATGCACATTTGCACCGAACCGTCGCCGGTGATGCAATACACCTCGCTGTCCGGTTTGGCCATTTTGATGCCCATGGCATAGGGAATGCCCACACCCATGGTGCCCAGACCACCCGAGTTGATCCAGCGCCGGGGCTCGTCAAAACGATAGTACTGCGCCGCCCACATCTGGTGCTGGCCCACATCCGAGGTGATGTAGGTATCAGAGTTCTTGGTCATGTTCCAGAGCGTTTCAATCACGAACTGCGGCTTGATGATGTCGTTCTTGCCGTGGTCGTATTTGAGGCAGTCGCGTTTGCGCCAGCCCTCGATGGTGTTCCACCAGGCGCCCAGCGCATTGGCATCGGGCTGGGTGGCACCTTCCTTGATCATGGCAATCATTTCGGACAGCACTTCCTTGACGTCGCCCACAATCGGAATATCGACCCGTACGCGCTTGGAAATGCTCGACGGATCAATGTCGATGTGAATGATCTTGCGCTCGTTCTGGGCGAAATGCTTGGGATTGCCAATGACGCGGTCGTCGAATCGCGCGCCCACCGCCAGCAGCACGTCGCAGTTCTGCATGGCATTGTTGGCTTGCACCGTGCCGTGCATGCCCAGCATGCCCAGAAACTTGCGATCGCTGGCAGGGTAGGCGCCCAGGCCCATCAAGGTGTTGGTGCAGGGGTAACCCAGCATGTCGACCAATTCGCGCAACTGGCTGGAGGCGTTGCTCAGCAGCACGCCACCTCCGGTGTAGATGTAAGGCCGCTTGGCTGCCAGCAGCAGTTGCAGGGCCTTGCGGATCTGCCCGCCGTGCCCCTTGCGCACCGGGTTATAGGAGCGCATTTCAACGGTCTGAGGATAGCCGTGGAAGGGCACTTTCTTGAACGACACATCTTTGGGAATATCCACCACCACCGGGCCGGGGCGACCGCTACGGGCAATGTGGAAGGCCTTTTTCATGGTATTGGCCAGGTCGCGCGCGTCCTTGACCAGAAAATTGTGCTTCACCACCGGGCGGGTGATGCCCACGGTGTCGCATTCCTGAAAGGCATCCATGCCAATGGCATGGGTCGGCACCTGGCCGCTCACGATCACCATCGGGATGCTGTCCATGTACGCCGTGGCAATACCGGTGACCGCGTTGGTCACCCCCGGGCCGGACGTGACCAGTGCCACGCCCACATCGCCGGTGGCACGGGCATAACCGTCTGCCGCATGCACCGCGGCCTGTTCGTGGCGCACCAGCACATGCTGAATGGTGTCCTGTTTGAAAAACGCGTCATAAATATGCAGCACCGCACCGCCGGGATAACCCCAAACATACTTGACGCCTTCGGCCTGCAATGCCCTGACCAGGATTTCCGCACCCCTGAGCTCGTGCTCAGCGCTTGCAGCAACCGGCCTGGTATTGGCAGCAGAATGAGAATTTGATGAGTTTGACACCGAAGCAACTTCGGCCTTTGCTATTTCCATGATGAACCTTTGTGAATTTCTCTGACGAAATACCTTGGGTGCTTCTTTGCACACACTTTTGGCGTTGCATCGAAACTTAAGGCCAAAACCATGGGCACATTGATTATTGCGCCGAACCTTGACCCGTTTGCTTTAGTTGGCGGCCAGAATTATCGCACTTGTCTGAGCACGCTTTTAGCCGACCACATGGCAATGCAATAATTCCGCGCAATTTTTGTCGCACCATCTCCTGACCCCATGCCCCAGCCCCACACGACCCCCAGCCTGCCCAGACGCATGGCCTGCTGGCTTTACGAGGGCATGCTGCTGTTTGGCGTGGTCTTCATCGCCGGTTATCTGTTTGGCACCCTGAGCCAAACCAGAAATGCCATGGACAACCGCCACGCCCTGCAGGCATTCTTGTTTGTCGTTTTTGGCATTTATTTTGTCTGGTTCTGGTCCAGAGGCCAAACCCTGGCCATGAAGACGTGGCATATCCGGGTGCTGGACCGTTCCGGGGAGCCGTTGACCCAGGGTCGCGCGCTGATCCGCTACCTGTGGAGCTGGTTGTGGTTTTTGCCGCCGCTGGTACTGTCGTGGGGCTTTGATCTCAGGGGTGGCGAAGCCATTGTGATTTTTATCGGCTGGGTTGCAGTGTGGGCCATCCTGAGCCGTTTTCACCCGCGCCAGCAGTTCTGGCACGACGCGCTGGCCGGCACGCAACTGGTGGACACCAGCCCGGCCAAGGTTTGAAGCCGAAGCCGCAACGCAAAATACTCAAATCGCCGACTCGTCAAGCTCGCCGGTACGGATGCGCACCACCCGCTCCACCGCCGAGACAAAAATCTTGCCGTCGCCAATCTTGCCGGTGTGTGCGGCCTTGACGATGGCGTCGACACAGCGCTCCAGGTCATCGGTTTTCACCACGATTTCTATTTTGACCTTGGGCAAAAAATCCACCACATACTCGGCGCCACGGTACAGCTCGGTATGCCCCTTCTGGCGGCCAAAGCCCTTGGCCTCGGTCACCGTCAGTCCGGTCACGCCGCATTCGGCCAGCGCCTCGCGCACTTCCTCGAGCTTGAAGGGTTTGACAATGGCAGTGATTTGTTTCATGGGGTACCTCTTGAATAAAACAGATGGACGTGTCGCTGATCCGGGCCGGCGCCTCAGGCCCGGAAACGATTGGTTATAGGATAACGCCAATCTTTGCCAAAACTGCGGTGCGTGACGCGAATCCCCACCGGCGACTGGCGCCGCTTGTACTCGTTGATCTTGATCAGGTGCGTGACGCGCTCGACAACGGCGGGATCAAAGCCGGCGGCAACGAGCTGCTCGATGCTCTCGTCGTTTTCCATGTAGCGCTGCAAAATGGCATCAAGCACCTCATAGGGTGGCAAACTGTCCTGGTCGGTCTGGTCGGGGCGCAATTCAGCACTCGGCGGGCGAGTGATGATGCGCTCAGGTATCGGCGCTTCTGCGGTTCCAAAAGGATCATGCGCATTGCGCCAGCGGGCAAGCCGGAACACCGTGGTTTTGGCCAGGTCCTTGATCACGGCAAAGCCACCCGCCATGTCGCCATAGAGCGTGCAGTAACCGGTGGCCATCTCGGACTTGTTGCCGGTGGTGAGCACGATGCTGCCAAACTTGTTAGACATCGCCATCAGCAGCGTGCCGCGAATGCGCGCCTGGATGTTTTCCTCGGTGGCGTCCTCGGCCAGGCCCTTGAACTCATTGGCCAGGGTGGCCTTGAACGACTCGAACTCGGGAATGATCGAAAGTTCGTCATAGCGCACCCCCAGTCTGGCTGCCATGTCGCGCGCGTCGATCCAGCTGATATCCGCAGTGTAGGGCGATGGCATCATGACCGCGCGCACGCGGTCCTTGCCGAGTGCGTCCACGGCAATGGCCAGCACCAGCGCCGAGTCGATGCCGCCCGACAGGCCCAGCAGCACGCCCGGAAAACCGTTTTTATGGATGTAATCATGCACACCCAGCACCAGGGCGTCCCACAAGTCGGCGTCCGATGTGCGCTCGGGCGCGATCGTCGAGACCAGTTGCAGCACGCCTTGCGCCATCCTGGCCTGGACCATCAGCTGGTTTTCGATGAAACTCGGCGCCCGTGCCGCCAATGAACCATCGGCCTGGATGGCAAACGAGCGGCCTTCAAACACCACTTCGTCCTGGCCACCCATCAGATGCGCGTACACCAAAGGCAAGCCGCAAGCCTGCACCCGCTGGCGCATCATCTGCTCGCGCTCATCGCCCTTGCCAACGTGGAACGGCGACGCGTTGATCACCGCCAGCAACTCGGCACCCGCTTGTGCAGTCTCGAGCGCCGGGCGGTCATACCAGGCGTCTTCACAAATCAGCAAACCCACCTTGTGCTTGTGCCCGGCCTCGCCCGCCTCGAAAACGCACACTGCATTGCCGGGCGTGAAATAGCGCCGTTCATCAAACACCTGGTAATTGGGCAGCTCGCGCTTGGCGTAGGTGGCCAGCACACGGCCCTCGCACAGCACGCTGGCCGCGTTGAAACGGCTGGGCACCGCCACCGAGCGGGTGCGCTGATCGCCGCCGGTGGGGTGACCCACCACGACGCAAAGGTCTTTCATGTGCGCCAATGCTGCCGCCACCGCTTTCACGGCATCATCACAGGCGCTGGTGAAGGCGTGACGCAAAAACAGGTCTTCGGCCGCATAACCGCAAATGGACAGCTCGGGCGTCAGAACCAGACGGGCACCCTGCTGGTAAGCCGCTTGGGCCGCCGCCACGATTTTTTTGGCATTCCCGCTCATATCGCCCACCATCAGATTGAGCTGGGCCACGCAAATTTTGAGAGTCATGAATAGTTCAGGAAAATGATCGACGACAAAACAACAGACAGTGCAAACGATTATGTCATTCGGGTGCTGGATTCGCCTGCTGAAGTTGCCTCCAATGCATGGGACGCCCTGCTGTTGCGCCAAAGCCAGGCCACGCCTTTCATGCGGCATGCGTACCTGGACGCTCTGCATGCCAGCGGCTGCGCCACCCCGGACACTGGCTGGACGCCGAAGTTTTTCCTGCTGGAGCGCCAGGGTTCCTTGGCCGCTGCCAGCGTGCTTTACCTCAAAACGCACTCGCGTGGTGAATATGTGTTCGACTGGGCATGGGCCAATGCCTACGCCCGGCACGGACTCGACTATTACCCCAAGGCTATTTGTGCCGTGCCATTCACGCCGGTGCCAGGTTCCCGCCTGCTGGCGCGCAACCAGACTGAGCGCGAGTTGCTCGCCAGCCGGATGCTGGACTGGTGCCGGCGCCATCAGCTCTCCGGCTTGCACTGCCTGTTTGCCAGTGCCGACGACCTGTCAGCCTTTCAGAAATCAGGTCAGTTGCAGCGCCACACCGTGCAATTCCATTGGCACAACAGCCGTCCGGGCTACGCCAGTTTTGAAGAGTTCCTGTCCAGACCTGACGCCCGACAAACGCAAGAAAATCCGCCAGGATCGGCGCAAGGTGGCAGACGCGAGCGTCGGGCCATCGCCGCCAGCCTGATTGCCCTCAACACCAGTTGCATGGCTGCCGAGCGCGTGGCCTACGGCCGTTACTGGGGTGCGCTGGAGCGGGTGGACTGTCTGCACTTTGAGGTCTGCTATTACCAGCCGCTGGCCTGGTGCATCGATCACGGCTACCAGCGCTTTGAAGGCGGCGCGCAGGGCGAGCATAAACTGGCCCGCGCCCTGCTGCCGGTTACCACCTGCAGCAGCCACTGGCTGGCGCATCCCCAATTCATGGCAGCCGTGGAGCGTTATCTGGACGCCGAGCGCGACGACATCGGGCGCTACGTCGAAGAACTCCGGCAGCACAACCCGCTCAGGGCTCAGGCCTGAACCGTATGCTGCGTCTGTACCCCCAGCCCCTGAACGCCCAGCCTGATGGTTTGACCCGGTCGCAAAAACACGGGCGGCTTTTGCCCCATGCCAACGCCGGGCGGCGTGCCGGTGGTGATCACATCGCCAGGCTGCAGGCTCATGAACTGGCTCAGGTAGCTGATCAAAAAGGGGACCTGGTACACCATGGTGGCGGTACTGCCGTTTTGCCGGCGCTGGCCATCCACCTCGAGCCACAACGCCAGCTGCTGTGGGTCTGGCACCTCGTCGGCAGTCACCAGCCACGGCCCGAGCGGACCAAAGCTGTCAAAGCCTTTGCCCTTGTCCCAGGTGCCGCTGCGGTTGAGCTGGTAGTCGCGCTCCGAGACATCGTTCATCACGCAATAGCCAGCCACATGGCTCATGGCATCACTTTCAGAAATGTAGCGACCACCCTGCCCGATCACCACCGCCAGCTCGACTTCCCAGTCGGTTTTGACCGAGCCGCGCGGGATTTGCAGCGCATCATCGGGGCCGCACATCGCGCTGGTCCATTTGTTGAACACCACCGGCTCGGGCGGCAGCGGCAGACCGGCCTCGGCGGCGTGGTCGGCATAGTTCAAGCCGATGCCGATGCATTTGCCAACCTGTCCCACGCAGGCGCCCAGGCGCAGGTCCTGCTGCGGCACGCCTTGCACCAGGGGCAAGTCGCCGAGTTCAAGACGACGCAGTTTGTCCAGGCTGGCGGGCAACAGCACATCACCGGCGATGTCAGCCACCACCGCACTCAGGTCGCGCACCCGGCCCTGATCATCCAAAATGCCAGGTTTTTCAAAACCAGCGGCCCCGTAGCGCAGCAGTTTCATGGTTACTGCTCGGAGGCGTTGTAATTGGCAATGCCGTCGATGATTTCCTGCTTGGCCGACTCGGGGCCTTCCCAGCCCAGGACCTTGACCCATTTGTTGGCTTCCAGATCTTTGTAATGCTCAAAGAAGTGGGCGATGGTTTTCAAGCGGAACGGACTCAGGTCTTCGGGTTTTTGCCAGCGAGTGTAGAGCGACAAAATCTTGTTGGTCGGCACCGCCAGCACCTTGCCATCCAGGCCGGCCTCGTCTTCCATTTTCAAAATACCGATGGCGCGGCAGGTCACGACCACACCCGGAATCAGCGGCACGGGCGTGATCACCAGCACGTCAACCGGGTCGCCGTCGCCGCTGATGGTGTGTGGCACATATCCGTAGTTGGTGGGATAGTGCATCGACGTGCTCATGAAACGGTCGACAAAAATGGCGTGTGTGTCATGGTCCACTTCATACTTCACCGGATCCGCATTCATCGGAATTTCGATGATCACGTTGAATTCTTCGGGGACCTTGGCGCCGGGGGTGACGTTATCTAGAGACATTCTTATCGCCTTATATGAAAGTTGTGGATTTGAGATAGATCAGAAACAGTCGGGATTAACCCTGATTTTACTTACTTACCACTTGCGAACACGAAAAAGCAGCTCATTTGGCGTTACAGTCCGCGCGTTGGCCAATCACTCTTGCTGTACGTCAAGATACACGCAGTGAGGAAGCAACGCAGCGGTGATGCCCCATGCGTTGCATCACCACCTCGCGAAACAACAGACAGGAGATACTTTCATGACAGGCAACTCAGCGCTGATCTTGGCGCTTATCTGCGGCTTGATCGCCGTCGGCTACGGCTTTTGGGCCCGTAGCTGGATACTTTCCCAGGACGCGGGCAATACCCGCATGCAGGAGATCTCGGCGGCCATTCAGGCTGGCGCGGCGGCGTATCTGGCCCGGCAGTACAAGACGATCGCCATGGTAGGCGTCGTGCTGACGGTGCTGATCGGCGTGTTCCTTGACGGCACCACAGCGGTCGGCTTCATCATCGGTGCGTTTCTGTCGGGGGCCTGCGGCTTCATCGGCATGAACGTGTCGGTGCGCGCCAACGTGCGCACGGCGCAGGCCGCCACACGCGGTATCGGCCCGGCGCTGGACGTGGCCTTTCGCGGCGGCGCCATCACCGGGATGCTGGTGGTGGGCCTGGGCCTGCTGGGTGTCAGCGGTTTCTTCTGGTTCCTGGTGGGCAATGGCAACCTGACCCCCGACCGCAAGCTGGCCGAACTGCTGAACCCGCTGATCGGCTTTGCTTTCGGCTCGTCGCTGATCTCGATCTTCGCGCGGCTCGGCGGCGGCATTTTCACGAAAGGCGCTGACGTCGGCGCCGACCTGGTGGGCAAGGTCGAGGCCGGCATCCCCGAAGACGACCCGCGCAACCCGGCGGTGATCGCCGACAACGTGGGCGACAACGTCGGCGACTGCGCGGGCATGGCCGCCGACCTGTTCGAAACCTATGCCGTGACCCTGATCGCCACCATGGTGCTGGGTGCCCTTCTGGTGACCACGGCCCCGATGAACGCGGTGCTCTATCCGCTGGCACTGGGTGCCGTGTCGATCGTCGCCTCCATCATTGGCTGCTTCTTCGTCAAGGCCTCGCCCGGCATGACCAACGTGATGCCGGCCCTGTACAAGGGCCTGGCGGCAGCCGGTGTGCTGTCGCTGATCGCCTTCTATGGCGTGACGATGTGGATCATGCCCGACAACGCCGTCGCCGCCAGCGGCAGCCAGATCCGGCTGTTCGGCGCCTGCGCCGTCGGCCTGGTGCTGACCGCCGCGCTGGTCTGGATCACCGAGTTCTACACCGGCACGCAGTATTCGCCGGTGCAGCACATCGCCCAGGCCTCCACCACCGGTCACGGCACCAACATCATCGCCGGCCTTGGCGTGTCCATGCGCTCCACGGCCTGGCCGGTGCTGTTTGTCTGCGTGGCCATCGTTGCGGCTTATAGCCTGGCCGGCCTCTATGGCATCGCGGTGGCCGCCATGTCCATGCTCAGCATGGCTGGCATCGTCGTCGCGCTCGATGCCTACGGGCCGATCACCGACAACGCAGGCGGTATCGCCGAAATGAGCGAGCTGCCCAGCAGCGTGCGCGACATCACCGACCCGCTCGACGCCGTGGGCAACACCACCAAGGCCGTCACCAAGGGTTACGCCATCGGTTCGGCCGGCCTGGCCGCTCTGGTGCTGTTTGCCGACTATACGCACAAGCTCGAAGGCCTGGGCCAGTCGGTGAGCTTCAACCTATCGGATCCGATGGTCATCGTCGGCCTGTTCATCGGGGGCCTGATCCCCTACCTGTTCGGCGCCATGGCGATGGAGGCCGTGGGCCGCGCCGCGGGTTCGGTGGTGGTGGAGGTGCGGCGCCAGTTCAGCACCATCAAGGGCATCATGGAAGGCACGGCCAAGCCCGAGTACGGCGTGGCCGTGGACATGCTGACCAAGGCCGCCATCAAGGAAATGATGACCCCGAGCCTGCTGCCGGTCGTCACGCCCATTCTGGTGGGCCTGCTGCTCGGCCCGAAGGCGCTCGGCGGCCTGCTCATGGGCACCATCGTCACCGGCCTGTTCGTGGCGATATCGATGTGCACCGGCGGCGGTGCCTGGGACAATGCCAAGAAATACATCGAAGACGG
>JBBINL010000098.1:0-10274 GCA_037443905.1 Burkholderiales bacterium | reverse complement strand
GTCAACGGTGGCGCTGCCGCGGGTGTCAAAAATACCGGTAATGCCGCACATGGTGTTCAGGTCTGATTTTGCAACTGCGTATCGTAGACGCGCTGGTAGGTGGCCACCATGGCTTGCATGCTGAAGGTGCTGACCACACGCTGGCGGCCGGCCTGCCCCATCTTGAAGGCGTGCCACGGGTTGCTGGCCAGCGCCACCAGCTGCTGCGCCATGGCTTGCGGGTCAGCCGGCGGCGTGATGAAACCGGTCTTCTCGTGAAGCACCAAATCGGCATTGCCACCCACATCGGTGGCCACCACCGGCAAGGCGCTGGCCATGGCTTCCAGGATGGTGTTGGAAATGCCCTCACCCAGTGAAGGCAGGGCAAAGGCGTGCAGGCCCTGCAGGATGTGGGCCACATCGCTGCGCTCGCCGGGCAGCCACGCCAGGTCGCCAACACCGGCCTGGTCCAGCAGGCCTTGCGCCAGCGCGCGCAAAGGGCCCTCGCCCACCATGACCAGCCGCATCTTGGTTTTGAGCTGCGGCGCAAGCGCCAGTGCCTGCACAAACGCCTGCGCCAGCATGGTCTGGTCCTTGACGGTTTGCATGCGGCCCACGGTGCCCACCAGCCAGTGCTGCGCCGGGCTGAAGGGGCAGCCGTCAATCGGCTGCGGCCCGTTGGGCGCGGGGCTGAAGCGGTCGGCATCGACACCGTTGTACGCCTGCGTGATCTTGTTCTGCGCAACACTGGTCTTTTGCACCAGGTAATCGACCAGATCGCGCGACAGGGCCATGTAGTGATGCACAAAGGGCTTGTAAAAGCGGCGCACGCTCTGGTAGGTCAGGTTGTTGCCGTCAAGGTCATCGGCATCGCGGCCATGCTCGCCATGGATGCGCACCGGCACACCGGCCGCCCAGGCGGGCAATTGCACCTCCAGCGCGGCCAGGTTGCGGCTATGCACGATCTGCGGACGCAAGCGGCGGAAGATTTTGTAGAGCTTGCGGTATTGCCAAACGCCCTGCCCCGGCGGCTTGCGCAATGAGATGAATTCAACATCGGTGCGCCGAATGCGTTGCTTGAATTCAGTCACCTCGGTCAGTGCCAGCACCGCATGCCGATACGCGTCGGCGGGCATGTGGTTGATGAGGTTGACAATGCCATTCTCCAGCCCGCCGGTGTCAAAGCGGTACATCACATGCAGGACAAGGGGGCGGGGGTCAGTGGTCATGTGAAAGCGACGATGTCATTGCGAACTAGCTGCAACAGGCTCGATACGGCACACGGACTTTGACCCGTTGGTTTGTCATCCCGGCCGCCCTGAATTTGTCATGCCGGGCGCGAGGGGCCTGCCCCGGACCTCGATCCGGGGGCATCCATGAAGTCCGGCAGTCATGGATTGCGGGTCAGGCCCGCAATGACAAGCCAGATGGGAACGGTTCATGGGAAACGGGTCGGGCCCGCAATGACAAGCCAGATGGGAACTGCTCATGGAAAGCGGGTCGGGCCAGAATGACAAGCCGGCTGGAAACTGTTCACGGAAAGCGGGATCCTTGTGGGAGCGGCGCCCTCGCCGCGAAGGCGTTTGGCTCATGAAAAGCGCAGCGTGACAATGCATGCGGCCAGACCTTGCAAAGGTGACATCGCGTCACAGCCGCCACAGCCGGTAGCCGGCCGACTGGATGGCTTCGCGGTCGAAGCTGGCTTTGACGTCGATGAAAGCGCCGCCCTTGACCAGTTTTCTGGAGAAATCTTCCACGGTGAGCGCGGCAAACTCCTTGTGCGCCACGGCGGCCACGATGGCGTCGGCGCGGGGCAGGTCGGCCCAGGGCAGCAGCGTCACACCGTATTCGTGCATGGCCTCATCGGACTTGGCCTGGGGGTCGGTCACGAACACGTCCACGCCATAGGTCTTGAGCTCGTGGATGATGTCGATGACCTTGGAATTGCGCAGGTCACCACAGTTTTCCTTGAAGGTCAGGCCCAGCACGTTGACCTTGGCGCCCTTGACGTAGCTGCCACCGGCAATCATCTGCTTGACGGTTTGCTCGGCGATGAACTTGCCCATGCCGTCGTTGATGCGCCGCCCGGCCAGAATCACTTGCGGCGTGTAGCCCAGCATGGCGGCCTTGTGGGTCAGGTAATACGGGTCCACGCCAATGCAGTGGCCGCCGACCAGGCCGGGCGTGAATTTCAGAAAATTCCACTTGGTGCCGGCGGCGGCCAGCACCTCGGAGGTGTCGATGCCGAGTTTGTCGAAGATGATCGACAGCTCATTCATGAGCGAGATGTTGAGGTCCCGCTGGGTGTTTTCAATCACCTTGGCGGCTTCGGCGGTCTTGATGCTGCTGGCCCTGTGCACGCCGGGCTTGATGATGGTTTCGTACAGTTTGGCCACCTTGTCAAGCGTTTCGGGGGTGTCGCCCGAGACGATCTTCATGATCCTGGTGAGCGTGTGCTCCTTGTCACCAGGGTTGATGCGCTCGGGGGAATAACCAACAAAAAAGTCCTGCTTCCACTTCATGCCCGACTCGCGCTCCAGCACGGGTATGCACACCTCTTCGGTGGCGCCGGGGTACACGGTGGACTCATACACCACGATGGCACCCTTCTTCATGTGGCGGCCCACGCTGGTGCTGGAGCCGATCAGCGGGCGAAAGTCAGGAATATGCGCGTTGTCCACCGGCGTGGGCACGGCCACGATGATGATGTCGGCCTCGGACAGAAGCGAAGCGTCGGCGGTGTACACCGCATGCACGGCCAGGCTCATTTCTGCGTCGGACAGCTCGCGCGACGGGTCAACACCGCGCAAACACGACTGCACCTTGGGCAGGGCGATGTCAAAACCGATGGTGCGCATGTGCTTGGCAAACTCGACCACCAACGGCAACCCCACGTAACCCAGCCCGATCACTCCCACTGTCATCATGTGCTAGCCCTCATCAAAGAATTCGACAAATAATACACGCTGATTGGCGGCTAAGATCAGCCTCCCGCACTCAGGACGCATCCAAGCATGAAAATTCTCATCACCGGCGCCGCCGGCTTTATCGGCTCGACTGCAGCCCTCAGGCTGCTGGCCCGGGGAGACGAGGTGATCGGCATTGACAACCTGAACGATTATTACGACGTCAACCTCAAGCACAACCGGCTCAAGCGCTTGCTGCCCCACGCAAATTTCCGGTTCATCCAACTCGACGTGGCCGACCGCGCGGGCATGGAGGCGCTGTTTGCAGCCGAGAAATTTGACCGCGTGATCCATCTGGCGGCGCAGGCCGGGGTGCGCTATTCGCTGCAAAACCCGCATGCCTATATAGAAAGCAACATCGTCGGCTTTACCAACGTGCTCGAGGGCTGCCGCCACAACCAGGTTCAGCACCTGGTGTATGCGTCGAGCTCCAGCGTGTATGGCGGCAACACCAAAATGCCGTTTTCCGAGCACGACAGCGTCGACCACCCGGTGAGCCTGTACGCCGCCAGCAAAAAGGCCAACGAACTGATGGCGCACACCTACAGCCACCTGTTTGGCCTGCCCACCACCGGCTTGCGCTTTTTTACCGTCTATGGCCCCTGGGGCCGGCCCGACATGGCGCTGTTTCTGTTCACCAAGGCAATTCTGGACGACCAGCCCATCGACGTCTTCAACTACGGCAACATGCAGCGCGACTTCACCTATGTGGACGACATCGTTGAAGGCGTGGTGCGCGTGCTCGACCGCGTGCCCGAGCCCAACCCGCTGTATGACGCCGTGGCCGCCGATCCGGCCACCAGCAGCGCGCCCTACCGCGTGTTCAACATTGGCAACAACAATCCGGTGCAGTTGCTCGACTACATCGCCTGCCTGGAAAACGCCCTTGGCAAAAAGGCCGAAAAGCGCCTGCTGCCGCTGCAGGACGGCGATGTGCCCGCCACCTACGCCAACACCGACGCACTCAACGACTGGGTGGGCTTTGTGCCCGGCACCAGGATCGAGCAAGGCATTGGCCGCTTTGTGGCGTGGTACCGGGACTATTACAGGGTGTAGGCCTTCAGGAACCGACATGGAATCAGCCAGCAGTACAGAGACGGCCTCGGTCATCCTGCACCAGGTCAGCAAGATTTACCACCTTGATGCGGTTGAAGTGCCCGCGCTCACCGACATCAACCTGGTGATCCGGCCCAACCGGTTTACCGTGCTGTCTGGCGCCTCTGGCAGCGGCAAGACCACCCTGCTCAACCTGATCGGCTGCATCGACAAACCCGACACCGGCGAGATCACCGTGTCGGGCTGCAAGGTGGGCGAATTGAGCGACGACGCGCTGTCTGACTTTCGTGCCAAAAACATTGGCTTTATTTTCCAGAACTTCAACCTGCTGCCGGTGCTGAGCACTTACGAGAACGTGGAATACCCGCTGCTGCTGGCGGGTGCGTCGGCCAGGGTACGCGGCGAGCGGGTGTCCAAGCTGCTCAAGGCCGTGGGCTTGAGCGACAAGGCCAAGAATTTGCCGGGCCAGTTGTCGGGAGGGCAGCGCCAGCGCGTGGCCATTGCCCGGGCCCTTACGCGCAAACCCAAGGTGGTGATTGCCGACGAGCCCACCGCCAACCTTGACAGCAAGACCGGCACCGCCATTCTGGCCCTGATGCGCTACATGGCGGAGCGCTTCCAGATCTCGTTCATTTTTTCATCGCATGACCGTGAGGTGGTCAAGGCGGCAGACGACATCATCTTTTTGAAAGACGGCATGATCGAGGGCTTTCGCAGCAAGGACGGGGGGAGCGCGCCATGATGACCTTGTCGCTCGCCTTGCGCAACCTGCTGCGCAACCGGCGCCGGTCTTTGGCAACGCTGCTGGCGATGGCGATCGGATCCACGTCCATTTTGTTGTTTGGCGGTTTCAGTGGCAATATCAATTTGGAGATGCACACCCGAATCGTGCAGCGTGGCGGCCACCTGCAAATCCAGCACCGGGACTTTTATCTTTATGGCAGCGGCAACCCGACCGCCTATGGCATCAACGACTATGCCCAAATTTTGACCGAAATACGCAATGATGCGGTGTTGAAAGAAATTGTCGCCGTAGCAACGCCCACCCTGCAATTTGGCGGCATTGCTGGCAACTATGCGGCCAGCGTATCTCGAACCATCATTGGCAACGGGTTTATTGCAGCCGACATCAACCGCATGCGAAGCTGGAATGACTTTGGTCTGCGTTCCGTAGCGCCGGTATCCGCATTGGAAGGGGCTGCGCCAGACTCGGCCATCGTGGGAACCGGCGTGGCTCGCGTTCTGCAACTGTGTGAAGCACTGAACATTCCCAGTTGCCCCAAGCCCGATCCAAAAGAAAAAGCAGACGGCATGGCGCTGCCCGATGACATTGCCCAGCTCAGCCTGCAGGAAACCCCGGCCGATTCAGGTGCCGTTGGCGCGGCCACCCGAAGGATTGAGGTTTTGGTCGTCAACTCGCGCGGCGCACCCAATGTCACCTCCTTGAATGTGATTCGTGCCGAAGACCAGGGCGTCAAAGAACTCGACGAAATCTCGGTCATGATGCACCTTTCCCAAATTCAGCGCCTTATTTACGGGCAAGCAACACCCAAAGTCACCGCGATCGCTGTCCAGTTGCGTCACTCTGACCAGATGCCAGACGCCTTGGTGCGGCTGAAGCCGATATTGGCCAAATATTCTGTGAGCCAGCCACTGGTGGTGTCGGATTTCAGATCTTTGAATCCGTTTTATGTCCAGACTGCTCAAATGTTCGACACCATATTTGGCTTTGTCTTCTTGCTGATCGGTGGCATTGTCTTGTTCACTGTCAGCAACACCATGAACACTGCGGTGGTAGAACGCACGGTTGAAATTGGCACCTTGCGCGCCATCGGCTTGCGGCGTGCCGGCATCCGGCAATTGTTCGTCACCGAGGGCGCGTTTCTCGGCGTGAGTGGCGCAGTGCTTGGTGTGTTACTCGCCTTGGTCATCTCGATCGTTGTCAACCGCCTGGACATTCCCTGGCTACCTCCGGGCAACGTTGAAACAGTGCCATTGACAATTCGGGTCTGGGGTGAAACCCGAATGATCGTTGACACCACCATTGGCCTCATCTGCATTGCAACCCTGTCGGCTTGGTGGCCAGCCTACCGGGCTGCAAAACTCAATGTCGTTGAGGCCCTTCGTCACGTTTGATAAAAAGGGGGAGCAACGCCATGAAATCAAGTGTCTCAGTGCTATTTTCTTTGATGGTCGGGCTGGGTTCCGCCTGGGCCGCGCCGAGTGCCGACGAAATCCTTGCTGCCAGCGATGCCATTCGAAACCCTGGCAAGCCATTCAGCGTGACCGTAACCCTGACCGAATTTCAGGCCGGCAAGCAGGTTGATGCCAGCACACTGACCAGTTATTCACGCACGCAAGAGCAGGGTGGCGACTTCGCCAGCCTGATCCGTTTTGTCTTGCCTGCCCGCGATGCCGGCAAGTTGATGCTCAAGAATGGCAATGACATGTGGTTTTATGACCCAACCAACAAGGCCAGTATTCGCCTGTCTCCCCAGCAGCGCTTGCTCGGGCAAGCCTCCAATGGTGACGTCGCCACGGTGAATTTTGCCAAGGACTACAAATCGGCACTGGCTGGTTTTGAGGAAATTCAGGACGGCGAGCGTCGCAAGCGCATGGCACACAAACTGAACCTCACGGCGGTGTCGCCGGGTGTGACTTACGCCAGCATCGAGATGTGGGTGGATGCTGAAAACAACCGCCCCATCAAGGCCCGCTTTTTTGCCGAATCCACGCGCCTGCTCAAGACCGCCTACTACCGCCGCTACCAGCCCCAGCTTGGTGCCGAGCGGCCTACTGAGACCGTGATCATCGACGGCCTCAACCCGCAATCGGTCACCATCATGCGTTTTTCAGACTACGTGGCGCGCAACATCCCAGACACCTGGATGCAGCGCGACTTTCTTCCCCGCTTTCAACCGGACTGACTCTCATGAACATAAAGGCGCCCAATAGTTCAGAAAGCCTCGTCACCGCGAGCCAGCCCCATCCGGCCCGATCCCGCCAAGGGAACTTGAACCTGCCTTTGTCATCCTGGGCTCGAGGAGCCTGCCCCGGACCTCGATCCGGGGGGATCCATGAATTCCGGAAGTCATGGATTGCGGATCGAGTCCGCAATGACATTGCTGCTGACATTCGTAATGACATCCGCGATGACACCTGCAATGAAATCCGCGATGACAAACTGTTCATGTATAGCCGCCCTGATCCGGATCGATCCAGCCGAGGGAACCTGAACCTGCATTTGTCATCCCGGGCCCGACCCGGGATCCAGGGTTCCCGGAAGTCATGGATTGCGGATCGAGTCCGCAATGACACTCACAATGACACTCACAATGACACTCACAATGACACTCACAATGACACCCACAATGACACCCACAATGACATTCGCGCTGGCAAACTGTTCATGGACAGACGCGCATCCCCATGGCAATCCATTACCCGTTCCATGCGCTGTTGCACCCTGGCCCTGGCCTTTGGTGCTGCACTGCCGGCCCTGGCGGCAGATGCCGAGCTGGATGCCCTGAATCTGGAAAGCGCACCCGAAGTCAAACCCGAGGCCAGCCGCAGCACCAAACTGTTTGTGGAGGGCGCCCTGGGCAGCGCCAGCCAGCGCTACCTGCCGGACAGCCGCAACATCGGCCGCGCCTCAGTGGATTTTTCGTATTCGGGCCGACTGGCACCCGGCCTGCGGGCGGTGTTGTCGGACCGGCTTGACTATTTTGACCCCGACCTTGCAGGAGCGGACGACACGGTCAACAGCCTGCGCGAAGCTTATCTGAGCTGGCAACCCGAGGCGGGCAACACGGTGCTGGAATTTGGCCGCATCAACCTGCGTTACGGCCCGGCCTATGGCTACAACCCGACCGACTTTTTTAAAGACGGCAGCCTGCGCGTGGTGACCACGGCCGACCCCTTTGCACTGCGTGAAAACCGCCTGGGCACGGTCATGCTGCGCGGCCAATATCTGTGGAACAGCGGCGCACTGTCGCTGTCGCTGGCGCCCAAGCTGGAAGACAACGCCAGTTCCGATGGCTGGAACCTGGACCTGGGCGCCACCAACAACCGGGACCGTTACCTGCTGGCCCTCAGCACCCAGTTTTCGCCGCGTATCAGCAGCCAGACCTTCGTTTATCAAGAAGAAGGGCGCTCTGCCACGCTGGGCCTCAACCTGACGGCACTGCTGTCTGATGCCGCCACCGCGCACATGGAATTCACCCGTGGCAGCGAGCCAAGCCTGTACAGCCACACGTTCGAGGCCAACCCGCAAGACAGCACACGCAACCGCTTTGTTGGTGGCGCCACCTACACCACGCTGGGCAAGTTGTCCTTGACCGCCGAATACCAGTACAACGGCTTTGCTCTTGATGAAAATGGATGGAACGCCCTGGGGTCAGTGCCGGCCCAGTTGGCCTATTTGGGTAAAGCGCTGAGCTTGCAGGACCTGGCCTCCCGCCATGCTTTTCTGCTTTACGCCACCCAAAAGAGCTTCATCCTCAAAGACCTGAACCTGACGGCCTACCTGCAGACCAACCTCGACGACAACAGCCGCCTGGCTTGGCTGGAGTTGCGCCGCCACTGGTCTAACTTTGATTTGACCTTGCAGTGGCAGCAGAACATCGGCAACACCAGCAGCGAATTTGGCGTGCTGCCAGACCGGCGCGTGTTGCAGGTGCTGGGAAACTACTATTTTTAGTCCTGTTATGACAAGATTCCTATTTGTCGTCCGAGGGCCGTAGCTTACGATTTCAGGCCATACCGGTACGTTACGGAACGACTGAAAGCGGCAAACCGGATCAATTTGCCATTGTTCAGTCACTCGATCTGTACAGTTCAGACTTGAATCCACCGACCTTCATCTCTCCAAATGAAAGTCTAGAAACTCTTGCGCGTCCGCTGCGAACCCCAAAGTCCCAGCAATGCCAATGCCAGCAACATTACCGTACCGGGCTCCGGCGTTTTGTTGGGTTGCGCCACTAGCCAAGGCTGGATCCATGCAGATTCACCAGCGCCGTCCAAATAGGCCATTTGCCAGTCAATCTGAAGAATATCAAACTGCGTGGTCTGGTCGTGGATGATGGCGTCCAATTCTGAGTTGTAGACGGCAAAGGACGCGGCATTGTTCCCTGTGTTGGTATCCTTTATTGAGGTGCCAGTCGGACAATTTCCAGTCGCATCAGGGAAGCCAGCGAAGGTATTGCCGGGCCCAACACACATTTTGCTGTGAACGTACACCCATGGCCCTGAATCCCCCAAAGTGGTGTCGGGAGGCAATGGAGATCCAAGAGGGTCGTTGCTGAGGGTGGATCCGTTGGGTTGCAGATAGAACGATTTGGTGACCGAGAGGCCCTGTAGATCAATGACCGACACCTTTGCCCAAATCAGCAAGTCAGCGCCGTTCAAGGGTGTCGGTGGATCAGATGTTCCCGGCTCGGTAAAACCGAAAAAGGCGACAAAATTGCTATTGAGAAACTGGGTATACAGAGCCGAGATTGAAGCCTGCCAACTATTTCCATCACCGGTGGCTGGGCCGCCGGCTGTGTCTGTTGCCATAGTGTTAACAGTAACAGCACCCTGCCCCGTAACGTAACCATCATCGACACCGCTGGTGTTGGTAAGAGTGGCGCCACCAGAGCCTGTACCGATCACGACATAATTCGCGATCTGCCCGTCACTGGCATCAACATAACCCGCTTGCCCAGAGGACGGACTGCCAGATCCACCCCCCTGAAGGTTAATCAGCGCCAACGAATAGACGCTGAAGTCAGTGTATTGCAGGCAGTTATTGCCCGTGCACGGTGCCGCTGGCAAAACTGGCCATGCCATCGCACTGCCAAGAGTCATGGCAAAACTGGAGACGGCGACGATTTTGCGAGCCACCGATCCTAGTGTTCTTGCTTTCATAACATGTTCCCCTTAGTCAATCCCAACTATAAAAACTCTATTCTTTATAAAAGCATAATTCATGCCAATAAAAAAACAGTTTATTTTCAATGACATATTAAAGCTTATAAATAAAATGTAATATAAATCGACACAGTTTTGAACAGCACTGAACTCGCCGAATTTACATCCTGGGCTTGAAAAAACTCTGTTCACTACGCTGCCTGACTCTCTTGCATGCCTGCACACCCTGATTACAAGTGATTTCTGTGTGATTCTTTTTCACAGACGAGCATCCAAAAAAAAACCCGCCGAAGCGGGTCTTTTTGTCTGGCGGATTCAAGGACGAAGTGCAACGTAGATAACCCGGTAACGGGTGGCTGAGGA
>JBBINL010000097.1:0-10568 GCA_037443905.1 Burkholderiales bacterium | reverse complement strand
TGCATCCAGGGCCGATCGGCCCAACAGCGGTGCCGCAATGAGCAGGGCCAGCAGCATCGTCGCCAATGCAAATCGCGCAGGTACCGCAGGCTGGCCGCGCAAAGCTGATCGCTGCAGCGTGACGCTGTCGATCTCGGCGGCACTGACGCCGGGCTCGGGCTCCGACCAGCGGGCGCCGACCAGAAACATGATCATGATCACCACGCCAAAAAACAGCCAGCCGTAAATCAGGTGGTCGACTCCGGTGGCGAGGGTGTTGCCCGAATAATGACCCAGCATCACGATCATGTAGGCGCGCAACCAGTTGGCGATCACCGGGACGATGATCGAAACCAGCATGAACAGCACGCGCCGGCGGGTAGACTGGTAGTTGAGGTAGGCAAACAGGGTGCCCACGGTGAGCGACGCAATCAGGTAGCGCACCCCGCTGCAGGCCTCGACCACCGACCAGTTGCCCGACGGAATGACGAACTGCAGGCCTTCGCGGTACACCGGGATGCCGCTCAGGCGCAGTGCCAGAATGGTGAAGTCCGCCGTCCAGCTCATCAGCTGCGGCATGGCGAACTCGCCAATCGGCACGGCAAAAAACATGAAGGCCAGCGGAAATGCAATCGCGCGGGTCACGGCCAGGCCCAGCAGGGCGGGCACCAGCAACACCAGGATCGAGACAAAAGCCAGTTGTGTCAGCGCATTGACCGCCACCAGGTCGCCCAGCAGCCAGGCGAAGGCCGCCAGCGCCAGCAGCAGCATTGCCCAGCCGTTGGGCCGGGGTTCAATCAGGGCCAGTGTTGCGCGCTTGCGCCACACCAGCCACAGAACAATCGGCAGTACCAGAAAACCATGGGTAAAGGTTTCGGACTGCAACCAGATGCGCACCATGGCGCTGGCGGTGTCGCGAAACCAGAATAGTGTCCAGACCGTCAGCAGCGCAAAGAGCAAGCCGGGGCGCTGCCAGTGGCGCTCGGGGGTGAGTTGAATGGCTGGGGTCATGGTTTGGCGGGAAAGTTCAGGTAGGGGTCGATCCTGGACAAATGGGCAGCCCAACTATAGCTTTGCAAAACCCGTTGGCGACCGGCGCTGCCGATGCTGGCCGAGCGTTCGGGTGCGGCCAGCAGTGCGCCAATCTGGGCCACAAAGTCGGCCGCGCTGGTCGCTGCCAAAATTTCGGTCTCCGGCTGCGCGCTAATCGCCGCCACACACGATTGTGAAGCCACCACCGGCCGGGCCATGGCCATGGCTTCCAGAATCTTGTTTTGTATGCCTCGCGCCACCCGCAAGGGTGCCACCACGACCGCAGCGTGCTGCAGATAAGGACGCACATCGGCCACCGTGCCGGTCACCACCACGTCCGGCGCAGCCAGCGCCAGCACCGCCTGCGTCGGATTGCGCCCGACAATGTAAATGCACAATCCGGGCCATCGCTGGCGCAGGGCCGGCAGCATGTCGCCGACCAACCAGCTCACCGCGTCGATATTGGGCCAGTAGTCCATGGCGCCGGTGAACACCAGCGGGATGGGTGCCGCGGCATCGCCCGTATCGATAAAGGGCGAGGTTCGCGCCGGGTCAGGCGAAAAAAAGTCGGCATCCACGCCATTGCTCACAGTCGCCACGCGCGCCGCACTTTCGGGCGCCAGCAGGCGAAACATCTCAGCTTCGTTGTCTGTGACAAAAAAAGACTGTCTGGCACGCCGCGCCACCGAGCGCTCGTAAGCCAGCAGGCGCTCGCCCTCGCGCCGGTACAGCCAGGACAATGGCCACGGGTGGTCGGGCGCGTACTGCGTCCACTTGGCCGAATCCACATCGACAAAATCGACCAGCATGGGCACGCGGGTGTCGGCCTCGACATACTGCGCCATCACCGACGAATAAACGACCACGACATCCATCTGCTGCGCCGCCAGAGTCTGCCTGACCCAATCATGCAGGCCGGTGTTGCGGTAGTAATGCAGGCTCAGCGCCTGCTGACTCAGCAAGCCGGCCAGGCTGCGCCATCTGGCGCTGCGCGGCTTCAGGCGCGCCACGTACAGATCAGGGCACTGCTTGCGCACGGTCTCGAGGTATGGCTCATCCGCAGGGTCGTCAATGAATGTGCCCAAAAAAACCTGGTGCCGCGCCAGCAGATGCTTGAGCAAATGGTAAGACCGCACCTTGTCGCCCTTGTTGGGCGGGTAGGGCAGCCGGTGCACCAGAAAGAGCAGCTTGCCCATGCTTCGGTTCAGGCGATGTTGCGCACAATGAACGGCCCGAGCCAATTGGCCAGACCGATCGGCATGTGCCGCCAGGCTTCAATCAGCAGCTTGAATTTGGCGTTGTTCGGGTTGTTTTGGGGAATGGTATTGCGCCGGTACAGGCAGAATTCGTAGTGCAGCGGAGTAGGTTCGAAGCCCCAGTTTTTCTTGAAGGCATAGGGGCCGGTGCCCTGCTTGCTGCGGCCAAAGTCAAACACCTTGAGGCCGCGGGCGCAGGCCCGGCGCATCAGCTCCCAGTATTTGAAGTCGTTGGCGGCCAGCTCGCGGGCGGCCAGGTCGTCACCCGCGTAGTAGGGCAGCACCTCGTCTCGAAAATAAAAAGTCAGCACGCTGCTCAGCGGGCGGCCGTCGGGTGCCACCACAGTCAGCACTTCGCAGTCAGGGCCAAACACGCTCATGAGGGCGCTGAAATATCTTTTCGGCATGGCCGGCGTCCCATGGCGGTGCACATTGTCGGTAAAAAGCGCAAAAAAACGGTCCACATCGGGGTCGATGTCGCTGCGCAAATGGTTCTTGATGCCCTTGCGCACCATGGCGCGCTGCTTGCGCGGTATGGCCTGCATGTTGGCCTCTTCATCGGGAAGGATTTCCTTGCGGAATGTCACGTACAAATCCTGCCTTGGCCAGTCAGTGTGGCGCGGTTTGACATTGCGCAGTTCCAGGTGCGAAACGCCCAGGCTTTGCGCGATGCGCCGGGCTTCGCGCTCCAGCGCATCGGCCACCTCGGGGCTGCTGGCGGCAGCGCCGCCATAAACCGTATATGGCAAACTGGTCAGTGAGTTGCCGAACAGCCAGCTGTCGATGTGGCCCAGCGGCAGCACGCCCTGGATGACACTGTCAGCCTCGGCGTACAAGAAATACGTGTCATGGTGAAACACCTCCGACACAATGCGTTGCCAGCCGGCGCGGTGAAAAAAAGTGGCCTCGGGGCAGCCCGCCACAAAGTCGTCCCAGCGTGCCGCGCAGGCACTGTCGTTGGCGGCAAGACGGTGAATGGCGAGCATGAAGGCCTCAGGCAGCGTCGGCTTGCGGGCTGATCCTGTCCAGAAAAATCTGGTCCATCCGGCCCCAATCGAAGTCTTTCAGCAATTGGTTCAGGCGAGCCCGCATGTGCCTGATGTTGACGTAATGCCGAAAGCGCGTCTTGGGGTTGATGCCCGCAATGCGGGGCTGCTCGGTGTCGATTTCCCAGGGATGAAAGTAGAAAATGCCTGGTTCGCCGTCTTGCACGTTGACCCGGTTGATCATCCAGCGCGACACCGGGTAGGGCAGCAGTCTGAAGTAGCCTCCGCCGCTTGACGGCAAATTGCGGTTGAGCATGCGCAGCGTGGTGATCGGGATTTCAAGCAGGCCGGGCCGCACCGGGTAGGAAAAGCGCGGTGAATCGGGCATGCCATAGTGGTCGTGCGCGATCGGGTAGATGCTGGAGCTGTAGCGGTAGCCGGCGCGCTCCAGGCAATCGTAGGCCCAGAGATTGGTCTTGCCGATCGAAAAACTCGGGGCCCGGTAACCATTGACGACAGTGCCTGAAATATCTTCCAGAATCTGCTTGGCCAGCTTGATGTCGTCATAAAACGTGTCTTCGGACTGTTCGCTGGCTCGCTCGTGGCCATGGCCGTGGCTGGCCAGCTCATGGCCTTGTTCGACGATCTGGCGCACCAGTTGCGGGTAACGCTCGGCAATCCAGCCCAGGGTAAAAAATGTGGCCTTGGTGGTGTGGTTGTCGAGCATCTCCAGGATCGCGTTGATGTTGCGCTCGACCCTGCATTCACGCGCGTTCCAGTCGCTGCGGGGAATATAGGGCGCAAAGGCCGAGACCTGGAAGTAGTCTTCCACGTCGATGGTCATGGCATTGGTCAGGCGAGTGGCTGGCATTCAGGTTTTCTTGATCATCAGACTTGATCTTGCGGCCCGGCAGTGGCTGCCTTGACGAGTTTTTGCAGCAGCACCAGCATGTCGATGTTGATGCGTTCGAGCCGCAGCACGCTGTTTTCAAGCCGGCGCAAGCGGGCGTCGTATTGCTCGGCGCTCAATGTTTCAATCTGGCCCGAGAGCAACTGCGCGGTGGCATCCGGCAAGCGCAAGTTGGCTTCGTCGACATCGCTGGCATTGGCCGCCTCGGCATCGACGATGACCGGGTCATGGAGCACAGGAATTTCTTGTGGTCCATGGCCGCCATGCGGCGCGACTTCCTCGTCGAGTTCGCCCACCACCTCGTTGACCTCTTGCGGACCAAAGGTGTCCTTGTTGCCCAGAAAACCCAGCAACAGCAGGCGGTCGGTGATCAGGTTGATGCGCCGGGGTATGCCAGCGCTGGCGGCATGAATGGCCTCGAAGGCGGCCGCATCAAAATGCGGGCGCTGCGCACTGGCACCGGCGCATTTCAGCCGGTGTTCGATGTAACCCTGGGTTTCGGCCGGATCGAGCGGCCCGATGTGGCAGGTGGCCGTGACCCGCTGACGCAGTTGTTGCATGCCGGGGCTTTGCAAAATGGCCCTGAATTCTGGCTGACCCACCAAAAACGTTTGCAACAGCGATTGCTGGCCGAGCTGGAAGTTCGACAGCATGCGCAATTCTTCAACCGCCCGCTGCGTCAGGTTCTGGGCTTCGTCGACGATCAGCAGGCAGCGTTTGCCCTGGCTGGTCTGGTTGACCAGAAACGCTTCCAGCGCCATCAGCAGATCAGACTTGGACATGTCCTTGGCGCGCACCCCGAATGACGAGGCCACCATGCGCAGTGTGTCTTCCGCGTCAAGCTGGGTGGTCACAAGATTGCCGGTGACCACCTTGCTGGCGTCAATGCTGTCGAGCAGACCGCGCACCACGGTGGTCTTGCCGGCGCCAATCTCGCCAGTGATGACGATGAAGCCCTCGTTGCGCTGCACGCCGTATTCCAGATAGGCCTTGGCGCGCCGATGCTGTTTGCTGGCGTAATAGAAATTTGGATCAGGGTTGATCTGAAACGGCTTGCAGCTTAACCCGTAGAACGCTTCATACATGGGTCAGAACTGTACCGTCAGGCTTGCGCTCGCGGCTGTTTCGTTGTAGGAGTTTGGCGGGGCGTCATACTCATTGCGATACACCCTCAAAAAGGCCGAGGTTCTTCGGCCCAGTCTGGCAGAGAGGTCTATGCTGAAGGACGTGAGCGTGGTTTCCCGCTCGCTGTTGGATGCCCTGGTGTCTTCCCGCGACAGCAGCATGCCCAGAGAATAGTCAGGCGTGAGCCGGTGGCTGTAGTTGATGATGTAGGCTTGCTGGACCAGCTCTTCGGCAAATTTCAGGCTGTCAATGCTGCTGGTGACCGTGTCGATCCGGCTGGTTTCTGTACGGCCCATCATGAATGTCACGGTGTCGCGAATGCCCAGCAGGGCAAAAGACAGGTTCTGCCGACGCTCCCTGGACACCGCCTGAACCAGATAATTGCTCAACACATCGGCCATGGGGCTGATGCCATAGGCTTGCAGGTAGTCGTTGACCAACTTGGCCCGGGCGACGGGCTCGGGCTGTATGCTGGCAAATTGCGTGAAGAACAGATCGTAGGCATTGCCAATGCTGCCCAATCTGGTTGCGACGGGCTCGGTAACGATGTCCATCGTGTCGGTGTATCTCCAGACCGTGCGTGCGCTGCGGTGCTCAAAGCTCAGGTTGTGGACGTCGCCATAAGAGCGGTTACCGGTCTCGGCCGACAACCTGGTGCGCTCAGAGATGATCCACTCCAGGCCCGCATTCCAGGTGTCGAAGTCCTTCTTTTCAATGCTGGTGTAGTTGCTCGATTCGCGCCCCGCACTGGCAAATACATTGAGCTGGGGGTCGATGGCGTAGGTCAGGCCCAGGCTCACGTTGTCGGCCTCTGTTTCACGTCCTGCGCTGTAGTCGACATTCTGGCGCGACGCATCAGCCGTCCAGCCCAGTTTGCCAAAAGCCGAGGCATTGCTGAGGTTGATGGAACTGTCGGTGTTGGTCGTGCTCGCGTAGTTGTCGCCATCGCTGAAAGAATAGCTGTAGCGCACCTCGTAATGGGCATGATTGCCGAACTGGCCGCTCACATAGGGAGAGACACGGTAGTTGGCGTACTCGGTCTGGTTTCTGTTGATGGCGGTGTTGTTATTGGATTGGGTGCCAAAGGCCGATATGGTTTGCTGCCAGATGGCACCGCTGAAATCAACAAAGGCCCAGTTCTCCACCGCCTCGAAGCTGCCAAAGGTATTGAGAGAGTTCTGGTTTTCGGAGGGGGAAGTGCCCTGGGCGTAATAGAGATGATTCAGCGAGTAATCCAAGTAAGCCTTGAGCCGCGCGCCATCAAAGCCAATCTGAACACCTGGGCTGATCTCGGTGATTTGATCAGACTGCGCGTTCACACTGCTCAGGTTGACATTGTTGGTGAGGGTTTCGGTCACTGTGATCCGTGGCACCACCCGCACTGTCTGCGCGCTGACGCCCGCAGGAGACGCCAGCACCATGGCCATGCCGACCGCTGCAGCCCATCCACACCGGTGTGGGTCAGGCGGGTTGTGTTGGCTGCTGCGCAACGGTTTCATGCCGCTTTCTCTTGTCCGTATCCATAGCCATAGCCATCTTTGTAGCCATAACCGTAGCCATAGCCTCCCTTGAAGAGGGAACTGCTGCGGTTCAGCAGCAACAATTTCACCGGGCACGACTCGATGGTCGCCAGCGCCCGCTTGACGTCGGCCTGCAGGGTCTTGCCGGCGCTCACCACCATCACGATCTGGCCCATGTGGGTGGCCAGCACGCGTGACTCGGTGGTGATCAGTAGCGGCGGAGAATCAAACACGATGATGCGGTCAGGGTAGCGCGCCGCCACTTCTTCGAGCAGCTTCACCATGGCCTCACTGGCCAGCAGTTCGGTGGCCCGCGGGTGCGGTGTGCCGCTCGGCAAAATTGACAATTTCTCGACGTTGGTGCTGAGCAAAACCGACGCCATGTCCATGCTGTCATCCTGCACCAGGTCAAGCAAGCCCGGGCTGTCGGTGGGCAGCCCAAGCATGCGCATCAGCGACGGCCTGGCCACGTCGGCATCGACCAGCAACACGGTGTTGTCCAGTTCGGCGGCTATGCTCAGCGCCAGGTTGATCGAGGTAAAGGTTTTGCCTTCGCCGGGCAGGGCACTCGTCACCATAATCAGGTTGCCATGGGCAATCACCGAGGCGCCCTTGCCCATGGCATTCTTGATCAGCGGGCGTTTGATGACGCGGTACTGGTCGGCAATCTGAGAGCGCGCCGCACCGGGCACGCCAACGCCCAGGGCCGCAAGCGCCTTCAGGTCGATTTCAACCCGGCGTGACACAGCTTGCGCTGCGCCCGGCCTGATGGCGGCCGCCTCTGGCTGTTTGCTGTTCCCGGCGGGCTGGCCGGGCACCGCTTGCGCTACCTCCACACCGGCCTGGCGCAATTGTTCCAGCCGCTTGGCTGCCTGTTCGATCAAGCTACTCATAGGTGATTCATCCTGCTTGCCTGGTCATCAAAAACAGTGCCATCATGCCGATGCCGAACACTGCAACAAGGCCGGATGTTGCGACTGCAAACCGTTTCAGTTCGGCTTGTCGGCGTTGCGTCTGGCCTTTGTCCATCACCAAAGACACCACCCCCAGCAGCGGCACGCCCAGCGTCTCGCTCATGGTCTGGCCATCGTAGAAGACGGCGCGCAGCTGGCTCAGCACAAAGGTCAGGCCCAGCCCGGCGGCCAGTCCGGCCAGCAGGGCCAGCGGCAACAGCAGCAGCCGGTTGGGTGCCACCGGCTTGGTGGAGGCGCGTGGCGGATCGATCAGCCGGAAATCAGCCACACCGGTCACGTTTTCAAGCTGCCCAGACATGGTTGCCGACTCGCGCCGCGCCACCAGGTCGTTGTAGTTTTTCCGGTGGATTTCATAATCGCGGTTCAGCTGGGCATATTCGGCCTCCACCTGCGGCGCCGTTTTCATGGTCTCACGCGCCCGGCTCAAACGGCGCTCGTACTCGGTCACCCGGGCCCGCAGTGAGGCCACCTGCACCTCCGAGGCGGCCATCACGCGGCGAAGTTCCTGGTAGGCCATGTTGTTGCCGTCAGGCGATGTCGGGTTGGCCATGGCGATCTTGCGCAGTTCCTGCACTTCCTTGCGCTTGATTTCTTCAAGCTCCTTGATCATGCGCCGGGCATTCACCACATCCGGGTGCTGGTCGGTAAAGCGTTGCAAAAGTGCATCGAGGTTGCTCTGCTGGGTGGCAATGCGGGCATCGATTTCTGGCGTGGCGATCGACATGGCCGATTCCTGCATCAGACTGCGCGTGGTGATGTCGGCGGTTTGCGACCTTTCTGCGTCCAGCTGCCGCTTGGCCTCATCGCGTGCGTTTTCTGCCTCACGCAGATCCAGCCTGGCCTGGCTCAGCTGGGCGCTGATGGTGCCAAACTGGCTGGCCATGTCCTGACCATCGGCTGTTCTGAGCTCGATGTTGCGAACCTTGAATTCTTTCAGGCGCATTTCGGCTTCTTCGAGCTTGGCCACATAGGCCTTGATTTGATCATCGATAAATTTCTTGGCAGCTTCTGTGTCGTTGCGCGAACTGCCCATGCTGGACTCAACAAAAATCGACACCAGCGACTGCACCACCTTCTTGGCCTGTTCCGGGTTGGGATCTCGGTACGACAGGGTGTACAGGTTGTCGCGCCCCAGGTTTTGAATCTGAATCGTTTTGGTCACTGCGTCAATCAGCGCCTCTTTGGCCCGCGCCGAGGTCACGCCCAGGTCAAGGTCGGCCATGCGGACGAGTTTTTCGACATTGGGCCGGCTGATCAGGGTGCGGCTCAGCATGTTCACCTGCTGTTCCACGTTGGGCTGCACCGCCAGACCGGCCATCAGCGGTTTCAGGATCGACTGGGTGTCCACATAAATGCGCGCGCTGGCTTCGTATTTGTCGGGCACCGAGAGCACCATGATGGCGCCGGCAATCGTGACGATCCAGGCTGCCAGCAAGCCCAGCCAGCGGTATTTCCACATGCCGCGGGCGATGGTCGTCAATTGGCCAATCAGTTCATCCATGATGGGTCATTCGTTTCGGTCGGGGCCGCAACAGCGCCGGGCCCGCAGCAGACGGTTCAACACGCGCAAAAATCAAAACCAGCCTTGTGGAATGATCAATACGTCGCCCGGCTTCATCTCGACATTGGCCGAAATGTCACCGCGTTTGACCAGGTCTTTCAGGCGCACGGCGTAGCTCTTGTTGCCCTCGGAGGCGCGTGTGATCGATGCAGCGTTGCCGTCGGCAAAGTCGGTCAGGCCGCCCACAGCGATCATGACGTCGAGCAGGGTCATATGTTGCTTGTAGGGCAGGGCCTGGGGCTTGGCAGCCTCGCCGACCACCCGGATCTGCTCGCTGTAGGGGCCAACAAAGTTGGTCACGATCACCGTCACCACCGGATCGCGCACCAGAGTGCCCAGCACCTTTTCGACCTCGCGGGCAATTTGCGTTGAGGTTTTGCCCTGCGCCACCAGCTCATCGACCAGCGGCATGGTCACCTTGCCGTCCGGGCGCACCGGCACCGACAGTGAAAGTTCGGGATTGCGCCACACGATGATGTTGAGCGAATCGCCCGGTCCAATGATGTAGTTGTAGTCGGGTGTGGCCGCGGCTGCCGGGGCGGGGGGCAGGCTGGAAGACATGCCGGCGCAGGCGCTCAGCAATCCTGCCAGCAACCCCAGCAGGGCCAGGCGCACGGCCATGTTCAATGTGGTGAAGTAACTTTTCAAGGCATATCCCCTTTACAGTTGCAAGTAACTGAATGTGCGAGACCTGAATATAGCCTATTTGCCGGGCCGGACTGCCATAAAAGGCGCATGCAAGGAGGTCTCATTTTTTTGACGAAAGAAAGCAACGTTTTCAGTTGGCAAGTTGACAGCGCAATGTTGGGCAGCAGAAGGTGTGCCAAAACTGAAGTGAATTAACGGGCATGGTTTCAAAGCTGCCCTAAGGATGAAATCAGGCTGTCACTGCGGGCACCGACCCGCAAGCCGTGGATGCCGGATCTGTTCCGGCATGAATATACCTTCTGCCTTGTTCATTCGGACCTGGCCCCTTGAAGGCTGCATCGGGTTGGATCTGCCCAAACAGAAGTCGCCATAATCACGAAACGAAACAAGCCTGGCGCTTGCCTTGCTCGACACCTTTCTCAGGAGAAGCTGGTCATGGATCTACCCAGTGCAATCAGTCAATGGCAAGCATTGCTGGGCGAGGCACAGGTATTACAGGGAGCCGCTGTCATGGCGGCTTACGGCAGCGACACCAGCGGCGCGGTGCGCCAGATACCGGCGGCGTTGCGCATCACCG
>JBBINL010000096.1:0-10900 GCA_037443905.1 Burkholderiales bacterium | reverse complement strand
TTCACGCCAAAGTCAACCAGTCTGAAGGTGCTGCTGATCGCGTGACGCATGAAGTTAATAAAGCGCTGCACAAGACCTTTATCACCCCGATTGACCGTGAGCAAATTCACAGTCTGATCAACACCATGGATGATGTGGCAGACTTGATTCAGGATTCGGCCGAAACCATGGCGCTCTATGACGTGCGCCATATGACCGATGAGATCACGCGCCTGACCGACCTGAGCGTGAAATGCTGTGAACGGGTGCGCGATGCCGTCCGACTGTTGAGCAAGATTGCCGAGGCCTCAACCGCAGAGTCGGCCTTGAAAACTTGCGATGAAATTGACAAACTTGAAAGCGATGCCGACCGCGTGATGCGCACCGCCCTGAGCAAACTTTTTCGCGAAGAACCTGACGTGCGTGAACTGATCAAGCTCAAGGCCATCTACGAACTGCTGGAAACCATCACCGACCGCTGTGAAGACGTGGCCAATCTGATCGAGGGTGTCGTCCTCGAAAACTCCTGATTGGCGCCAGGTTCAGCATCATGGAAACTGTTCAAGTTGCGGTGTGGGTGGTCGTCGTTCTGGTGTTGATGGCCGTGATCTTCGATTTCATGAATGGTTTTCACGATGCCGCCAATTCCATTGCCACGGTGGTCTCCACCGGAGTTCTCAAACCGGGACAGGCTGTTGTCTTTGCCGCCTTTTTTAATGTGGCAGCTCTTTTTGTCTTTCATCTGAGCGTGGCCGCCACGGTTGGCAAAGGCATTGTGCTGCCTGGTGTGGTCGACACCCACGTCGTCTTTGGCGCCTTGGTGGGAGCCATCGTCTGGAATTTCATCACCTGGTATTACGGCATCCCCAGCAGTTCATCGCACGCCCTGATCGGTGGCATTGTCGGCGCCGCAATTTCCAAGGTGGGCGTTGAGTCGCTGATTCTCGCTGGTGTCATGAAGACGGTGGTGTTTATTTTTGTCTCACCGCTGCTGGGTTTCTTGCTGGGTTCAGCCATGATGATTCTGGTGTCTTGGAGCTTCCGCAGTTTCAGGCCGCTCAGAGTGGACAAATGGTTCAGGCGCTGGCAACTGGTATCTGCAGGCGCTTACAGCCTGGGGCATGGCGGCAATGATGCCCAAAAAACCATCGGCATCATCTGGATGCTGCTGATCGCCACAGGGTACACCGACGCCCGTGACATCTCGCCACCGACATGGGTTATTCTGATCTGCTATTGCGCCATTGGTCTGGGCACCATGATGGGGGGCTGGCGCATTGTCAAAACGATGGGCCAAAAAATCACCAAACTCAAGCCTGTCGGTGGTTTTTGTGCTGAAACCGGTGGCGCCATCACCTTGTTTTTGGCCACCGCGATGGGCGTTCCGGTGTCCACCACACACACCATCACAGGCGCCATTGTGGGCGTGGGTGCCACACGGCGCGCCAGCGCGGTGCGCTGGGGTGTGGCCGGCAACATTATCTGGGCCTGGATTTTGACCATACCAGCCAGTGCCTTCGTCGCGACCATGGCTTACTGGATCAGTTTGCAGGTGTTTTGAGGACTGACAACCTGCGCTCAGACCGGGGCTGAACTGTCGCCGAGCCCGAGGGTCTTCTCCATCAGCACCACATCGAGCCAGCGTTCAAACTTCCAGCCACAAGACTTCAGTGTTCCCACATGCGCAAAGCCGGCGCTACGGTGAACGCCGATGGAGCCCTGGTTGTCCGAGTCACCAATCACGGCAATCAATTTGCGCACGCCAGCGCGTTCAGCCTGAGTCATCAGTTCGGCCAACAATGCCCGCCCCAACCCCTGCCCCAAGGCCTTTGGCGCCAGATAAATCGAATCTTCAGCAGAATAACGGTAAGCCGGTCGCGGTTTGAACCAGTTGCAATAGGCAAAACCGAGAACCTTGGTGCCGTCAACGGCCACCAGATAGGGTAGCCCCTTGTCCAAAACGTCTTCACGACGCTTAGTCATGTCTGCCTCGGTGGGCGCTTCTATCTCGAAAGTGCCGGTTCCATGCAACACATGGTGGGCATAGATGGCGGTAATTGGCGCAATGTCTGGCAATTGACTGGGTCGAATGATGGGCATGGTGTGCTCAACGGTATAATTTGCGGCTGTCTGGCGTGCCGCATAACCGGGTGGTTGTGTTGCGTGTCTCAAACGCCAGGTTAAATGTCAATTTTCGTGGAAGTCATTCCACATCCCCAAAGGATACATCATGGTCGTCATTCGACTCGCCCGTGGCGGCGCAAAAGCTCGCCCATTTTTCAATATCGTGGTCGCTGACAAGCGCGTGCGCCGCGATGGCCGATTTATCGAGCGCCTTGGTTTTTACAACCCCATTGCGACTGCCAGCGAACAAAGCATTCGCATTGCGCAGGATCGCCTGGCCTATTGGCGCAGCGTGGGCGCGCAGGCTTCACCCACGGTGGAACGCCTGATCAAGCAAGCGGCTGCCAAAGCAGCTTGATCGTTGATGCTGCCCGGCCTGGAGGCTGCCGAATTACCGGCAGATGCCATTGAAGTCGGGCGCATCCTTGATGCCCGGGGCATCAAGGGATGGTTCAAGGTTCTCCCCTACAGCGCCGACCCCGAGGCGCTTTTTTCTTCCAGACAATGGTTTTTGCAACCCACAGAAAAGGGTGTCAAAACTTTTCACGGTGTCATTCTGCTGAAAATCAAGGAAGTCAAAACCCATTCTGACACCGTGGTGGCAAATGCACTGGCGATCGATGACCGCAATTCGGCAGATGCCCTCAAGGGTGCGCGCATCTTCATTTCGCGCAGCAGCTTTCCCGCTACCCAACATAACGAGTATTACTGGGTCGACCTGATCGGACTCGAAGTGATCAATCGCGAAGGCGTATCCCTGGGTCGTGTGCGCGACCTGTTGACGACCGGCCCGCAATCGGTATTGGTGATTGAAAAAACACCTGAAACACCAGCAGCACAGATCATGATCCCGTTTGTAGCGGTTTACATTGACGACGTGGACTTGAGCGAGCGACGCATTCTGGTGGATTGGCAACCCGATTATTAAGACCAGCATCATGCGATTTGACGTAGTGACGCTGTTTCCGGAATTGTTTGCACCCTTTTTGAGCACGGGCATCACCCGGCGCGCATTCGAGACCGGGCAAGTCAAGGTTCAATTGCACAACCCGCGCGATTTTGCCCTGGGCAATTACCGCCGCGTGGACGACCGGCCTTTTGGTGGCGGGCCCGGCATGGTGATGATGGCCGAGCCGCTGGCGCAGTGCCTGGCTGCCGTTCGCAGCGTGCGTGCGGATGAAGCCCCCGTGGTGTTGTTTTCCCCGGTTGGCCAGTCACTCCGGCACGCCATGGTGACACGCTGGGCCGCCAGCCCTGGAGCAGTGTTGATCTGCGGCCGCTACGAAGGCATCGACCAGCGTTTTATTGACCGCCACGTCACCGAACAAATCAGTCTGGGCGACTTTGTGCTGTCTGGCGGCGAAATTGCCGCCATGGCCTTGCTCGATGCGGTGGCCCGCTTGCAACCCGGCGTGCTCGGCGATGCGGAAAGCCACACCCAGGACAGTTTCAACCCGGCGCTTGATGGCCTGCTGGATTGCCCGCATTACACCCGGCCAGAAATCTGGCAAGGCCAAAGCGTTCCTGACGTGCTGCTCAGCGGCCATCATGTCAACATCGAACGCTGGCGCCGCAATGAGCGCCTGAGGCTCACCCAGCGCCTGCGTCCAGAATTGATTGTCCAGGCGCGCAAGGCCGGGGATTTGGACCAAACCGACGAGGACATTCTCTCAAGCTATAATTATCGACTTTCCGATCCTCTGTCAGACCGCAGGAGTGCATCTCGCTCCGGCATACGTCATGGTGACGCTGGTGCTGACAAGATCATTGAAAGAACTTATGAATCTGATCCAAACCCTTGAGCAAGAAGAAATTGCTCGCCTGAACAAAAGCATCCCTGACTTTGGACCTGGCGACACTGTGGTTGTGAACCTGAACGTGGTTGAAGGCACGCGCAAGCGTCTCCAAGCCTACGAAGGCTTGGTGATTGCCAAACGCAATCGCGGCCTCAACAGCAGCTTTACCGTGCGCAAAATCTCCAGCGGCGAAGGCGTCGAGCGCACCTTCCAGTCCTACAGTCCGCTGATTGCCGGCATCGAGGTCAAGCGCCGTGGTGATGTGCGACGTGCCAAGTTGTACTACTTGCGTGAGCGCAGCGGCAAATCGGCTCGTATCAAAGAGAAATTGGCGGCCCGCAAAGTGGCAACGACTCCTGCCGCCTGATACGTACATACAGCTTATAAAAACCGCCCCAGTTCACGGTGGCGGTTTTTTTTCGTCCATCAGCCTTGTCGGTCATGACCCAACCCAAACTCGATCCGCGCACGGTACCGGTGACCCTGGTGGACAGCCATTTGCCTGCCGTTCAGGCCAATGCACTGCAGCCTGACGCATTGCGCGCCCGGTTTGTCAATCCGCCCCTCTGGCAAGCCGAGTGTCTGGCCGAAAAGAAATTCATTGACCGCGAGCCCATGCCCGCCGCAGTGCTGTTGCCCATTGTGCAGCGCCCGGAGCCGACCGTGTTGCTCACGCTGCGCACCCAGCACTTGTCAAGTCATTCAGGGCAAATCGCTTTTCCGGGCGGCAAAGTCGATGCGAAGGATGCCGACGCCGTTGCTGCCGCCTTGCGCGAAGCCCGGGAAGAAATTGGTCTGGAGGCACATTGTGTGGAAGTGCTGGGACAGTTGCCGGTCTATGTCACGGGCTCGGCTTTTCATGTCACGCCGGTGGTCGCCCTGATTGCTCCTGACATCGTCCTGCAGCCCAACCCGTTTGAGGTTGCCGATGTGTTTGAGGTCCCTCTGGCCTACTTGATGAACCCCGCCCACCATCGCCACCATCAGGCGGTTTGGCAAGGTGTGCAGCGTGAGTGGTTGTCAATGCCCTATCAGGACGCCTTTACCGAGCACTTTATCTGGGGCGCCACAGCAGGCATGCTGCGCAACCTTTACCGTTTTTTACGAGCTTGAACTGGGCAGCCGCTATGATGCAAACATGAGCTTTATCTCCGTGCTGTTTGCCTTGTTGCTGGAACAGGCGCGCCCATTGAGCCCTGGCAACACGATCCATGGGATCATGCGTTCGTGGGTTCGTTTCTGCAGCCGCAACCTCGATGCCGGCAAGCCCTTGCACGGCTGGCTGGCTTGGAGTTTTGCCGTGCTTGGGCCTTCCGTGCTGGCTTTGTCGATCTATTGGGCACTGGCTTTCTGGGTCGGGTGGCCCTTGTCGCTACTCTGGAGCGCGCTGGTGTTGTACGCCTCGCTTGGCTTTCGCCAATTCAGTTTTCATTTCACCGAGATACGCCATGCCCTGGCCAACGACGATGACGCATTGGCACGCGCGCTGTTGGCACGGTGGCAACAGGTGGACACCCAGTCCTGGTCGCGCAGCGACATCATCAGCCGCGTCATGGAACTATCCGTGCTGGCCGCGCATCGCCATGTGTTTGGGGTGCTGGCCTGGTTTTCAGTGCTGGCGGCGCTGGGCTTGGGCCCCATGGGGGCGGTGTTGTACCGCCTGGCCGAATTTGTCAACCGCTATTGGCAACACAAAAGCCGGGTCCTACAACAACCTGTCAGTCAGGCTCTGCAAACCAACGCTCAGACAGCGTGGCACTGGGTTGACAACTTGCCAGCACGCCTGACAGTACTTGGCTTTGCCGTAGTCGGCAATTTCGAAGAGGCCATCGACGGCTGGCGCCGCTATGCTGCGCAACCCGGTAGCGACAACGACGGCCTGATCCTGGCCGCCACAGCCGGCGCCATCAACGTTCAAATGGGTAGCTTGAACACTGCCAGATCACAGTCAACTGCCGGGCTGACGCAGGCCAGCAGCGACAGTCTGCGCCCGCCACCCGAATTGGCGAATATGGCTGTTCTGGTGGGTCTGGTCTGGCGGACTGTGGTCTTGTGGCTAGTGCTTTTGGCCCTGCTCACGCTGGCACGGCTCCTCGCCTGATCAGGAAATCACTCCCCCGATCTGCCTTACCCCCGTCATCAACCTTGACAACTTTTAAGAGATCCTTGTCTTGAACGCCCAATATGTCAGCCCCATCGTCCGGCAACTGGTGCCTTATGTGCCCGGCGAGCAACCCAAAATGGCCAATCTGGTCAAGCTCAATACCAATGAGAACCCTTACCCGCCCTCACCCCGCGTAGTGGCTGCCATCCAGCAAGCCGCGCAACAGGGCCTGCAGCTTTACCCCGACCCCGATGGCACAGAACTGCGCCTGGCCATTGCCAGGCAGTTCCAGTTGACTGCGCAACAGGTCTTTTTGGGCAATGGTTCCGACGAAGTGCTGGCTCACGCTTTTTTTGCTTTTTTTCAGCAGGGCTGCCCGCTGCTGATGCCTGACATCAGCTACAGTTTTTACAAGGTTTATTGTGGCTTGTATGGAATTGCCGCGCGCACCGTGCCTCTGCGCGAAGATATGCAGTTGAATGTGGCCGACTACGCAGCGCCAGACCAGGCCGTCGCCGGCGTCGTACTTGCCAACCCCAACGCGCCCACTGGCATCGGCCTGCCACTGGCCGACATTGAGACCCTGCTGCAAATGCACCCGAACCGCGTCGTGCTGGTTGATGAAGCCTACGTTGACTTTGGCGGCCAAACCGCCATGGCGCTGATTGACCGCCACCCCAACCTGCTGGTGGTGCACACGCTGTCCAAGTCACGCTCGCTGGCGGGCTTGCGCATTGGCTATGCCTGTGCTCAGGCCCACCTGATCGAGGCGCTCAACCGCGTCAAAAACAGTTTCAATTCTTATCCATTGGACCGTCTGGCGCTGGCCGGGGGTATTGCCGCTTTTGAAGACCAGGCCTACTTCGAACAAACCCGCCAAGCCGTGATGAGCAGCCGTGAAGGCTTGGTGCTGGCGCTGGAAGACCTTGGCTTTGCGGTCTTGCCGTCGCAAACGAATTTTATTTTTGCGCGCCACCCTGCGCACGCGGGCGCCGAGCTGGCCGCCGGATTACGCGCACAAGGCGTGCTGGTGCGGCATTTCAAGCAGCCGCGCATTGATCCGTATTTGCGCATCAGCGTCGGCACGCCCCAGCAATGCGATCAACTGGTCAAAGCATTGGCAACACTGGTCAGCCCAACGGCTTGAGTTGGCCACTCAATAGCGTCGCATCTGTTTCAGCTCGACGTACAAATCCTTGTAAATCTGATAACGGTTGACACTGATACTGTCAGGACAGTCTTCAGAGTTCACCGCTGCCATGACGCCACAGCCCGGTTCATGTAAATGGCTGCAGTTATAAAACTTGCAGTGTTTCACATGGGGCTTGAGGTCGGGCATGTAGGCCGCCAGCTGCGCCGGGTCAATGTGGTTCAGGCCAAATTCCTGGAATCCCGGAGAGTCGATCAACGCCGTGGTTTTGTCAACATCCACCCAGTACCAGGTGTTGCTCGTGGTCGTGTGCCTGCCGCTGCTCAGGGCTTGTGACAACTCGCCGATTTGCACCAGTGCGTCCGGAACCAGGCAGTTGATCAAGGTGCTTTTCCCAGCGCCCGAGGGGCCCAGCACCAGTGTGGTTTTGCCTTTGAGGCGCGGACCCAAAACGGCACGCGCAGCTTGTGCATCTTTGAGCGACAATGCCATGACCTCGTAACCCATGTGCCGGTAAGGCGCCAGCCAGTTCCAGGCGCGGGCGAAGGGCTCAACCAGGTCGCTCTTGTTGAGCGCGATGATCGGTGAGATGTGCTGTTCTGCTGCGGCGATCAGGGCGCGCGACAGTTGGCTGCTGGAAAACTCCGGCTCGGCGGCAATCAGGATCAGCACCTGATCGAGGTTGGCGGCAAACATTTTGGTGCGCACGTCGTCCTGACGGTAAAACAGGTTGCGCCGCGGCTCAATTTTTTCAATCGTGCCTTCATCCTGCGACGCCAGCCACAGCACCCGGTCGCCCACCACTCCCTGGCTTTTCTTGCCGCGCGAGTGGCAAATCAGGCGATCTCCTGCGGCGTTTTCAACCAGAAAGTGGCGTCCGTAGTTGGCCACGATCAGGCCGGTCGCACATCGGTTTGGCGTCATGAACGGGCACAGACAGTGCCATGCAGCGCATCGACGGCGGCGGCACAGTCAAAATCAGCCAGCGAGAGCCCTGCCACATCATGCGTGCTGTACCGCACCAAGCAGGCATTGAACTGCACCCTGAGTTCCGGGTGATGATCACGCGCCTGGGCCATCCAGGCCACCGCGTTGACGAACAGCAGATTCTGGGCGTAGTCGGCAAAACGGAATGATTTCTCGATCACCACCGCAGCACCATCACCACTCAATTGCCAGCCATCCAGCTTGGCCAGTCTCGTGACCACTTCACTGGCTGTCAGCGCGCGTTGGATTGGGTCTGTGGGCATACCAGAAAAATCACACCGCCGCCAGGGCATGTCCCTGCATGCGCGCCAGCCGCTCCGAGGCTGCAGGATGCGAATAAAAAAAGCGCACGTAAACCGGGTCTGGCGTCAGCGTGGCGGCATTGTCTTCATACAACTTGAGCAGCGCGGTTGACAGATCCTGGGCACTGGTTTGCCTGACTGCATAGGCATCGGCTTCGAACTCGTGCTTGCGCGACAACTGGGCAAAGAGCGGTGAAATGAAAAAGCTGAACACCGGCAGGACCAGCATGAACAACAACAGGGCCAGCGCGTCATTGGCTGCGTCCACGTTGGGTTGCACCCCCAGCCCGGTATAAAACCAGACCTGCCGGGTCAAATACCCCAGCAAGGCAAAACCGGCCAGACTCAGGGCAAATATCGAAACGATGCGTTTGACGATGTGCTTGTGCTTGAAATGCCCCAGTTCATGTGCCAACACCGCATCCACCTCGGCCGCGCTGAGTTTGGCCAGCAGCGTGTCATAAAACACCACGCGCTTGGCAGCGCCAAAGCCTGTGAAGTAGGCGTTGGCATGGGCGCTGCGTTTACTGCCATCCATCACAAACAGGCCTTTGGCCGAAAACCCGCAGCGCTGCATCAAGGCGGTGACGCGCGCTTTCAGGGTTTCGTCTTCAAGTGGTGCAAATTTGTTGAACAGTGGCGAAATCAGCGTGGGGTAGATCACCAGCAGCAGCAAATTCAAGCCCATCCAGAACAACCAGGCCCAGAACCACCACTGGCTGCCCGTGGCAGCCATCAACCACAAGATCAGGGCAACGATCGGCAGCCCGATCAAGGCGCCGATCAAGCTGGACTTGAACAGGTCTGCCAACCACAGCATGGTGGTCATTTTGTTGAAACCAAAGCGCTGTTCCAGCACAAAGGTCTGATACCAAGACAGCGGCAGATCGATGGCGCCACTGACCAGCGCAAAAACAGCCAGCAAGGTCAGTTGCTGGATCATGCCGGGGCTGATCAGCTGGTGCAAGAACTGGTTCAGCGCCGAGAGTCCGCCCAGCAGCGTCCAGCCCATCAGCACCGCCGCGCCCAGCACCATCTCCAGCAGCCCGAGACGCGCTTTGGCCACCGTGTAATCGGCGGCCTTTTGATGCGCTGCCAAGGTGATGGTGTGCGCAAAGGTGGCCGGCACAGCCTCCCGGTGTTGCGCCACATGGCGAATCTGGCGCGAAGTCAGCCAGAACCTGAGCAACAAACCCAGGACCAAAGCGGCGGCAAACAGGCTGGTCAAACCCAGTGAAGCTGAAATTAGCGTGTCATTCATGGGCGCGAAGTTTAGGGCATCGGTGACAATTCACATCATGGACAACGCCAACACCCCCACTGAACCCGCGCCACTGGTCAAGTCGGATCAAAACCTGGTCTGGCTCGATTGCGAAATGACCGGCCTGAACCCGGAACAGGAGCGCATCATCGAAATCGCGGTGATCGTGACCGACGCCCATTTGACGCAGCGCATCGAAGGCCCGGTGCTGGTGATTCACCAGAGCGATGACCTGCTCGCCAAGATGGACAAGTGGAACACCAGCACGCATGGCAAAAGTGGCCTGATCGACAAGGTGAAGGCATCCACCCTCAGCGAAGCGCAAGCGGAGCAATTACTGCTTCACTTCATAAGTCAGTATGCGCCCAAGGGCAACGTCCCCATGTGCGGCAACAGCATTGGCCAGGACCGGCGTTTTCTGGCCAGATACATGCCCAGACTGGAAGCGTTTTTTCATTACCGCAACCTCGACGTGAGCACGCTCAAGGAGCTCTCCAAACGCTGGGCACCCGATGTTTACAAGAGTTTCAAGAAGAAGCAGCGGCACACGGCGCTGGCCGACGTGCACGAGTCCATTGACGAGCTGGAACACTATCGCACGCATTTTTTGAAACTGCCTGAATAAGTCCAATTGGCAAGGTGCGCGGTGCCGCATCCGTAACCCGAAGTTGTGGCATAATAACAGGCTTCGCTGAATGACAGTGAAGAATTTTGCACATCTCCCAACATTCACTGGGTCTGCAGCCAGGTTGACTCCCAACCTGCCTCAAAAAGACTCCCAGCATCCAGACGCACTCACCTTGCTGAGTCTGAGCCGGTTCCGTTTGATGGTTGATGTTTTTTAACCACCACACGGATCCACCGCACACCTTGCGGGGCTTCGCGCTTGAGGACATTCCATGACTGACGCTAGTTTAGCGGCGGACGAATTTTCGTCTGCCGAAATCATTTCCAACAATATCGACCAGTTGACCCACGACGCAGTCAACGAGCCTGAAGCGACACCGCCGGTGGCTGCCGAAATTCCCAACGGCTTTGTCACTCTGGGACTGGCTCCGGAACTGATTCAGGCCGTGAAAGACCTTGGCTTTACCCAGCCCACAGCGGTTCAGCTCAAAACCATTCCGCTGGCCATGCAAGGCCACAGCGACGGCGCCGCCGATGCCCGCTTCATCGACCTGATGGTCTCCAGCCAGA
>JBBINL010000095.1:0-10925 GCA_037443905.1 Burkholderiales bacterium | reverse complement strand
CCGCCATGTTCAGTTACCGCCACGCCTTTCACGCCGGCAACCATGCCGACGTCCTCAAGCACACCACGCTGCTGGCCATATTGCGCCACCTGACGCTCAAGGACACCGCTTTTACCGTGTTCGACACCCACGCCGGCGCGGGTTTGTACCGGCTCGACGGCGATTACGCCAGCACCAGCGGCGAAGCCGGTCAGGGCTATCTACGGCTGATCGAGAGACTCCCTGACATCGCACCGCCCCCCGCGCTGCAGGATTACCTGGACATGGTGGCCAGCTTCAACACGCCCGGCAGCCACAGGGTCTATCCGGGTTCACCTTTCATCATCCAGCGCCTGCTGCGCGAACGCGACAAGCTCAAACTGTTTGAAATCCACCCCACCGACACCAAAACACTGCAAGCCAATGTGGACCAGCTCGATGTCGGGCGCCAGGTGGCCGTGCTTCGGGAAGACGGCTTCGAAGGCCTCAGGAAGTTCTTGCCACCCCCCTCACGGCGCGGGCTGGTGCTGTGCGACCCGAGTTATGAAATCAAGAGCGACTACCAGCGCGTTGCCAGCATGGTGGAAGATGCCATGACACGATTTGCCACCGGCACCTACGCCATCTGGTACCCGATCATTCCGCGCCCCGAAGCGCACCAGTTGCCACGTCGGCTGAAAACCCTGGCCAACCAGGCGGGCAAACCCTGGCTCAACGCCACGCTTACCGTCAAATCCAGCAAACTGCACACTGACGACGCGGGCGAGGTCGTCCGACCCGGCCTGCCCGCCAGCGGCATGTTAGTCATCAACCCACCGCACACCCTGAAACGGTCTCTGGTGGACGCCCTCAAGCCCGTTGCACAGGTGCTGGCCCAGGATCAGCATCATGCCTTCACGGTCGAGTCGGGTGCGTAGAACGCGCCGGGATCAGCTGGCAAACGGCCCAGCGCCTGGCGCAGCGAGTCGGTTTGATCCGGCATGGGCAAACGGTCACCAGGCACTGAACTCAAAGGCGCCCACACCAAACTCTTGCCAAAAGCAAGATTGGCCGTGTCCACACAACGGCACCCGGCACTGATCAGGACCGCCCGCGCTTACAGTCTGCCCGCCTTGTCAAACATGCATCTGAAAAGATGCGCGATCTGGTCATGCCGCTGTCTTTTGATTCAACACGGGCTGCAATGCCACACCCGTCGGCGTGCCCAGCGCCACCACGCCCTCGGGCGTTGTCGCAGCCACCAATCGACCACCGGCGTTGCCGCCATCGGGCCCGAGGTCCAGCACCCAGTCGGCCTCGGCAATCACGTCCAGATCGTGCTCGATCACCACCACGCTGTGGCCACCATCGACCAGGCGGTGCAGCACCTTGATGAGTTTTTCCACATCGGCCATGTGCAGCCCCACCGTGGGCTCATCGAGCACATAAAGGGTGTGCAGCACTTTCTGGCCGCGCCGGGTGATGTCGTCGCGAACCTTGCTCAACTCGGTCACCAGCTTGATGCGTTGCGCCTCGCCGCCGCTCAGGGTGGGCGAGGGTTGCCCCAGCGTCAAGTAACCCAGGCCCACGTCCTTGAGCAACTGCAGCGGATGGGCAATGACTGGCATCGCGGCAAAAAATTCCACCGCTTCGTCGACTTCCATTTGCAGCACATCGCCGATGTTCCTGCCGCGCCAGGTCACCGCCAGGGTCTCCGGGTTGAAGCGTGCGCCCTTGCAGGTTTCGCACAGTACTTTCACGTCGGGCAGGAAACTCATGGCAATGGTGCGAATGCCCTGACCTTCGCAGCTTGGGCATCGGCCTGAGCCGGTGTTGAAGCTGAAACGGCTAGCGGCATAACCCCGCGCCTTGGCTTCCAGCGTGTCGGCAAACAGCTTGCGAATCGTGTCCCAGAAACCGATGTAAGTGGCGGGGCAGGAGCGCGGTGTCTTGCCGATGGGGGTTTGATCCACTTCGAGCACGCGGTCCACCGCCTCAAATCCGGTCACGTCATCGCAACCGGCCCAGGCGATGGTTTCGCCCGCAGCCATGGCGTCACGGCCAGCCCTGGTGCTGCGCTTCTGAACAGCGGCAGAGACGTTGGCCAACAGCACATCGCGCGCCAGCGTGGATTTGCCCGAGCCGCTGACACCGGTGATGGCGACCAGGCGGCCCAGGGGAATGTGGGCGGTGACGTTTTGCAGGTTGTGCAGCGTGGCCCCAGTCACGGTGATCCAGGGGTGCGCCTGATCGTCATTGCCAACACAGCTTGGCAATCCATGCCCCCCGGATGCATGGGTTGCCGCGTCGCCGGCGCCCCTGGCCATGAGGCGTTTCGTGGCTGGCAGCACCATCCGCCGCGCTTTCAGCGGGTGCTTCATCGCGTGCAGCAGGTAGCGCCCGGTTTGCGAATCTCTGGCTTGCTGGATGTCTGCCACCGCACCTTCTGCCACCAGACGCCCACCGCGCTTGCCGGCACTGGGGCCAATGTCGATGATATGGTCGGCGTGGCGAATGGTGTCCACGTCATGCTCCACCACCACCAGCGTATTGCCCTGATCGCTCAAGATTTGCAGCGCACCCAGCAAGACCCGGTTGTCACGGGCGTGCAGTCCAATGGTCGGCTCATCGAGCACGTAGCACACGCCTTGCAGATTGCTCCCAAGTTGCGCTGCCAGGCGGATGCGCTGGGCCTCGCCGCCACTCAATGTCGGCGCGCCGCGGTCCAGCGTCAGGTAACCCAGTCCGACCTGTTCCAGAAACTCCAGCCGCCCCTTGATTTCGGGGATCAGGTCGCGGGCTATGCCACGTTCGCGTTCAGTCAAACGGCCCAAGTCCTGCAACGTCTCGACCCAGTCGCGCAGCTCGGTCACGCTCAGGCGCGCCAGTTCGGTGATGGCAACACCGTCGGACAATGGCAATGCGGCAAGCGTCATCGCAGGCCCAGCTCGGAAATCCATGGCTCCGGACTGCATGGATTGCCGTGTCGCTTCGCTGCGCGCAAAGCGCTCACCTGCACCAAAGCGCACCGCCCGCGCCGTCGCGTTGAGTCGTGTTCCCTGGCAGCTCGGGCAAACGGCATCTGCCAGGTCTTCCACCTCGGGCTCCGCAAAGGTCTGTTCACGGCCCTTCTGATCGTCATCACGCACCGAGTCGTCAAACACCTTGCGCTGCTCGCGCGTGAGCTTGATGCCGGTGCCCACGCAATCCGGGCACCAGCCGTGCTTGCTGTTATAGCTGAACAGCCGCGGATCGAGCTCGGCATAACTGGTGTTGCACACCGGACAGGCGCGCAGCGTGGAAAAAACACTGAGCTTGCCGATGCCCGCCGTTGGCGCGCCCGACTGCATGGCCTGACGCAAACCATCCAGATCGCTCAGCACATGCACCACGCCCTTGACATATTGCAAAGTCCGGGCCAGCGCCTCGCGCAACTGCGCTTCCTGTTGCGGCAACACGTCCAGGCTGGCCACCGGCAGCTCAATGGTGTGCTCCTTGAAACGGTCCAGACGCGGGAAATGGGTGGTCGGCAAAAAGTTGCCATCCACCCGCAAATGGGTGAAACCGCGCGGTCGCGCCCAATCGGCCAACTCGGTGTAAACGCCCTTGCGGTTCATCACCAGTGGTGCCAGCAGGCCGATGTGCTGGCCGCGAAAGTTCTTCAAGAGTTGCGCGGCGATGCTCTCGGGCGTTTGTGGCGCCACTGGCGCGCCGTCATGGATGCAATGCTGGGTGCCGAGTTTGACAAACAGGAGCCGCAGAAAATGCCAGACCTCGGTGGTGGTCCCCACCGTGGATTTGCGCCCGCCACGGCTCAGGCGCTGTTCGATCGCCACCGTCGGCGGGATGCCATACACCGCGTCGACCTCGGGCCGTCCGGCCGGCTGCACGATGGAGCGCGCGTAGGCGTTGAGCGACTCAAGGTAGCGGCGCTGGCCTTCGTTGAACAAAATGTCGAACGCCAGAGTCGATTTGCCCGAGCCACTGACACCCGTGACCACGGTGAACCTGCCGCGCGGGATGTCGACGCTGAGTGACTTGAGGTTGTGCTCGCGCGCGTTGATGATTTGAATATGGTTGTCGTGCCAATGGCCGGATACCGGTCCGTCCTGACGGGCAGAGCGTGACCATTCATGCCCTCCCGATCGCATGGCGTTCTGATCCCCATCGGTTTTAAATTCCTGCACCCCATGCACCACGCCCATTTGGGCGGCGTAGTCGCGCAGCGCCAGCGCGGTGTGCGAGCTGGCGTGCAGCATCACCTCTTCGGGCGTGCCAAACACCACCACCTCACCCCCGGCATCACCGCCTTCAGGGCCCAGATCAATCAGCCAGTCCGAGGCGCGAATCACGTCCAGGTTGTGCTCGATCACCATCAGCGAGTGGCCCGCATCCTGCAGCTTGCGTAGCGCCCGCATGAGTTTGGCAATGTCGTCAAAGTGCAGTCCGGTGGTGGGCTCGTCGAACATGAACAGCACGCCACGTCTGGCCGTGGGCTGACGACTGGCGCTGGCGCTTTTGGCGGCCTCGGCCAGAAAACCTGCAAGCTTGAGGCGCTGCGCTTCGCCGCCGCTGAGCGTTGGCACCGGCTGGCCCAGTTTGACGTAGTCGAGGCCGACCTCGATGATGGGTTGGAGCGCGCGCAGCACGTCGCGGTCGTCCTTGAACAGCGCCGCGGCTTCGCTGACCGTCAGCTCGAGAACATCGGCCACATTGAGGAGGCGAGTGCTCGTTATGTTTACGCGCGTGCCACCCTTTGCGTCGTCATGACGAGGCGCACCAGCGACTCGGCCATCCATTTCTTCAGGGCTCATGGCTGGCTGCGCCTGGCTCGCCATGACATCAGCCCTGTCTGGGCGCTCGATGGTGATCTCGAGAATCTCCGGCCGGTAGCGTTTGCCATCGCAATCCGGGCAACGCAGGTAGACATCGCTCAGAAACTGCATCTCGACATGCTCAAAACCCGAACCGCCACAGGTGGGGCAGCGCCCGTCGCCGTTGTTGAAGCTGAACTTGCTGGCGGTGTAGCCCCGCTGTCTGGACAGAGGCGCGTTGGCAAAGATCGCGCGAATGGCATCCCAGGCGCCGACGTAGCTCACCGGATTGGAGCGCGCGGTTTTGCCTATGGGGGATTGGTCGACGAACACGACATCGCTGAGCTGCTCAGCGCCGAGCAGGCGTTCAAACATGCCGGGGGTGTCGGTGGCCCTGCCAAAGTGGCGCAATAAGGCGGGGGCCAGCGTGTCCTGGATCAGCGTCGACTTGCCGGAACCGCTGACGCCGGTGACACAGACCAGGCGCTGCAGCGGAATCTCAATGCTGATGTGTTTCAGGTTGTGCTCACTGGCGCCTTCGAGCACCAGGCGCGGCGTGCTGGCGGCAACCAGGCGCTTGAAGCCCATGCCCACGGTTTTGCGCCCGCCCAGATAGGCGCCAGTCAGGGTGTCGGCGTTGCGCAAATCGGTTGTGCTGCCATCGAACACGATCTGGCCACCGCGTTCGCCGGGGCCGGGCCCCATGTCGATCATGCGGTCGGCAGCCAGCATCACCGCCGGGTCATGCTCCACCACCACCAGCGTGTTGCCGGCGTCGCGCAGGCGCAGCATGGCCTGGATGATGCGGTGCATGTCGCGCGGGTGCAGGCCGATGCTGGGCTCGTCAAGCACAAACAAGGTGTTGACCAGCGAGGTGCCCAAGGCGGTGGTGAGGTTGATGCGCTGCACCTCGCCACCACTGAGGGTGCGGCTTTGCCGGTCCAGCGTGAGATAGCCAATGCCGACCTCGCACAGGTATTTGAGGCGGGTACCGATTTCCTCGAACAGCAGCTTCAGTGCCAGCTGCTGCCCCTGGGTGGCCTCCATCCGTGGCTCGGGCGCCGCGTCTGCAGCAGCCGGGATGGTCGTTGGAGCGTCGGCGTCGTTGCCTCGCGACGATGGCTGCTCGCTAGCCGACAGGCGGTCAAAAAACTGCCGCAGCTTGTCCATTGGCAACAGCATCAGATCATGCAGGCACAAGCCCGGCAAGGCTTCGAGTTGAACCCGGTGCCATGCAACGCCCTGCGGCATGAATCGCTGTGACGGTGCCAGCACCGCGTCCGCATCGGCCTTGGAACCGACGCGCCACAGCAGGCTCTCGGTTTTCAGCCTTGCACCGCCGCAGTCCGGGCACGGCGTGTAGCTGCGGTACTTGGACAGCAGCACGCGGATGTGCATCTTGTAGGCCTTGGTTTCCAGGTATTCAAAAAACCGCTTCACGCCATACCATTTTTTGTTCCATTGGCCGTCACGGTAACCCGGTTCGCCGTCAATCACCCAATGCTGCTGCTCAGGCGGCAACTTGGCCCACGGCGTGTCGCGCGGGATGCCGTGCGTCTCTGCGTGGCGCAGCAGATCGTCCTGGCATTCTGCCCACGCGGGCGTCTGAAACGGTTTGATGGCACCGGCTCGCAGAGTGACTTTGTCGTTGGGGATGACCAGTCCGTAATCGACACCGATGACCCGGCCAAAGCCGCGACAGGTGTTGCACGCGCCGACCGCCGAATTGAAGGAAAACATCGACGCCATCGGATCGGTGTAGCGCAGGTTGCTTTCGGGGCAGTGCAGACCGGTGGAAAACCGCCAGACGACGGATTCAGCGCCAGCATCGGTTGGCGCGGCATCCAGCAGATACACCGTCATGCGCCCGCTGCCGTGCTTGAGCGCCACCTCAATCGCCTCCAGCACGCGGGCGCGCTCGGCATGGCTCAGCCTGAAGCGGTCGGCCACCACGTCTAGCACCCTGCGCCTGTGGGCTTTGGCATGGGGGTCGGCGCCCAATCCGGACACCCCTCCCTTGGCCTTGCCAGCACGTTTGTCCGACCTGGCATCCGGCCCCAAGGCCAGGGTGTTGTCATCCACAGTCACCAGGCGTTCAGCCTGCACCTTGGTGAAGCCACTCACCGACAGCCATTGCTCAATTTCATCCGGCGTGGCAGTGGCGGGCAATTCGACCGGAAAGGTGATGGCCAGCCGGGCTTCGCTGTCGCCCAGGCGCTGCTTCAGCTCGGCATAAATCGTCTCGGGCGTGTCGTGGCGCACCGGCTGCGCCGTGACGCGGTCAAACAAGGAAGCAGTGCGGGCAAACAACAGCTTCAGGTGATCGTTGAGCTCGGTCATGGTGCCCACGGTCGAGCGGCTGGAGCGCACCGGGTTGGTCTGGTCGATGGCGATCGCCGGCGGCACGCCTTCCACCCTGTCGACGGCCGGCTTGTCCATGCGATCCAGAAACTGGCGCGCATAAGCGCTGAAGGTCTCCACGTAGCGGCGCTGGCCTTCGGCAAAGAGGGTGTCGAACACCAGGCTGGACTTGCCCGAGCCGCTGGGGCCGGTGACCACCGTCAGCTCACCGGTGCGAATGTCCAGGTCGAGGTTCTTGAGGTTGTGCTGGCGCGCACCGCGAATGCGGATGGTTCCCTGTGACATGCTTGGTTCCCGAGGTGTGAGGCAAACATTCTAGGGAGGTGCGCCTGACACACCGGGGCCAGGGGACTTGAACGCCAGACCCGGCCTCAAGGCTGGCGCTTCACCCCTGGCAAAAGGGCTGCGACTTTAACCCAGGCGTCTTCAAACCACGCATCGCCGGCCAGATAAGCACGCAACATGGGCAACGCGTCCAGTCCCCAGAACAGTTTGCCATCGACTTCGAACGTGGGCACGCCGAACACGCCCTGCGCAATCGCCTCGTCAGTATTGGCCTTGAGCCGGGCCTTGACCTCGTCGCTGTCTGGCAGTCGCGTCGGTTTCAACTGTTGGGTGAGCGCTTGCAGACGAACGGGGTCAGCAGCCTCCAGGCCGCCCTGCCAGACATGGCGAAACAGGGTTTCACAAACATAGCGGCTGGGTTGCCCGGGCGCGCCACAGGCCAGCGCGAGCCGCAGCAAGGCCAGCGGATTGAACGGATGGCTGGCGGGCAACTGCAAATCCAGCCCATGCTGACGCGCCAGCCACAGCACCTGACGGTAGGTCCATTCGCGTTTGCCGGGGATCTCTGCCGGCCCCAATTGGCCGTGGTGTCTGAGCAGCGCGCCAAACAGCACCGGCTTGTAAGTCACACTGTTGCTGTGGCCCATCAGCGCCTCGGGCAGCTGCTCGAACGCCAGGCAAGCGAATGGCGAGATGAAATCCAGATAAAACGTGATGTGTCTCATGCTTCAAATTGCCCCAGACGCGCCTCAATCCGGGCCCAGACATCACGTTTGAACGAGTCATCAGCGTTGCCCCAGCAACCAATTTCTTCGATGGTGCGAAAGCAGCCCAGGCACAGGCCGGTGGCCTCATTCATCTGGCACACCGACAGGCAGGGCGATGGCACGGTCTGCGCAAAGCCATCTTCGCTGGCGCGGACGTGCCTGGCGCTGGCGGCCAGGAATTTCATGGCTTTTGGATCGGGGGTCACACGCGCTCTCCTGCGGCCACATCCACCACCGGCGCACCGGTCAGATGCACCAGGTCAGCCGGTTGCAGCTTGAAGACGCCATGCGGGTGACCGGCTGCCGCCCAGATTTCGTCAAAACGCAGCAGCTCACGGTCAATCAGCGTGACGGGCACCACGACATGACCCAGCGGCGCGACGCCACCAATCGAAAAGCCCGTGCTCTGCTTGACAAATTCGGCATCGGCGCGCCCCAGCTTTTGTCCGTCGGCACACACCAGCGCCTGAACCTTGGCTTCATCCACCCGGCGATCGCCCGAGGTGATCACCAGCACGGCTACCGCATCGGGCTTGCGCTTGAAAATGATGCTTTTGGCGATCTGACCCAGCGCCACACCCAAGGCATCTGCCGCCTGCTGCGCGGTGCGGGCGGCATCATCGAGCAGAACAGGCGCATGCGGGTGGCCTTTGTCCAGCAAGGCGCGCGCCACGCGCCGCATGCCTTCGGGCAGGGGTTTCAATTCAGCGCCGCACATCAGGCTTGCCGCTTGTTGAACAGCGCCTTGCCCGCGCGCGAGTTGGTCGCCCGGCCCAGGAAGTCGCTGATGAACTGACCGGCATCGATCAGCTTGTCCAGATCGATGCCGGTTTCGATGCCCATGCCGTGCAGCATGTAAACCACATCTTCGGTCGCCACATTGCCGGTGGCACCCTTGGCATAGGGGCAACCACCCAGCCCGGCTACCGAAGCGTCGAACTGCCAGACGCCCATCTGCAAACAGATCAGCGTGTTGGCCAAAGCCTGGCCGAAGGTGTCGTGAAAGTGACCCGAAATGTCGTTGAGGTCGAAGTGCTTGAGCGTGGCTTCCACGGCGCGCTGCACCTTGAGCGGCGTGCCCACGCCAATGGTGTCGGCCACGCCCACATGCTGCACACCGATGCCTTTCATCAGCCCCGCCAGATAAGTCACGCGCTCGGGCGCGATGTCGCCCTCGTACGGGCAGCCCACGGTGCAGCTCATGGCGCCGCGCACATGAATGCCCGCAGCGCGCGCAGCCGCCACCACCGGCGCAAAACGCTCGATGCTCTCGGCGATGCTGCAATTGATGTTTTTCTGGCTGAAGGCCTCGCTGGCCGCGCCAAAGACCACGATTTCGTCAGGTCGGCAAGCAAGGGCGGCCTCGAACCCCTTGAGGTTGGGCGTCAGAACCGAATAGCGCACGCCCTTTTGGCGCTGAATGCCCGCCATGACCTCGGCGTTGTCGGCCATTTGCGGCACCCATTTGGGTGACACAAAGCTGGTGACCTCGATGTCATTCAAGCCAGCGGCTTGGAGCCGGTGCACCAGTTCGATCTTGATGGCGGCGGGCACAGTCTGTTTTTCATTCTGCAGGCCGTCACGGGGACCGACTTCGACCAATTTGACGCGATTTGGATAGTTCATGGACGATTTCTCAACATATATCAACCGATCGACACTTCAATAGCCACGTGCAGGTTCAACGATACCGGTAAGCGCGTCCCCGCGTTGCAAAGCGGCAATTTTGCCAATCATTTGCGCAATGCTGTCCTCGCGCAGCGTGCGCGCCGAGGTGTGCGGCGTGACGATGATTCTTGGTTCGTGCCAGAACGGATGGTCGGCCGGCAGCGGTTCGGTGCGAAACACGTCCAGCGTCGCGCCAGCCAGGTGGCCACTGCGGATCAGCGCGAGCAAATCGTCGTCAACCAGGTGCGCACCGCGCGCCACGTTGATGACATAGCCACCCGCTTGCAAGCGGCGCAAGCGGTCGCGGTTGAGGATGTTGGTGGTCTGCGGCGTGAGCGGCAGCAGATTGACCAGCACCCGGCTGCTGGCCAGAAAATCATCCAGCTGCTCGGGTCCACTGAAACAGCGCACGCCGTCCAAAGCCTTGGGCGTGCGGCTCCAGCCGTTGACCGGGAAGTCAAACGCTTTGAGCGCCTGTGCCACCCGCGCGCCCAGCACACCCAGCCCCATCACGCCAACGGGAAAGTCGCTGCGCTGGCGCGGTTGGTAATAAGTCCAGCGCCCGGCGCGCGCATCGTCGGCGTAGGCATTGAGGTCACGAAAATGCCGGATCACCGCCTGGCATACGTATTCGGCCATCTGCACCGCCATACCCGCGTCTTCCAGCCGCACCACCAAGGCTTGTGGCGGCAGGCGCAAGCGCAGCAGTGCATCGACGCCCGCACCGATGTTGAAGATGGCTTTGAGCTGGGGCTGTTCGTCAAAGAACTGCTGTGGTGGCTGCCAGACCACGGCAATGTCTGCCGCGGCCGCGCCCGGTTGCCAGACCGACACCTGCGCCTGCGGCAACGCCGTGCGCAAGCCCGCCAGCCACGGCGCGGGGTCGGTGTTGGCACAACAGAAACTGATGTGAAGCTGAACCATAAACGATTCTAAAAGGATAGCACCCTAATTTTGATAGATAAGGTATGGAAGCAAATTTTTGTTCACCATCAGACTGCGACGACTTCCAGTTTCAGCAACTCCGCCCCCTCCAGCACCTGGTCACCCGGCGCGTACAGCAGTTCTGCCA
>JBBINL010000094.1:0-11023 GCA_037443905.1 Burkholderiales bacterium | reverse complement strand
CTCAAAAACCACCAGGTCAGCCACACCCAACGGATCATCTGCGCTGGCCAACAAATCGTCCAAATGGTTGGTATGAGGGGCTTGAACACCCCGAAAATAGTCGATCCAGACGCTGGAGTCGACCAACGTCATGGCGTTATCACCTTCAGTGCGCTGCTCGCTCGGCCTTTTGATGTGGGAGGCTTTCGCCTGGATTCGCCGCTCGGTAATTGGGCAACTTTGTCGACAGCCTCAGGCTCATGCACAGCTAACCCGGCCAACCCGTCGGTCGTGCCAGCGCCGTTATTGACTTGCGCCGCGTCCTCAGCCGCCAACTCAGCGCGTCGCCGAGCCCAGGCATCATCGGAATCGTCCCAAAACAAGGTGCCGCGCGCCGCCCGGATAGCGGCATAGGCTTTGCGCCGCTTAATTAACTGCAAGCCGGCCTCGACCGCCTCGCGCTTGGTTTTGAACTCGCCGGTGGCCATCACGTAGTCCATCAATGTGTCGTCAATCTCGATGTTGGTTCGCATGGCAAATTCCTTCAATGTGTACGAATTTGATAAATCATACACATCACATGCGGAAAAGTCCAAATCTGGTGTCTTCAATCGGCGCGTTGCGGCTGGCCGCCAGCCCCAGCGCCAGCACCCGTCGGGTGTCTGCCGGGTCGATGATGCCGTCGTCCCAAAGGCGTGCACTGGCGTAATAGGGGTGGCCTTGCACCTCATACTGCTGTTTGATCGGCGCCTTGAACGCCGCTTCTTCTTCGGCGCTCCACTGGCCGCCCTTGGCCTCGATGCCGTCACGCCGCACGGTGGCCAAGACGCTGGCGGCCTGCTCGCCGCCCATGACGCTGATGCGCGCGTTGGGCCACATCCATAAAAAGCGCGGACCGAAGGCGCGGCCACACATGCCGTAGTTGCCCGCGCCAAAGCTGCCACCGATGATGATGGTGAACTTCGGTACCGCGGCAGTGGCCACGGCCGTCACCATCTTGGCGCCGTTGCGGGCGATGCCTTCGTTCTCGTATTTGCGCCCGACCATGAAGCCGGTGATGTTCTGCAAAAACACCAGGGCAATCTTGCGCTGGCAGCACAACTCGATGAAATGCGTGCCCTTGAGCGCCGACTCACTGAACAGAATGCCGTTGTTGGCGACGATACCGACCGCCATGCCTTCGATACGCGCAAAGCCACAGACCAGCGTGGTGCCAAAGCGCGCCTTGAACTCGTCAAAGTCCGAGTCGTCGACGATGCGGGCAATGATTTCACGCACGTCAAACGGCTTGCGCGTGTCCACCGGGATCACGCCATAGAGCCCATTCGCTTCATATCTAGGAGCTGCTGGCACATGATCTGCGGGGGCTAGAGGCTTGTTTTTATATAAATTCTTGACGGCGGTGCGAGCCAGCGCCAGCGCGTGCATGTCGTTTTGCGCCAGATGGTCGGCCACGCCGCTGAGCCGCGTGTGCACGTCGCCGCCGCCCAGGTCCTCGGCGCTGACCATCTCGCCGGTCGCGGCTTTCACCAACGGCGGGCCGCCGAGAAAAATCGTGCCCTGATTCTTGACGATGATCGCCTCGTCGCTCATGGCCGGCACGTAGGCACCGCCCGCCGTGCAACTGCCCATCACCACGGCAATCTGCGCAATGCCCTGCGCGCTCATCTGCGCCTGGTTGAAGAAGATGCGGCCAAAGTGATCGCGGTCAGGGAAGACCTCGTCCTGGTTGGGCAAATTGGCGCCGCCCGAATCGACCAAGTAGATGCATGGCAAGCGGTTTTGCTGGGCAATCTCTTGCGCGCGCAGGTGTTTTTTGACCGTCATCGGGTAGTAGGTGCCACCTTTGACGGTGGCATCGTTGCAGACGATCATGCAATCGACGCCACTGACGCGCCCGATGCCGGCCACGATGCCCGCACCCGGCGCACTGTCCGACCCATCACGGTCCGGGTACATGCCCAGCGCCGCCAGAGGGGAGAGTTCCAGAAACGGCGTACCGGGGTCCAGCAGCGTATTGACGCGCTCGCGCGGCAGCAATTTGCCCCGCGCCGTGTGTTTGGCGCGCGCGGCCTCGCCGCCGCCTTGCTGCACCTGGGCAAATTTGGCGTTGAGATCATCGACCAGCGCGCGCATGGCAGCGGCGTTGGCCAGGAAGTCGGCAGAGCGGGCGTTGAGTTTTGTCTCCAGAACAGGCATCGCATTCTTTCTGTGGGTCAATTTGGCATTCCATTGGCCAACCATTGTGATCTGCCAAGCATAGAACGACAAGCGGCTCAATGGGCGTCGATCAGGTTGCAAATCGTGCCATATTTATTGATACTGTGCGCCATGCACGATGCCAGTCGTTCAACCGCCCATCAACCTGCCCGAGGCAAGACGTCAAGCCCGACCAGACCACTGGCTGTGACTCCGGTCGCCTTTGTCCAGGCCATTGTGGAGGCCTACGAGAAATACGGCATGGATCCCGCCCATGCACTGGAATCAGCACAAATAAAGCCAGCTTTTTTGCTCAATCCAGCGAACCGCATCAGCGCGCTGCAGATGGAGCGCATCTCGGGCGCGGCCATGCAGGAGCTCGATGACGAGGCTCTGGGCTGGTTCAGCCGGCGCCTGCCCTGGGGCAGTTACGGCATGCTGGCGCGCGCGTCCATCAGCTCACCCACGCTCGGGGTGGCCTTGCAGCGCTGGTGCCGTCACCATGGCCTGATTGCTGACGACATCACCCTCAAGCTCGACACCACCGGTCACCTGGCCACGCTGACAATCACCGAGCACGCAGACCTGAAAGCATTGCGCGAGTTCTGCCTGGTCTCGGTGTTGCGCAATATTCACGGCCTGGCATGCTGGCTGATTGACTCACGCATTGCCTTGCAGGGGGCGCAGTTCCCGTTTGCAGTCCCTGCGCATCAGGACGTTTACAGTGTGCTGTTTTCCGGCCCCACCCGGTTTGACGCGTCAACAGCGGCGATCAATTTTGACGCCCGCTACCTCGCCTTGCCTGTGCAACGTGATGAGACTGCTCTGCGACACATGCTCAAGCGCGCGCTGCCCCTGACCGTTCTGCAGTACCGCCGAGACCGCCTGCTGGTGCAGCGCGTGCGCCAGGCCTTGAGCGTCCAACCCAGCGACAGCCACAACGCCGCAGACCTGGCCGCGCTGCTGGCGATGTCGGCGCGCACACTGCACCGCCAGCTCAGGCGCGAAGGCGCATCACTGCAATCCTTGAAAGACGAAGTGCGACAAGGCCGTGCCAGCGAGTTGCTGCTGCGCACCCGGCGCCCCGTCAAGCAAGTGGCACAAGCCGCCGGTTTTTTGAACGAGAAGAGCTTTATCCGCGCGTTTCGGAGCTGGACCGGGCAGTCACCCGCAGAATTTCGCAAATCAGCCGGGGATTAGGCTTGTTCACAAACCATTGGCTCATCTGGCGCGCCAGTTTTGATCGCGCTGCCCTGTTTTCGCCGGATAATCTGCTTCGTCAACATTGATCCAGGATTGTTCATGAAGCGGTGCTTCGCACCTGTTTGAGCGTTTGCGGCAGCTTTGCAGTCATTTTGCGCGTCTGTTCGGTGTCCCTCGCCATCCCATGAACGCCTCACAGCCTTGCATACTGCATGGCCAACCTGCTCGCCGTCATCTCGAAACCTCATGAACCATACCGGTTGATTTTTAATGCAACAGGAGAGACATCTTGACAATACTTGTAGCGTATGTGCCACGGCCCGAAGGTCAAGCCGCCCTGGACAAGGGGATCGAAATTGCCAGGCGCCGCAATGAGCATCTGGTCGTCATCAACGCCTCGGCTGGCGGGACAAAGATTGATCCGTCAGCGATCGACGCGGTCGACTTCGAACGGGTCGAGCAGATATTGAAAGACACCGGCCTTCACGCCGAATTGAAGCAGTTCGTTCGCGGCAAAAGTGCCGTCGAAGAAATCGAGTCACTGGTTGAATCGCTCAACGTTTCCGTGCTCGTGATTGGCCTGAGAAAACGTTCACCCGTGGGCAAGCTGATCATGGGCAGCGTGGCCCAGGAGATCCTGCTCTCGGTGCCCTGCCCGGTCCTGGCCGTCAAGGCGTGACGGGCAGGCAGACCGTCAACCGGCATGAATCAGGCCTTGGCGTGGCGCCTTGCCTTGTGCTGCTCGTAGGTTTCCACCGGCGCGCCCTGCTTGACCCACGCGGTGAAACCGCCGTCGATGTGCGCCACGTTGGTCATTCCCATGGCTTGCAGCGTCTGGGTAGCCAGCGCGCTGCGCCAGCCCGCACCGCAAAACAGAATGAACTCTCTGGATTCGTCGCCAAACACCGGTTTGTAGTACGGCGAGGCCGGGTCGACCCAGAATTCAAGCATGCCGCGAGGGGCGTTGAAGCAGCCCGGCAGTGTTCCTTCGCGCTCGAGTTCGCGCACGTCGCGAATATCGACCAGTTGCACTTTGGGGTCGTTTAACCGCGCCTTGACCTCGTCCACCGAGTAGGTCTTGACCTGGGCCATGGCCTCGGCCACGAGTTGTTGAGCGCCTTTGGTGATTGTCATTGAATGCCTCCTGTTGAAAATCCTGTCTTTATTTGCGCCAGAACTGCGGCACAAACAGCACGATCACGGCCAGCAATTCGAGCCGACCCAGCAGCATGCCCACGGTGCAGACCCAGGTCTGGAAATCACTGAGCACACCAAAATTCGAAGCTGGCCCGACCAGCCCCAAGCCGGGACCGATGTTGTTGACAGTGGCCACCACGGCCGAAAACGCCGTGACGATGTCCAGCCCCGAGAGCAGCATCAACATCGTCAGGCCGATCGTGCTGGCGCCATAAATCAGCATGTAGGCCATCACCGCCGCAATCACCGTAGCCGATATGGTCGCGCGCCCCATCGTGACCGGGTTCACCACCCGCGGGTGGATGGCGCGCACCAGTTCGCGGCGCGACTGCTTGATGAGCAGCACCATGCGCACCATCTTGATGCCGCCCCCGGTGGAGCCGGCGCACGACACAAAAGTGCCCAGAAACATCAGCCAGATCGGCGCAAAAACCGGCCACAAGGAGTAATTAGCCGACGCATAACCGGTGGTGGTGGCCAGCGACACCACATGAAAAGCGGCGGTGCGCAGGGCTTCGAGCGGTTGCGTAAAGGTGCCATGAGACATCAGTATGGCGGCCAGAATCACCACCGAGGCCAGCAGTGCCAGCACATAAGCGCGCACTTCGGCATCTTGCCGCATCGAACGAAAGGAACGCGCGCGCCAAACGATGAAATAGCGCGCGAAACTGATGCCTGCCAGCGCCATGAAAACGATGGCCACCAGCTCGATGTCGGGCGAGTTCCAGTAGCCGAAGCTGGCATCGTGCGACGAGAACCCGCCCAGGCCCATGGTGCTGCACATGTGCATGAAAGCATCCGCCCAGCTCATGCCCGCCTGTTGGTAGGCCAGCATGCAGACCATGGAAAAAACAAAGTAAACGCTCCACAAGCCGCGCGCGGTCTCGGCAATGCGCGGTGTCAGACGGGCATCTTTCATGGGGCCGGGGGTTTCTGCCTTGTAGAGTTGCACACCGCCGAGCCCCAACAGCGGCAGCACAGCCACCACCAGCAGCATCACGCCCAGGCCGCCAATGAGCTGCATGAAACAGCGCCACACATTCACCGATACCGGCAAGGCATCCAACCCGGAAAATACCGTGGCCCCGGTGGCGGTCAGGCCGCTCATGGCTTCAAAATAGGCTTCGGTCCAGCTCAGTCCGTCGATCGCCAGCATCAGGGGCACAGCCGAACAGGCGGGCAACACTGTCCACACCAGGTTGACCAGCAAAAAACCGTCACGCGGCAGCAGTTCACGCTGATACCGAGCCGTGGACAGCCAGAGCGTCAGCCCCAGTGCCAGGGTGATGACCATGCTTTGCAGCCAGACAACCCGCAGCGCCGGGGCATCCAGCTGCCAAGCCCAGGCCATGGGCACCAGAAACAGCAAGGCGTAGCCCACCAGGATGCGGGCCAAAATGTTGAAAATCGGAGCCAGACTGGACATGGTCTAGAAGAAACTGACATTCACCTGGAACAATTTTTCCACGGACTTGAGCAGTCGCTTGTCGGGAATGAAGATGATGATGTGGTCATTTTCCAGAATCACCAGATCGTGGTGTGGCATCAGCACTTCGCAGTTGCGTCCCTCACCGCGCACGATGACACCAAAACGCGCGCCCTCAGGCAGCTTGATCTGCTCGATGCGGCGCCCCACCAGCTGCGACGACTTGAAGTCCCCGCGTGCCACCCCCTCCAGCGCTTCAGCCTCGCCACGGCGTAGGCTGTGCACCGCCGCCAGGGCACCCCGGCGCACATGAATCAACAACTCGCCAATGACGGTCTGGGCCGGCGTGATGGCAATGTCAATGGTGCTGCCTTGCATCATCTCGGCATAAATGCGCCGGTTGATCAGGGCGATCACGCGCCTGGCGCCGAGCCGCTTGGCCAGCATGGCCGACAAAATATTGTCCTCGTCGTCATTGGTCAGCGAGATGAACAAATCGATCTGCCCCACGCCCTCTTCGAGCAGCAGATTTTCATCAGCCGAATCGCCTTCGAGCACCAGCATGCTGGCGGGCAACTCGCCGGCCAGGTATTTGCAGCGCTTATGGTCGCGCTCGATGATCTTGACTTCGCACTGCCCCACCAGGCTGCGTGCCAGCCGCAAGCCCACCTTGCCGCCACCCGCGATCAGCACACGGCGCACCGGCTGGTCGTTGTTGTGGATGGCGCGCAGCACATCGCGAATCTTTTGCTTGTCGGCCACCACAAACACCTCGTCGCCCGGCAGCACACGGGTATCGGATGCCACCGGCACTTCGGCATCCTGCCGATAGACCGCCACCACGCGCATTTCGGCCCAGGGGAAAAGGTCGCGAAACTCGCCGATGGTGTGGTTGACCAGAGCGCTACCCTGGGCGGCGCGCATGGCAATCAGGTGCGCGCGCTGGCGTGAAAATTCCAGCACCTGCAGCGCCTCCGGTTAATCGATGAGCTTGTGGATGTAATTCATCACCGACTCTTCAGGGCAGATCACATGCGTCACACCAAAGCCGGTCTTGCCCAGCAATTCGCCACCATCCTTGAACTCGGGCGATCGCAGGCGCGCCACCGTGATGGGAATACCGAACACATCGTGTGCCACCTTGCAGGCGGTCAGGTTGGTCTCGTCGAGGGCGGCGCAGGCCACGAACAGGTCAGCATCTTCGGCGCCGGCGCGGCGCAACACCGAGGGCTGGATACCGTTGCCCGGCACGCCGCGCAGGTCGAGCCGGTCTTCCAGGTCGCGCAGCAACTCGGGGTCGGGATCAATCAGGGTGATGTCGTTTTGTTCGGACACCAGGCTCTCGGCGACGCTCTCGCCAACACGCCCGGCACCCAGAATAAGGATGCGCATATGGAAAACCTTGTGTTGATCGAATCATAACGGGACCAGGTTGCGCAAGTCCTCCTTGCACAAGTCCGCTCAATAAGTGCTGTCATATCAGCAGTTGATTCACAGATATGCGCGTACAGCAACCCCATCACCGCAAACCAGAACATCAGCATCGCAATCAGCCCGGTTTGCCAGAGCGCGCGCGGTACCACTCGCGGTCTTCAACGCCCATGGTCAGCGCGCCTGGGCGCTTGTTGGCGTGGGCATCATCGCGCCGCATTGCCAGCATTGCTCAAAACCGCCTTCGACCCACTCGCCGCAGGTGCAGCGCCAGTGCCGTTGCGGCGCGTTTTGCAGGTGGTAGAGCGCCTCACGCGCCGCCGCTTCCTGCGCCGCGTCGTCGATCCATACCTCGGGCAGGCACTGGTCGGGCGGCAATTCACCCGCCACACTGCTCAGGTACTGGCGCTGCACGCTGGCGGCGATGCCCGAGGCGTTGAGCGCACCGACCCACAGCGTGGCCAGAAAAAGGTTGGGAGCTTGCGTGAGGCGTTGCATAACGTCTGGGCATGAAATTGGTCAGGTCACACTCCTGGACAGCCAAACCGCGATGGCGACGAGCGCCAGGATAGCCTGGATGACAAGCGCGCCCTTGGTCGCAGTGGCGCCAAACTTGCCCAGTGACGGCCGGGCCCGAAGAACCAACCCAAACACAAGTACAAGCACAAATGCAACAACCCAGCAAACCACGCCACTCCGACACCCATGCAGCCAAAGCCCTCACAGCGCAGATTCCAGATTGCTGCCGCGCCAACAACAAGGGCCAGAACACTGACAACAAACGCGCCGACGGCCTAGCTGATCAACCGCATCAACCTAGCCCCAGACGGCAAGAGAGATGGCCGTTACCGCATTGTCAGGCATGCACACGTTTTGAAACCTCAATCAGATTCATGCCTGGATCAGCCTTTTCTTGGTAATACTTGCACCACATCTTCGGACAATCGCATCGCGACAGACCTTTTCAACTTGGACGCGTGGGGATTTTTGCGCAACTTCAGCTTGGAGAGATCGAATTCTGCTTTCATGTGCGCGATGACACCGGGTCAGATAAGGCCAACGACTAGCAAAAGCGCCCTGTCAATTGCTTTCATCCGCTCATCATCAAGTCGGCCAAACGGTTCGCTGATCCTGGAGCGCGCAAGCGTCGAGAGCTTGTCCACCATGACTTGCGAGAGCGTGCGCAGCCCGTTTGCCGGGTTGGGTTCCACGGTGACGCGGAACGCGGCATTGCGAAGATCGCTTGTCACCGGGCATAGCACGACGCTGTCCAGTTCGGAAAGCAAGTCTGACTGAACGATCAGGGCTGGCCGAGGTTTGCCGTAGTCGCCCTGCCATGAAACCGTCACGAGGTCGCCCCGTTGTTGCATCACGCCCAGCCCTCAACATGCGTTGCAGCCGCTTCGGTGAAGCGCAAAACATCGGCTTCTTGCGGGTCGCCCTTCAGGCTTTGGCACTGCTGGCGCACTTGTGCCGCAAACTCTGGCGAGCGTGTGTCTGGCACCCAAAACTGCACAGGCCGTAACCCCGCAGCGCGCATCCGCTCGCGATGCCGGGCCACCTTGGACTCGCGAATTGAAGGCATAGTGTTTTCGATTGGTTGCATGTTGAGTTACATGATACCGCGCATGCAACCACGTCGCAAGTTCGAGCCTTGTCTAACGATGGGGGTCAAAGAGTCAGGTCTTGCATTCACACAATTTGTTGGACAGATCACTGAAAAATTCGTCACCGTGCTTGGTCGAAAGACCGGGGCAAGTGACGTGACGATCCTTCTGCAAGCCAAACACACCAAGCTTGTCTCATGCAAAATTGATCGGTTTATCAGCGATTTCAGCCACGAAGGAATCCAGCAAAACAAGTCGGATTGCATGATTGCAAGACCTGACCCTCACGCCCGGTTTCTCCAGAGTTGACCCATACAGCGCGCTGTTCGCCGGTATCGTTGTTCTCCACCAGTTCCTTGTAAGGTGGGAGCAGCTTTCCAAAGGCCGATTCAGCCGAGCCGACATGACGCCATTTGTCGCTCATTTCGTGTTCACTTGAGCAGTGCCTAACGTCCGGGTTCAGGCGCGGCGGCGCGTCAGCGCCGACGTCGCCTGGAACCCGTTGTTAGCCATCTTAGATGTCTGCCACTGCATCGTGGAAGTCGTTCTCGTGTACAAGAAGCAAACGTGCTCCGGACTTTCTCAGCTCGACCGCTTTCTCAACTTTTCTGCCGTAACACGCATAGGCCCAACACGGGTTACCATCGGCGCCAATTATCAGGTAGTCGAGTTTTGCGGAAACGGAATTCACTACCTCACCACCAAGTTTCTTAATGAGCCCTGAGAACTCGGTGCGAGTGTATTTGTATGAGGTGCCGGTGAAGCAAAAACGGCTGTCAGAAAATGATATTTCTGGGCAGACTGCACACAAGCCAACAACGTTACTGCCAATGGTCAGTTTCGGGCTGACGATTGTTCGACTGTCTAAGATTGACGTGAACTCGGTGAAAAAATCTTTGAGTAGTTTCTGTTCTGTGCTGTCAATCTTCTTGTCGGAGAGAACGCCAGTAATCAAACTCCCTACTTCTTCATAGGGCCAACAGGTTGTCAGGTGTTCGTGATCAGTAAGCCATTCAGACAGCCCCCTTAGCTCTGCTTCTGTAATAGCACCATCGGCGGCAATGCCGCCAAGGATGGCATGAAGCCTTTGGATATCTGCTGTCGTTTCGTCAAAGAATGCAGTCGATCGAAGTTTTTCGCACAACCAGAGAATGTCTTGCTTCTCTTCTGATGTGAGCACGCCATCAGCAATGGCGGCCTCAACAACCGGAAGGAGTTCGTTATAGGGATGACGATCTTTCAGATCTCTATGTTCAGCTAGCCACAGATTCAAAAACTCGACTTCTGTTTTGTTTATTATGGAATCGACCGAAATGCCTTCGATGAGGCCAAGCAGTGAGTTGATGGTTTTTTCAAGGCGGGAGCGCCCCGTAAATTTGAAGTATCCGTGATGATCGGTATGCATGTTCTCTCCCGATTTGAGATGGCTAACGTTTGAATTCAGCGGACGGCAAAAGCGCAGCTTTTGGCGGTCCACTGGAATGATTGGTTGGGCGACACTGGTGGCTGCTGCCAACGGGCTAGTTGAGCCTTACCTCGCGCCCTTGATTCCAAGGCATGTGCTTGAGTACAAGCGCTATGCTGCAGCGCCCGAAGAAGGTCACCATGATCGTTCCCAAGAGAAGGATTATGTAGATGAATAACCGCACCTCGGGCCACAAGCCAAAGAGCGTAAAGGCAAAATAGACAACCCGGATTTGGGTCGGGAATGCGGTCAGACTTTTCTCTTGTGCAAGAAAGAAAATAACCTGCACCGCGCTAATAGCCATCACAACGTAATAGCCGGGGACCCAGCCCGCGATCGCCGCAACAATGAAAGCCAGCGTTACCGCCCAAAACCACCAACGAATGTCTGTCGCGTTAATTTTTAGTTCCATGCTGCCTCCCTGGGATGTTTGTTGAAATCTAGCCTGCTTCTTGTCGCCCAACGTTCGCGGTAACCGGCACGCAGCGGCAGGACGCGCTTGGGCCAGAATGAAGT